>CAYQYG010000540.1:0-5569 GCA_964421485.1 uncultured Polyangiaceae bacterium | reverse complement strand
CGGTCTCGGTCTCGGTCCCGGTCCCCTGTTGCTCGCGGAAATTCGCACAGAACCGCCAAGTTCAGTGACCCCGGCGACGAGGTATCTGCCCGCCGGGCCGGTAGAACCGCTCCATCACCGCCGCGAATGCGTATAGATTCCCGCGCATGCACGCGCGCGCCGCACGGATCTTCCTGGCCCTCACGCTCCTCGCCTGCGGCGGCTGCCGCGGGGGAGGCGACGCCGCGCCGCCGGGCGGCGCCCCGGGTCCCGCGGACAGCCGAGCGCCCGAGCGGCGCCCTCTGCCGCCCACGCCCTGGAAGGCGGCGGCCATTGCACACGGCGGTGTCGGCTCGCCGCCTGGCCGGTCGGACGGCTGCCGCGCCGCGGTGGACGCGGCGCTCGCCGCCCTCGAGCGCGGCGGCGAGCCGGTCGACGCCGCGGTCGCGGGCGTCGTCGTGCTCGAGGACGACGCCCGATTCAATGCCGGCACCGGATCGCGCGTCCGCATCGACGGGCAGACCGTCCAGATGGACGCCTCGGTCATGACCTCCGAGGGCCGCTTCGCTGCGGTCGCGGCCATCGAGGCGGTCAAGAACCCGGTCCAGGTCGCCCGGGCGGTCCTCGATACTCCGCACCTCCTGCTCGCGGGCGACGGCGCCACCCGCTTCGCCCGCACGCTCGGCATGGCCCCGTACGACCCCGCGACCGACGCCATGCGCGCCAAGACCGAGGTCCTCCGCGACCAGCTCCGCCGGGGCGATCCGGCATTGCCCGACGCATGGAAGCGATTTGACTGGCGGGCGCGGTGGAACTTCGAGCGCGGCCTGGCCGAGGCGGGCATGGACGCAGCCGCGCCCGCCGGCGCGAAAGAGCGCGACGCCGGCGCGGAGGAGCGCGACGCCGGCGTCGACACGGTCGGCGTCGCGGTCCGATCGGCGGACGGCCGCTTCGCCGTGGCGCTCTCGACCGGCGGCACCTCGATCACCCTGCGCGGCCGCGTGGGGGACGTCCCGATCTACGGCGCCGGCCTGTTCGCCGGCCCGCGCGGCGCGTCCGCGGCCACGGGCACCGGCGAGCGCATCATCGAATCGGCGCTCGCCCGCGAGGTCGACGCCTGGCTCAATGCGGGCGCCTCGCCCGCCGACGCCGCGCGGCGCGCCGTCGAATCCGTGAAGGCCCGAGGCGGCGATATCGGGATCATCGTCGTGGGCCCTGACACGATGGCGGCCGACGCCTCCGAGCAGATGGCGTGGGCCGGCCGCGAGTCGGGCGCTTCCGCCTGGTCCGGCCCGCCGCCCGAGGCGCGGTGAACGGAGGGTGCCGGCGCGCCCCGGCATGGGGTAGCCTGCGCTCATGTCCTCGCTCCTCGCCGAGACCCAGGCGCTGCTCGAAGAGCTGGAGAGCAGCCTCGCGTCGACGCCGCCCGAGATGCGCGGCATCGTCGAGGCGCAGATCCGGAACCTGCGCGGCTCGATGCGCATGCTCGAGGAGGCCGCGCCGCGGATGGAGGCGAACAAGCGGCACCGGCCGGCGCTCTCCGCCGAGGTGCGCGCCTTCTTCACGCCGCAGCCGGGCCCCGACATCCCGACGTGGGTGCCGGACACGCTCGTCCGCGCCGAGGCGGGCGCGCACGTCGTGCGGTGCCCCCCGGGCGCCCGCGTGTACGAGGACGAGCTGAGCGTCGGGTGCGCCGTGCCGCGCGGCATCGGCACCATCCCCATGCGCCACGGCCTCTCGCTGGGCTTCTACCGCTCCGGCAAGCTGCGCTCGCAATGGTATTACGAGCAGGGGCTCATGCGCTGGGCCATCGGCTACCACGCCAGCGGCGGCCGCGAGGGCTTCGGGCTCTACGCCGACCGGGAGGAGCGGGAGCACCTGGCCCACGGGCTCCACACGACCATGTGCTCGGCCGGGACCATCACCACGCAGGCGTGGTGGCACCTCGGCGTGCGGCACGGCTGGACCAAGATGTGGGAAGAGGACGGCTATCCGATCGGCGCGACGCTGTACGACCAGGACCGCCCGCTCGATCAAGTGCTCGCGGACGGATCCCGCCGGCCGACCTGACGCCCATGAGCGCTCAGGGCGTGCAGCTCGCGTTCTCGGGTGCCGGGATCGCCTCGCTCGGCGGCGTCGAGATCCCGGAGGAGACGCAGGAGATCGGGATCCCGCCGTCGTCGTAGGTGTGCGTCGCGGTCGCGGCGGTCCACTCCAGCGCGACCCCGCCCAGATCGAAGACAGGCATCCGGTCCCTGATCGAGGCGTCGAGATCGCCCCCGGCGATCAGATCGTCGAGCACGTCGAGACCCACCGGCACGAGCCGCACCCGCATCGTCACCCGGTCCGGGGGCACGGCGAGCGCGGCGGGCGTCGACGTGGGGCGCGGGAAGGTCCGGACGACGCGGGCGAGGCCATGGGCCGGATCGCTCGGCTCGCTCGGGGTCGGCGCGGGGAGCTGGTTGCTCTCGTGGCTCGCCGCCTCCCAGGGCATGGAGACGTACTGGCCCTGCGCGCCGAACAAGCACTCGCGGATCAGCCACAGATCGGGATCCGGCGACGCGGTGACGGACTCGCCGCCCGCGACGGCGCCGCTCTGGTAGATGGGTTGCCCGCCCGCGTATGCGATCACCTCGACCCAGGCGCGCCGGTCGTGCGCCGCGCCGCTCGGCCACATGTGGCCGGCGCTCACGTTCTCGAGCACGACCTGGAGGGTCGCCCCCGGCGAGCCCGCGCCCGTGACGCAGAGCGCTGCCTGCAGGGTCCCGTCGAGCGAGCGCTGGACGGCCTCTCGCTGGACCTCCGCCTCCGGAAAGGGGGTGAGCGCCGTGTCGACGCCCGCGAAGGTGTGCGCGTGGACGCGGCGCTCCGGGGCGCCCGGCGTCGCGGCGGCGCGGCCATCGCGCCCTTCCATGTGGCACGCGTTGCAGGACCGCGCGTGCTTGTCGTGCGCGAACATGGATTCTCGCCACTCGACGAACGTGCGCTCGACCGAGCCCCCGGGCGGCGCGATCACGTCGTGACAGCTCCCGCACAGCGCGGGCGACAGGGCGCTCAGGTGCTCGAACCGCGAGGAGAACTCGGACCTGTGCGCGCCCGCCGGCGCCGGATCCCGGATGCTTCCGCGGAGGATGCCGTCGTCGGCCAGCACCAGCCCATTGTTGTGCCCCTCCTCCACGTCCACGACCGAATGGCAGAAGATGCAGGTGACACCCCGGAGCGATCGCGGCAATGCGTCGAGGTTGAGGCCGTCCTGCGTGGCGCCGGTGCGCACGGCCATGGGAGCGTGGCAATCGACGCAGAAGGATCCGACGGCGCCCCCCGTCTCGCGCTGGGCGCGCGCGTTCATCGCGATGAACACCGGGTCGTCGGAGGCGTAGGCGTGCATGCTGCCCGACCACTCCCGGAAGTGATCGGGGTGGCACGAGGCGCACGCCTCCGGGTCCTTCAGGGCCTCGGTGTCGAGCGGAGGCACGTCGTCGCCGCCGCCTGCGCCGCCCCCGTCGCAGCCCGGGGACCAAAGCAGCGCGCAGCAGGCGACGAGGAGGACCGCGACGTCCGGGCGTCGCGGTCTCCGTGATAGCGCCCCGGAGCCGCCGGTATCTGCCATGCGGCGCAGACTACCACGGGGAGCCCCCGCCTCCTACGGTGCCGGCGATCGCGGGCGGGGAGGCCGCCCCGGAATGAAGCCCACGCGGCGATGGACCTCGACGAGCGTCCTCTCCGCGCGCTCGCGCGCCTGCTCGGCGCCCCGCGCCAGGATCTGGTCGAGGTAGCTCAGGTCCTGGAGCAGCTGATCGGTCCTCTCGCGGATGGGCCGCACGGCCTCGACGACGATCTGCGCGGTGTCGACCTTGAGGTGCCCGTACTGCTTGCCCGCATACTGCGCGACGATCTCCTCGGGGCTCTTTCCGGTGATGGCCGCCTGGATGGTGAGCAGGTTCTTGATCCCCGGCTTCGCATCGTCCCAGGTGATCTCGCTGCCCGAGTCGGTGACCGCGCGCTTGATCTTCTTCTCGATCACCTTGTCGGGGTCGGAGAGGTAGATCGCGCTGTTCGGATCCGGATCCGACTTCGACATCTTGGCTGTGGGATCCTGGAGGCTCATGATGCGCGCGCCGATCGGGGGCGGGCAGGGCGCCGGGATCTTGAAGAGGTCATCGCCGTACAGGCGGTTCATGCGCGCTGCGAGGTCGCGCGTGAGCTCGACGTGCTGCTTCTGGTCGTCGCCGACGGGCACGAGGTCGGCCTGATAGAGCAGGATATCGGCCGCCATCAGCACGGGGTAGGCGAAGAGGCCGGCCGGGATGTTCTGCCCCTGCTTGGCGCTCTTGTCCTTGAACTGGGTCATGCGGCTGAGCTCGCCCATGTAGGCGAAGCACGTCAGCACCCACGCGAGCTCCGCGTGCTGCGGCACGTGCGACTGCACGAAGAGCATCGCGCGATCGGGGTCGATGCCCGCGGCGATGTAGGTCGCCACCGCGCGGTAGGTCTGGCCGCGGAGCTCCTCCGGCTCCTGGGCCACCGTGATCGCGTGCAGGTCGACGGCGAAGAAGATGCAATCGTGGTCGCCCTGCAGGCGCACCCAGTTCTTGAGCGCGCCGAGATAGTTGCCGATCGTGAGGCGGTTCGAGGGCTGGACCGCCGAGAGCATCACCTTCTTGCTGGTACCGAACGACATGGATTCTCCGTCGTGAAGCAGATCGCCGGGCCCGACGAGGTGGGCCGCTCGGGCCGGCAAGAAGTCCGGACGGGCGCCGGCTGTCAACTTTCTAGGGCTCGCCGTCCTCGTCCTCTCCGAAGAGCACCCCCACGCGGAGCTCCACGGCATCGAATGGCTCGGGCCTCACGCGATCGCCGCGCTCGGCCGCCAGCACCTGAAGGTAGCCGTCCGTGTGCCAGCGATAGACATCCAGCGTCTCCTCCATGGGATCCACGATCCAGAAGTGCGGCACGCCGCAGCGATGATAGACCCGCCTCTTCTTGATGGTGTCATTGCGTTTGTTCGAGGGAGAGAGCACCTCGCAGATCCAGTCCGGCCGCACGGCGACGGGCGTCGCGTCCGGGAGCTCCGGCAGCCGCTCCCTGCGCCAGCCGACCACGTCCGGCCGGTAGATCTCGTTCGGCTCGAGCGCGACCTCCACCTCGGTCGCGAACCACCAGCCGCCGGGGCCGGGCGGCTGGGGGCGGCGATCGTAGGGGGACACCGTTCGTACCACGCGGCCCTGCGCGCCGCCGTGCTTCGCGCTCGGCATCGCCTTCCGCACCAGCTCGCCGCCGATGATCTCGTGGAAGCGCTCCTCCTCGGGGATGGCGAGCAGATCCTCGGCCGTGGCCTTCCGGCGCTGCTGCACGATCCTCGTCATGCGGGCATCCTGGGACATCTCGAAACAGGATGCAACCGAGCGGGGTAGGCGTCATGGGAGCCACGAACGCGGGCGCGGTCACGGGCGCGGGCGCGGTCACGGTCGCGGGCGCGGTCACGGGCGCGGTCACGGGAGCGGGCGCGGGCGCGGTCACGGGCGCGGGCGCGGGCGCGGTCACGGGCGCGGTCACGGGCGCGGTCACGGGCGCGGTCACGGGCGCGGTC
>CAYQYG010000539.1:0-5608 GCA_964421485.1 uncultured Polyangiaceae bacterium | reverse complement strand
GGGAACGGGAGCGGAGGCAGAAGCGGGGAGGGGAGCGCTGACGGAAGAGGCCGACGGGTGACCGGAACGGGCGGACCCCTCTTGCGCCCCGGCCTTCACCTGGGCAATCGTAGCCGCCCCTCCCATGTCGAGACCCAACCCGAAGGCGCTGCTTCGCCACGCTGGCAACTACCTCAAAGAACACCCGGAGGAGATCCTGAGGGCGCTGCGCGGCGTGCTCGGGCTCCGGCTCGGCGTGCCGATCGATGCGCTGCGGTACCTCGCGCGCGAGCTCGGCGGCGGCAAGAAGGCCCCCAAGGACGTCGTCATCGAGGCCGCGCCGCCCGGGCTCCGCGTCGGGCTCACCGTCGACGCCATGGGGACGCCCCTCAGGGCCTCGCTCGTGATCTTCACCGAGGAGCTTGACATCCGCCCGGACTCGATCCGCATCGGGCTCCGGATCGCGGAGCTCGCGCTCACCGTGCTGGGCGACTCCGGCTCGCCGCTCGCGGGGCTCATCAAGTCCGGGGCGCTCGACCTCTCCAAGCCGGGCAACCTCGTCGCCTTCATGCCCAAGCGCCCGGCCGCCCTGGTCGACGCCAAGGACGATCGCATCTCGCTCGACCTCATGAAGATCCCCTCGATCGCGGAGAACCCCAAGGTCACGCGGACGCTGCGGATCGTCACGCCGATCCTCGGCGTCGAAGCGATCAAGACCAAGGACGATCACCTCGACGTGCACCTCAAGGCCACCCCCTCCGGGATCAGCGCGGCCATCGCGGCGGCCCGGGACTCCTGAGGGCTTTCCGGGCGGGCCTCTGCCCCGGTAGACTCCCGCCTGCATGTCTCGGCTCCCCGAGCCCGCCTCGACGGCGCTCTCGTTCCAGTACCTCGCCGAGATCGCGACAGGGGCGACGACGCGCGTCGATCTGTGCCGCGTGGCGGGGCCGCACCGGCGCGGGGAGCTCATCGCGGTCAAGCGGCTGCACCCGCACATCGCCGAGGATCCAGGCTTCTCGACCCAGTTCCTCGACGAGGTCTGGATGACCGCGGCGCTCAAGCACCCGAACGTCGTCGAGGTCGCGGGCTGGGGCAGCGACGCGCAGGGGACCTACCTCGCGTTCGAGCTGGTGCAGGGCGTGAGCCTCGCGCGGCTCATGAAGACCGTCTTCGAGACCGGTGAGGTCTTCCCGGAGCGGCTCGTCGTGTTCATCGCCGCCTCGCTCTGCCGCGGCCTCGCCGCCGCGCACGCGCTCCGATCGCGCGAGGGGGAGCTGCTCCACCTCGTGCACCGCGACCTCACGCCCGGCAACGTGCTCATCGGGTTCAAGGGCGAGGTGAAGATCGCCGACTTCGGCATGGCCAAGGCGAAGCTCCGCATGACGCGGACGCTCACGGGCATGCTGAAGGGCGAGCCGACGTACATGGCGCCCGAGCAGGCGAGGGGGCTCGCGATCGACGGCCGCGCGGATCTGTTCTCGCTGGGCGTGATGCTCTTCGAGCTCTTCGCCGGGCGGCACCCGTGGGCCGCGGCGACCGACTACGAGATGATGCACCTCGCCGCGACGCAGCCGCCCGCGGACCTCAAGGAGCTCCGGCCGAAGATCGACAAGGAGCTCGTGTCGATCGTGTCGCGCTGCCTGGAGAAGGCCCCGGCGTCGCGCTTCCAGCACGCGGGCGAGATCCAGGCGCGCGTCGACGAGTGGCTCCACGCGCACGGGTACATGGAGGACAGCCACGAGGCGCTCGGCCGGTTCGTGCGCCGGAACGCCATGCGCCAGATGCGCTGGTTCGAGCGCGCGATCGCCGGCGAGCTCGCGGCCTCCGGGGAGTCCCTGCACGGCGGCTCGCCGGCGCGGGCGCGCCCGCCGCCGCGCGTGCCGACGTACACCGGCACCGGCATCCCCGACCGGCGCAGCGGCGCCGCCCGCAGGAGGCACGGCGCCGACGAGGAGTGCACCGACATCACCGACAACGCGGAGGCGAAGGTCGCCGCGCTCCACGGGCGCATGCGCCCGGTGATCCGCGAGGTCGCCGCGGGCGAGCCCGCCGAGGACATACCCACCGATCGCTTGCACGGCGACGACTGGGGCGAGGAGGGGCCGACGGTCGTCAAGAAGGGCGCCAAGCCCGACGCGCGCGCGCTCGCGAGGGTGCCCGCGGCCCACGAGATCGCCGACGACGAGAGCGACGATCTGCGCGCGACCGCGGTCAAGAACGTCCGCTCCCCGATCGCCCACCGGGGGCCGCGCGCGGACGAGCCCGCGGCCCGCGCGCCCGGAGCCCCCGGCGCGCGCCTCGTGCTGCCGCCCAGCGACGCCGACGGCGAGGACCTGCCGACCATGCCGCTGAAGGAGGGCCCGGGCCCCGAGCACGCGCGCGCGCGCCCGCCCCGAACTGCGCCGCCGCCGCCCCCGCGCACTGCGCCGCCTCCGCCGCCGGGCTTCCGCACGCCGCCGCCCCCCCCGCCGAGCCGCACGCCGCCGCCCCCTCCGCGCGGCGCGCCCTCCGCCCCGAGCGCCGATCCGGGTCGCGCTCCACGTGGCGCGCCCTCCGCCCCAAACCCCGGCTCGATCCCCGCGCCGCCGCCGCCGCCCCGGTCCGGCGTGCAGGCGCTCCGGGCGCCCTCCGCCGACGAGGACGACGAGCCGTTCTCGACGCGGACCCCGGCCGGATCCCCGGATCGCGTGCGCGCGGAGGCCGAGCGGCTCGCGCTCGAGGCCTCGCGCCTGCAGGACGAGGCCAGCGCGGCCGCCGCCGAGGCCGAGCGGAAGGCCGCCGCGGCCGCCGCCGCCGCCAAGGCCGCGTCGATCGCGGCGGACGCCGCGCGGCTCGCGGCGAGCGCGGACCCCGCCGAGGCGTCGCGCCGCCTCGACGAGGCGCTCGCGATCGAGCAGGCGATCCGCCGCAGCGCGCCGCCGCACGAGGAGCCGCGGCCCGCCTCGCCCCTCCACGGCAGCGGCGCGCCGCGCCCGCAGTCCACCTTCCCAGCCTCCGGCCCCGTCTCCACGCCTCCGCGCGGCGATCCGCGCTTCTCGACGGGCCCCATCCCTGCGCCGTCCTCGGCGGACCGCTCCAGCACCCAGCGGCTCCCCGACGGCGTGTTCCCGGCGCCCGAGGCGATGCCGCCGAGCTTCCTCCGCTCCCGCGCCGACGCGGGCCCGCCCTCGGCGTTCGCCCAGGCGGCGGCGTCGCAGCCCCCCTACGCCGCCGGCCCGGATTCCATGGCGTTCCGCGCGCGCCTCCAGCCGATGCTCTTCGGCATGCCACGCACGATCACGATCATCGTCGCCGGCACCGTGTTCATCGTCGTCCTGACGCTGCTGCTCCTCTTCTTCTCCTAGCCCATCGAACAGGTTGATCCCGGCCGCTCGCGGCGGCTACCGTCCGGGTATGAGCGAGCAAGGCGACTGGGTCCTCATCGGGCTCGACGAGAAGATCGCGCGCAGGCAAGGGCTCCCGGCGCGTCTGCCGGTCCCGCGCGCGGAGTTCGAGGGGCTGGCGGAGAGCGGCCTCTCCATCGAGACCGCGCGGAAATGGATCAAGGACTTCCTCACCAACTCCGAGGCGGGCAAGAGCGGCGAGTGGCGCAAGAGGAACAGCGCCGTCGTCTCCGCCCTCGAGGGGTTCGTCGACAAGGCCCCGCTCTGGGAGCGCGCGCAGCAGGCCTTCTCGGCCAACGACTACGAGCGCGCCGTCTCCGCGCTGAAGCGCATCGCGGCGATGGACCCGGAGGACCACGCCGCGCGCCTGAACCTCGCGTCCGCGCAGGCGAACCAGCGCGATTTCGCCGCCGCGCTGAAGAGCTTCCAGGGGATCCGCAAGACCTTCGAGGGTGACCCCGAGTACCACGTCGCGGTCGGCCACGTGCACCTCGCGATGCAGAACGAGGACGCGGCGATAGGCGAGATGGTGCTCGCGCTCGAGGCGAAGCCCGACTGCCAGCCCGCGCTCGACGCGCTCGTGCAGCTCCGCGTGCTCGCCCCGATCTACGAGAACCCGCGCGACGCCGCGTCGCTGATCTACGTGCGCGCGGACTCGATCTGCGCGTACCTGACCGGTCAATGGGACGCCGAGCCGCACGACGCGGTGTTCTTCCTGGAGCAGCTCGCCTACCACGAGCGCGAGCAGCGCCACGAGGTCGTGCTCGCCGCCGCCGAACGCGCGATCAAGGTCGCCGGCGACGACGCGCCCAGGCTCGAGCGCGCCGAGCTCGCCCGCGTCGCCGCGCTGCGCGCGCTCGGCCGCGCGGCCGACGCGCTCCAGGCCGCGGAGTCCTTCGCGGCCCGCGCGCCGGCGTCCTCCGGGGCGCAGGTGGAGCTCGCGAAGACGCTCTCCGCGATGGGCTCCCACGAGCAGGCCGCGGCCGCGATCGACCGCGCGCTCGAGCGCGACCCCGGCGATCTGCAGGCGCTCGCGCTGCGCTTCCTGCCGCAGGACATGAACGACATCGAGAAGGTCCACAAGGCGCTGCCCGCGCTCGCGGCGTTCGTGGAGGCGCACCCCGGGAGCGCCGGCGCCCTCCGCTCGCTGGCCCGCGCGAAGCTCGCGATCGGCCGCGCCGAGGACGCGATCGCGACCTTCGCGCAGGCGGTCTCCCTCGCGCCCGCCGACGACGAGCTGCGCGCCGAGTACTGGGGCGAGCTCGGCAAGGAGCAGCGCTACGACGAGATCCTCGCCGACGCCGCGAAGATCGAGGACATGCCGAAGCGCGACTGGAAGCTGCGCTGGAACGAGGCCGAGGCCTACCTGAACGTGGGCAAGAAGATGGAAGCCCGCGCGTGCTTCTCGGCGATCAACTTCGACGAGTCGCTGCACGTCGACGTCCGCAAGCGCGCCAAGCGCGCCGTGAAGACGATGGACGAGCCCCCGCTCGAGCAGCCGGTCCAGCTCAGCCCCCCCGAGCCCCAGCGCTAGATCGGAAAGAGAGAGAGAAGAGAGAGACTCACAGGGACGCGGGGAGATCAGAGAATGAATTTCTCTGATCTCTCGTCTCCCCGCCTCCCCGCCTCCCTGTGAATCTCTCTCTTCAGAACGCGCCGTTCACGCCGAGGCCCATCGTGCCTCGGCCCGCGACGGGCTTCACGGAGACACGGGCCACGTCGTTGCGCACGAGCTGCACCTCGGGCGCCGCGATCCCGCCGATGAGCATCGCCGCGCCCCCGGCCTGCGCCACGCCGAGCACCGCGAGCGTGAACGCGCCGCCGCCCTTCGCCTCCGCCGTCCCGATCGTGACGAACGGACCCGCGATCGGGATGTACATCGGCGTGAACGCGCCCGAGTTGTGGCCGTCGATGCTGTCGCCTGCCTCGGCGACCGCGCCGATCAGCGCCGAGAGCAGGTAGACCACGCCGAACGTGACCGCGCCGCCGATCACCAGCCCTTTCCGTATCTTGCTCTCGATGTGGTAGCCCTCCGGCACCGGCATCCCGTCCTCGTAATCGATGCGCGCAGGGCCCGCGGGCTGATAAGGCGCGGGCGGCGCGTAGTAGGGCTGACCGTAAGGCACTGGCACCCCGTACGGCACGGGCGCGTACGGCCCGGCATACGGCGGGGGATAGGGCGGGGGCGCGGCAGCGGGCGCGGCAGCGGGCGCGGGCGCGGCAGCGGGCGCGGCGGCGGGCGCGGG
>CAYQYG010000538.1:0-5611 GCA_964421485.1 uncultured Polyangiaceae bacterium | reverse complement strand
CTTCGGGTCGCCTTCGGCGCCCTACGCCCCGAACCCCAGCACCGCAACGCGCTCGGCTGGGCGGGCGCTCACGGCATTCCGCGCGGCGGTCGAGATCGGCCCATCGCGCCCCCTCGGCCCCCGGCCCCGACGGCTCGTGGGTGATCTTCATGCCCGATGGTGCGGCCCGGCGCATGGGGTGTTGCGCGTGGACTGAGGCGCGCATCTGTGGTGCCATGGGCGGGTCCCGATGCGCCGTCGATCGAGCTCCGCCCTGGCCAGTCCACCCGCCGCTGTCGCGCTCGCCGCGTTCGCCGCGTTCGCCGCGCTGGCGCCGCCGTCCGCGGCGCAGGAGGCGAAGCCAGCCGCTGCCGCAGGCGCGCCGGAGGGGGAGGGCGCAAAGGCCGAGGCGCGGGGGCTCTACGTGAAGGGGGTGGATCTGGTGCAGAAGGCGCAGTGGGCCGAGGCGCTGTCGGCGTTCGAGGCGTCCGCGAAGCTGTACCCGCACCCGACGACGACGTTCAACATCGGGGCGTGCGAGCGGGCGCTGGGGCGGTACGCGCGGGCGCGGGGGACGCTGTCACGGGCGCTGGCAGAGAACGAGGCGGGCGGGGGCGGGCAGATGCCCGAGGCGCTGGCGTCCGACGCGAGGGCGTTCATCGGGGAGATCGATCGGCTGCTCGCGCACGTGACGGTGACGCTGGAGCCGGGGGACGCGGCGATCTCGGTGGACGGGCGGCCGCTGGAGGTGCTGAGCGCGTCGGGGGGGCGGCCGAGCCTGGTGGCAGGGACGCTGGGGCCGGGGCCGGGGGCGAGGCCGCCCGCGGCGACGTTCGATCTGACGCTGGATCCGGGGGCGCACGTGGTGACGCTGGACCGGAAGGGGTACACGCAGCAGGTGGTGAACCGGACGTTCGCTCCGGGATCCACGTCGTCGCTGCGGCTGGAGCTGGAGAAGCTGCCGGCGACGCTGCGGGTGACGTCGAGCGAGGCGGGGGCGCTGGTGCGGGTGGACGACGTGGACGTGGGGCCGGCGCCGGTGGATGTGCTGCGGCCGGCAGGGTCCTACCGGGTGGTGGTGGGCAAGGCGGGGTTCGTGGCGTACGAGGCGCAGGTGGCGGTGAAGGCGGGGGAAGAGGCGAAGCTCCGGGCGACGCTGGTGCCGGAGAAGACTTCGATCGCGGAGAAGTGGTGGTTCTGGACGGGGGCGGCGGCGGTGCTGGCGGGGGGGGTGGCGCTGACGTTCGCGCTGACGCGGCCGGAGCCGGAGCCGCCGCCGTTCGACGGGGGGAACACGGGGTGGGTGGTGGTGCCGCAGCGGTTTGGGCGGTGAGGGGTCAGCCGCACTCGGCGCTGCAGGCCTGGGTGCTGCACAGGGCGTAGTTGTTGAAGTCCTGGACGCCGGCGGGGTGGGCGGCGAAGCAGGCGTCGAAGCAGGGCTGGTCGTCGGGGCTGCAGGGGGTGGTGCAGTCGAACAGGTGGTAACACTCGGGGTTCGACCAGCAGGTGATGAACTCGTCGCCGCAGCGGGTGTTGACGCACTCCGCGCAAGGGGTGGGGGGGACGCCGGCGCAGGGCTCGACGCAGAGGACCATCAGGCAGCCGAGGCGGGCGCCGAATCCGGCGACGCCGGCGGGGTGCGCGGCCTCGCAGTCGGCCTTGCAGGCGTCATAGGTCGCGTCGGGGCAGGCCTGGATGCACGTGACCAGGGCGTCGCACTCGGGGTCCGATTTGCAGGCGGCGTAGGTCTCGCAGCAATGCTCGTCCTCGCACTTGAAGCAGGCGTTGACCTCCTGGGAGGCTGGGCAGTCCTGGTTCAGGAGGGGGTGGGTGTTGCCGGATATGCCGCAGGCGGGGCAGTCCAGGGCGCCGGCGCCGTAGGCGCGGCAGGCCTCGACCGCGCTGCGGGCGGCTTGCGCGGTCGAGCTGTCGGGGACGCCGCACGCGTCGGCGCAGGCGGGGTCGGCGTTGCCGGTGGCGTCGAGGGGGCAGGCGTAGAGGCAGGTGAGGTACTGGGCGCAGCCGGGGTCCGCGGAGCAGGCGTCGATCTCGGCGGCGCAGGCATCCTTGACGCAGAGGCCGCAGGGGCTCGCGCCGTAGGCTTCGCCGGAGCCGCCGGAGCCGCCGCCTCCCTTGGACGAGCTCTCGGCGTCGTCGCCGCAGGCCGAGGCCAGGATCAGAGAGCCAAGGGTCAGGGTCGCCACAAGGAAGAGGTTGCGCGCCATGGTGCAGGCGAAGGTACCATGCGCGCAGCGAGACGGTCCACGCCATGCCCGAGCGCCGCACAGCCGATCGATGCGCCCGCAGGTCCGCGAGGGCCTGCGCGTGGCGCGCGAGCTCCATGTGGGGCGCGAGCGCGGCGCTCGTCGCGATCGCGGGGTGCTCGAGCGAGGCGGATCCGCGGCCGCAGATCGTCGTCGTGGTCGACACCGACGCGCCCGTCATGGGCCAGGTGCTCGAGGACGCGGCGATCTCGCGGGACGCGGCGGTGGACACGCTGCGGATCGACGTGTTCGACGACGGCGGGAACGCGTACGACTACCGCGACTTCGTCGCGCCGGACGCGGACGACTGGCCGATCTCGTTCGGCGTCGCCGCCGAGCAAGGGGGCGGGGGGCACGTGCACCTCAGGATCCGGCTCTTCCAGGGCGGGCTCGCGACCTCGGAGACGCTGGGCGACGTCATCGTGCTGGAGCCGCGGCGCGAGGTGGCGATCGATCGCCTGGTGGATCTCGAGCTGCCAGCCGAGGGCGTGCGGCAGGTGAGCGTGCTGCTGTCGTTCGACTGCCTCGGCGTGAGCCCCTCGTTCGTCGCGCCGAGGACGACGTGCGTCGACGCCGCGCGGCGCGCGGCGCCGGCCGCGGAGGGCGTGGCGGTGACGGAGGGCGATCCGCCCGCCTCGCGCGTCGGCACGACGGCGCTCGCGCGCGAGATCCCGTGCGCCGGGCCCGAGCGGCCGGACACGATCTGCGTGCCCGGCGGGTTCAGCGTCCTCGGCGACGCGGCGCTCTGGGGCATCGCCGACGGCTACCTCGAGGACGGGCTGCCGCTGCGGCCGGTGATCGTCTCGCCGTTCCAGATCGACCGGACCGAGGTCACGGTGGGCCGGCTGCGCGAGCTCCTCCAGGCAGGCGCGGACATCTCGCCGCTGCCGGATCTGCAAGCGCCGCCGAGCCCCGACGACTTCGGGCAGTTCTGCACGTTCCGCGGGGTGAGCGACGCGACGAACGACGCGCTGCCGGTGAACTGCGTGACCTGGGAGGCGGCGCGGCAGATCTGCGAGGCGGCCGGCGGGGCGCTGCCGACCGAGGCGCAGTGGGAGCACGCGGCGCGCGGCCGCGGCCAGGGGCGGCGCTACCCGTGGGGCAACGAGAGCCCGAGCTGCTGCGCGGCGAGCGCGTCGCGGGAGTCCCTGCCGGATGTGCCCGTGGAGTGCCCCGGCGCCGGCATGGAGCCGCCGGGCGCGCACCCGGCCTCGGACACGTGCGGGGGCATCGGCGACGTGTCCCGGGACGGGTTGCTCGATCTCGCAGGCGGTCTGACCGAGGTGATGCTCGACAAGGTCCGGCCCTACAGCGCCCGCTGCTGGGGCGAGGGCGGGATCCTGGTCGATCCGGTGTGCGAGGACGCGGAGGCGAGCGCGCACGCGGCGAGGGGCGGCAACTGGTCCTCGGGGCTCGCGACGACGCTGTCGGCGCTGCGGCGGTCGGCGGTCGACAAGTCGGCGGCGGACGGGCTCCGGTGCGCGTATGCGGTCAACGCTCAGGGGCTCCGCGCGGACGAGCCGCGCTGCGCCCCCGAACCCCCGGTGACACCATGAGGGGGCCGCGCGCGAGGGCGCTCTGCGCGCGCGCGGCGGCGGTCGCGCTGGCGGCCGCGGCGGCGGGCTGCGGGGAGAGCGTCGGGGAGCCGCGGGCGCAGTGGACGGTGTTCGTCGGCACGGACGCGACGCTGCCGCAGTTCGGCGACCGGCTGCTGCTGGAGGTGCTCGGCGAGGACGGGGACGCGGCGTGCCTGGGCTGCCGCCGGCAGCTCGGAGCGGGCGACGCGGCGTCGTGGCCTGTCTCGTTCGGGGTGGTGCCGCCCGAGGGCGGGGGCGCGGCGCGGGTGCGGGCGCGGCTCTACCGAGCGGATCACACGGGCCCGGACGGGCTGCCCTCCGGGCTGCCGGTGATCGACGGGCTGGCGCAGCTCCCAGCGACGGACGCGCCGATCGACGTGGGGATGGCGCTGTCGATGAATTGCCTGGGGGTGGCGAGCGACGTGGCGGGGCGAAAGACGTGCGATCCGGCCTCGGGCGCGCTGGTGAACGAGCCGGTGCTGGCAGCGGCCGAGGGGGGCGGGGCGCTGCCGGCGCCGGGGACGTTCCCGGCGGCGGCGGAGGTGCCCTGTCCGGCGGAGCCGCCCGCGGGGATGGTGTGCATCCCCGGGGGTCTGTTCGCGATCGGGGATCCGTACTTCTTCCCGACGGGCGCGGATCTGAATCCGCTGCCGGAGCACCTCGTGAGGCTGTCGCCCTACGCGATCGACGCGGACGAGGTGACGGTCGGGCAGGTGCGGGAATTGGTGGCGAGCGGGGCGATCCCGGGCGCGCCGGTCGTGCGGGGGAACGATCCTGCGACCCTCGAGGGGGCGTGCACGTACCTGGGGCCGGGGAACACGGCGAACGACGGGCTCCCGGTGAGCTGCATCTCGCGGGCGCTGGCCGAGGCGGTGTGCGCGGCATCGGGAAAGCGGCTCCCCACCGAGGCAGAGTGGGAGTTCGCGGCGGTGAACCGGACGCGGGAGACGCGATTCCCCTGGGGAGATCTGGAGTCGGGGGCCTGCGACAAGGCGATCGTGGGCAGAGGACGGTCGCAGTTCGAAGCCGACCTGGGCGAGAGCTCGACGTGCCGGACCGGCGGGGCCCCCTGGGGGGTCGTGCCGGGCGGGGGCGAGGGCGACGTGACGGATCTCGGCGTGAAGAACCTGGCGGGGAACGTGGCCGAGTGGGTGGCGGACAGATACCAGCGCTACGACGAGCCCTGCTGGGCCTCCGGGGAGCCGATATTGACGGATCCCCGGTGCGATCAGGCGTCGCCGTCGCTGGGCAACGTGGCGTCGGTGCGCGGGGGAAGCTTCTCGGATCCGATCTTCGCGGTCCGGTCCGTGCAGCGGGACGGGGCGGGGGGCGGTGCGCTGCCGTATATCGGCGTGCGGTGCGCGAGGTCGTTCTAAGTACAGCGTCTCCGAAGCTCGTCCCTGATTTCGGCGCGGTGCCGGGTGACCACGCCGGCCCCCGGGCTCCGGCCCCTCGTCAAGGAGCCGAAATCCAATGGCTCCAGCCTCCTCCACGGGCCGGAGCCCCGGGAGCACGAGCGCCCACCGTATCTCGTGAATGACCTCCCTGCGGCATGCGCACGAGCGAGGCTCCCGCGAACAAGCCTTGCCGGCTGATCCGTGGACCGAGTAGCCTGCGTCCACGAGCCGAGAGGGGAGGCCACGATGGCAACCGTTTCACTCGCCGGGATCATGCGGTCGCAGCATATGCTCGCGCGCCGGAGGCGGAGCTCGGGGCGCCGCCCTCCGTGGACCGCAGCGCTCGTTCTATTGGCCTGCGTGCTCGCCGTCACCGCGCGCGCCGACGTCCCTC
>CAYQYG010000537.1:0-5619 GCA_964421485.1 uncultured Polyangiaceae bacterium | reverse complement strand
AGCCGCGGTCCGCGGCGCCTCGGCCCGCGGGCGCCGCGCCCCCCCGCGGTCCGCGGCAAGCTTGTCCGGCGGGGCGGCCGGATGTAGAGAGGGCGTCGCCCGAGCGCGGTCTGGGGCGATCGGAGGCCGAGAATGCCTCTCGCAGTTTTCTTCGCGGTCGCCTAAGACGTGCCTCGCGCCCGCCGCGTGCGGCGTCGAGAGAGGAGTCTTGGAGATGCGTACTATCAAGTGGCTGGGGATGGCGGTTGCGGCATCAATTCTTGTCGCGAACGTCGGATGCACGGGGGACGTCCAGCTCAAGGCGGAGGTCAAGCAGCCGGAGCCCCCCAAGCCGCCGCCGCCGGCTCCGCCGCCCGACGCGGACGGGGACGGCGTGGTGGACGACGGCACGGACAAGTGCGTCGGCGAGAAGGAAGACGGGCTCGCGCCGGATGCGAAGGACGGCTGCAAGTCGAACGATCCGGACCAGGACGGCATCGCGGGCGACACGGACAAGTGCCCGAGCGAGGCGGAGACGAAGAACAACTACCAGGACGAGGACGGATGTCCTGACGTGCCGAGGGTCCTCGTCGTGAACAACGAGGTGAAGATCAACGACAAGATCCTCTTCGCCTTCGGCAAGGCCGACATCGACAAGCAGTCCGACGACCTCATCAAGAACATCGCGCAGGTCATCAAGGACAACCCGCAGATCGAGTTCCTCGAGGTCGCGGGCCACGCCGACAAGGTCGGCAACGACGCCGGCAACGTGCAGCTCACGAAGAACCGCGCCAACGCGGTCGTGGCGGCCCTCGCGGCGCTCGGCGTCGACAAGAACCGGATGCGGGGCGCGGGCTACGGCCGCTACTGCCCGGTCGATCCCGGCGACAGCGAGGAGGCGCGGGAGAAGAACCGCCGCGTCGAGTTCAAGATCATGAAGGCGGGCGGCAAGGAGACGGGCGTTCCGCTCGGCTGCGAGGAGGCCGCGAAGAAGGGCATCAAGCCCGCGGGCGTCCCGGCGACGGCGCCGAGCGGCGCGAAGACCGACGCGAAGCCCGCGGAGGCGAAGCCCGCGGAGGCGAAGCCCGCGGAGGCGAAGCCGGCCGAGAAGGCCGCCGCCCCGAAGCCGGCGGACGCGAAGCCGGCCGAGGCGCCGAAGAAGTAGATCCGGCCTTCACGGGGAGGAGAGAAGCGAGATTTCAACGCAAAGGCGCGGAGACGCAGAGGCGCAAAAATACAGAGAATTTTCTGGTTTGCGTCTTTGCGTCTTTGCGACCTTGCGTTGAAATTCTCCCTCTGGCTCCCCGGCGCTAAGGCGTCGATTGCCCAGCCTGTGCCACGAGCTTCTGCAGCGCGTCCCTCGCGCGGCGGCGGCGCTCGTCCGGGCTCGCCTGCGCGGCGCGCAGCGCCTTGATGTCGGCGCAGGCCTCGGCGCGATCGCCGGGCGGGAAGGTCTCGCAGAGCAGCTCGTGGGCGCCGCGGGCCGGTGACGGGGCGCCCGCGGCCGGCGTGGAGGCGCCTGCGGCCGGCGTGGAGAGCGCGGCCGCGGCCTCCGCGATGAGCAGCGCGGCGGTCGCGGCCTCGGGGCTGACCTTCATCCAGCGCTCGACGAAGTCAGGCTGCGCGGCGAGGCGGGCGAGCAGGTCCCAGCGCTTCTCGCGGGCGGCGAGGTCGGTCACGAAGAGCATGAGGTGCAGGTTCCTGCCGAGATCGGGCAGGCGCCGGGTCTCGCCGTCGAGCGCGACGAGGTCGTCGATGACCGGGGCGGAGAGGGCGGCGGCGCCGCAGTTCACGGCGACGGCGAGCGCGTCGGCGCGGAGCGGCGGGCCGAGCGCCGGGGCGCGGCCGAGCGCCCGGGCCGCGGCCACGAGCGTCGGGCTGCAGTGGCCCTCGCGGCGCTGGCGGGTGAGCAGCACGGCGGCGTCGTAGAGGCGGTCCCCGGCGCGGAGCGCCTCGACCGCGGCGGTGAACGCGTCGGGGTCGTAGGTGCCCCTGTCGGCGGCCGCGAGGAAGGCGTCGAGGCTGCGCATGGGGCCGCAGCTGCCGGCGCCGCCGCCCCGCCGCAGCCGGGGGAGCTTCTTGAGCACGTCGGCGACGCGGAGGGAGAGCGCGAGCGGGTACGTGTCGCACGCGGGCTCCTCGTAGGCGCCGAGCTCGACCCTGGCCTCGGTGCAGGGGAGGGGCGCCGCGACCGCGGCGAGCGCGCGCGCGGCGCGCTGGACGGCGGGCCGGATCTCGGGCACCGCGGCGACGCCCGCGGGCAGCGGGTCGAAGAGGCGCGCGACGGCCGCGTCGTCGGCGTCGTCGCCGAGCGCGCCGCGGACGACCGTCCAGAGGTCGCCGGCGAGCAGCGGCATGCCGGCCTCGGCCGCGAGCTCCGCGTCGATCGCGAGCAGGGCGCGTGCGTCCCTGCCCCAGGTGACGGGCTGCGGGAGGGGCACCGCCCGCGGCCCGAGCCGCGCGCCGAACGAGAGGGCCTGCACCGCGCGCCGCGCCGCGGCCGCGCCGCGCGCGCCGTCGCCCTCGAGGAAATGGTACGCGGCCGCGAGCGCCGCGGCGTGCACGTAGTAGCGCGCGGCGTCCTCGCCGGCCCGGGCCGCGTCCGGCGAGGCGGTGACCGTCATCGATCCCTCGGGCTCGCCGCGGCTGCGCAGGCCGAGGCCGAGCTGGAACGTGCTCGCGGACTCCAGGAGGCCCGCGCCGTAGGAGATGTCGAACGTGAGCGCGAGGACGCGCGTCGCGGTCTTCTCCTCGTATCGGTACGTCATGCGCGGGACGCTGAGGCCGCGCTCGTCGGCGTCGTCGAGGATGCGGTCGAGGGCCGCGCGGGCCTCGGCGCGGCGCCCGGCCGCGAAATCACGGACGGCGCGCATCACGCCGAGCACGGCGCCCGCGTCGGGCGTGGCGCACGCGTCGTCCGAGGCCGCCCGCATGCCCTCGGCGTACGCGTCGGGATCGGGCGCGAGGCCCCGCTTCGCCTTCGCGATCTCGGCGAGGTACCGGAGCGCCCACGCGACGCGGCTCTTGCCCGCCTCGGCGACCTCGACGGCCTCGGGCGGCGGGCCGCCGTCCGAGAGCGCGCCGGCGACGAGCGACGCGAGCAGCCAGAGGTCGGCCTGATCGCGCATCCCCCGCGCGGAGAAGGCGCTCGCATAGTCGACGAGCAGCGCGCCGAGGTCGCGGGCTCCCCGGCTCGCCGGCAGCGTCGCGAGCGCGTCCAGCAGCGCGACGCCGGCCGAGCCCTGGGCGGCGTCCTTCCTGAAGAACGCGTGCAGGCCGGTCAGGAGGCGCCGGACGCTCTCGCCGCTCTGCTGGGCGAGCCGCTGCCCGCTCGGCGCGTCGAGCAGGCCGCGGGCGAGCTCGTAGCCGCCGCCGAGCGCCTCCGCGAGCTCGCGCTCGTCCCAGCCCCGGAGCGCCTCGGAGAGCGCCGCCTGCGCGTCGGCGAGGGGGATCGTGAAGCGCACGCGGCCGCCGGGCCGGGGCGCCTCGCGCCCTCTGCCCGAGATCCTGTGGCCGGCGATGTCCATGCCGTCGGACAGGAGCGTGACGAGCAGCCGCGCGCGGCGCACCCACGCGCCGCTCCCGGCCTTGTAGCGCGGGTTGAGCAGGATCCGCCGGCGCACGTCGCCGAGCTTCTCGAGCGCGCGCCGCGCGGCGGGGCTCCCCGGATCCGCCTTCGCGGCGCAGACCTCCGGCGGAGGCGCGCCCTTGCCCGGCGCCGCGGGCCTGGCCGCGAGCTCGGTCGCGACCACCGCGATGAGCCCGTCGGCGAGCGACGTGACGTCCTCGAGCAGGCCATGCGGCGGCGCGTCCCCGTCCGCGAGCGCGGCGATCGCGGCCTTGAGCGCCTCGCGCGCGCCGCGCCGCTCCGCGGAGAGCCTCGCGGGATCGTGGGCCCCGAGCGTCAGCTCGAGCTTGCCCTCCGCGCCGAGCGCCGCGTAGCGCGCGAGGCTCCTCGCGAGCGCGGTCAGGGAGGGGTAGGGGACATGCGGGTCGCCGAGCGCGCGCTCGATCTGCGCCGATGAGAAGGGCAGGTCCGGCCCCTGATCCGCCACGAGGCGGTACGCGGCGTCGGCCGCGTAGAGGCCCGCGACGCCCCAGCCGGTGCGCCGGGTGAGGTCGCCGCGGAGCTTCGCGGTGAGCGCGCCCTGGAGGGCGAGGTAGTGCGCGGGCTGCACCGCGGCCGGGTACGACATGCCCGCGAGCACGCCCGCGAGCGCGCCGCTCATCACGCCCGCCGCGTCCTCCGCGGCCGCGATCTTGCGCTGCACCGACGTGCGCGTGAGCTCCACGACGGCGTCGCGGAGCCGGTCGTCCGAGAGCACGCCGGGGCTGTAGACGAGCGGGATCTGCGCGAGCGAGCGGAAGCGCACCGGCTCGGCCGACGCGAGCTCGGTGAGCGCCCGGACGTGCGCGAGGCCGAGCTCCGTGACGCGGCGGTACGTGGCCGTGCCGGCCGGGCTCAGGCCGAACGACTCGCCGCGCTGGTGGAGCACGCTCGGCGCGTACGACCACATGGATCCGGATTGATCCACGCTGCGGACGAGCGCGTCGTAGCGGGCGAGCCAGTCCTTGAGCGGCAGCGCCCCCGCGCCGCCCTCGCGGTTCGCGGCCGCCGGCGCCGGCGGGGCGAGCGCGCCGGACAGGCGGGCGGCGAACACGAGGTCGCGCGCGTCGTCCATGGGCGGCGGGATGACCGCGCCGCAGCCGGCGGGGCGCCCGAGCAGGGCCTCCAGCGCGTCGCGGCGCCCGGGCGCGACGGCGCGCAGCACCGAGGCGCCCCGCGCGGCCCACGCGGCGCGCTCGTCGGGCGCGGTGCGGACACGGAGGTAGTCGCCGTAGGGCGTGTCGCCGGGCGCGGGCGGTGGGCCGGAGGGCGCCGATCTCTCCGGGGTCGGCCCTGCCGGCTCGATGGAAACGCCGGCGGCTGCGAGGAGCTGCAGCGCGTACCGGCCGCGCAGGACCGGCTCCTCGAACGGATCGCGCCCCGCGACCGCGGCCGCGAGCGCGTCGGCCTCGCGGGCCGCGTCGACGTAGCGGAACGCCGCCGCGGCCGCGATCGCGCGCCGGACGCGCGCGGCGATCTCGACGTCGCCCGTCTCGCCGTGCAGCCGCGCGAGCCCCGCGTCGCCGCGCGCGATCGGCGCGATCCCGGCCGTGAAGGGCGCGAGCGGATCGCGCGGGAACAGGTGCAGCGCCTCGCCCGGGCGGGCGCGCACCACGTGCGCCGCGCCGGCGGCCTCGCCGATCGCGAGGAGGAGCGCCTCGGGATCGACGGCCTCGGGCCTGGGCAGCGCCGCCGTGGTCACGATCGCGACGCCTGCGGGCGCCGGGGAGGGCGCCGCGGCCCCTGCCTCGAGGATCACCGCGGCGCGCGGCCCGCCCCCGCGCGGCGCCGCGGCGGCCAGCGCGCGCTCGAGGTGTGCCCACGGATCGGCCGCGTCCGCAGCGGCCCGCGCCGCCAGGTAGCGCGAGACCGCCTCGCGTGCCGGGCGCCCCTCGGCGATCGCCTCCGCGATGGCGCGCTCGCACGGCGCGAGGCGCGCTGGATCGCACGCCGTCACCGTCGCCGCCGGCCGCGCGGGCGGCGGGCTCGCCGCCGCGCACCGCGCCGCGAGCGCCGCGAGCGCCGCCGCGACC
>CAYQYG010000536.1:0-5658 GCA_964421485.1 uncultured Polyangiaceae bacterium | reverse complement strand
CCCCCTGGCGCGGGCCGGCCGCCCTGGAGTACGCTCGTCGCCCCCATGACACTCAAAGTCGCCATCGTCGGCTGCGGCAAGATCGCCGACGGTCATATCGAAGAGATCCAGAAGATGCCCGACAGGGCGCGCGTCGTCGCCGTCTGCGACCTCGAGATCCTCATGGCAGAGCAGATCTCGGTCCGGTACGGCATCCCGGCCCATTACGACGTCTTCGATCGCCTCCTCGAGGCCGAGCGGCCCGACGTGGTCCACATCACCACCCCGCCCCAGTCCCACCTGCCCCTCGCGAAGAAGGCGCTGGACGCCGGGTGTCACGTCTACGTCGAGAAGCCGATCGCGATGAGCCACGACGACGCCCGCCAGCTCATCGAGCTCGTGAGCGCCGCGGGCAGGAAGATGACCGTCGGCTGGGAGTACCTCTTCGATCCCCCGGCCGTCGAGCTCCGCGAGCTCGCCGGCAATGGCTGCCTCGGCGATCCCGTGCACGTCGAGAGCTGCTTCGGCTACAACCTCGCCGGCCCCTTCGGCGCCGCCCTGCTCGGCGACGGCAACCACTGGGTCCACCGCCTGCCGGGCAAGCTGTTCCATAACAACATCGACCACCTCCTCAACAAGGTGCTCGAGTTCATGGATGACGACATGCCCGCCGTCACGGCGTTCGGGTACTCCCTTCGAGAGCGCCGCTTCGGCGACACCCGGGACGACATGCTCGACGAGCTCCGCGTGGTCCTCCGCGGCCGCCGCGTCAGCGCGTACGGCACCTTCTCGTCGCACGCCCGGCCGGCCGGCCACTTCCTCCGCGTGTACGGCACGAAGAACACCGCCCACGCCGACTTCTGGATGCGCACCGTCACCCTCGACGCGTCCGCCAAGCTCCCGAGCGCCATCGGCCGCGTCACCCCCGCGTTCGACCAGGCCCTCGAGTACCTCCGCGAGGGCGGAAAGAACGTCCTCCGGTTCGCGAGGAGCGACTTCCACTTCTTCTCCGGGCTGAACCGGCTGATACGCCTCTTCTACGACAGCATCACGACCGGGTCCGACCTCCCCATTTCATACCGCGACATGCTGCGCGTCACGGCCATGATGGACGAGATCTTCCGCCAGGTGCCGCAGGGGAGGAGCAGCGCGTCATGAAGAGCCTCGTCACCGGTTCCAACGGATTCCTGGGCGCCGCGCTGGTCGATCGCCTGCTCGCCCACGGCGAGGAGGGTGTCCGCTGCCTCGTCCGCCCGGCCTCCAACCGCGCCCGGCTGCAGGAGATCGAGGCGCGCCGCGGCGTGCCCCTCGAGATCGTGGTCGGCTCCCTCGGCTCGAAGGAGGCCGCCGCGAAGGCGCTGGACGGCGTCGACGTCATCTACCACCTCGCCGCCGCGATGGGCGGCCCCGCCGCCGACATGTTCCTGAGCACCGTCGTCGGCTCCAAGAACCTGCTCGAGGCGGTGGTCCAGGCCGGCCGGAGCATCAAGATCGTGCTCGTCAGCTCCTTCGGGGTCTACGGCGTCGCGGACCTCCCGCGCGGCCACGTGGTCACGGAGTCGACGCCGCTCGAGCCGCACCCCGAGCGCCGCGACCTCTACTCGCAATCGAAGCTCCGCCAGGAGAAGCTCTTCTGGGAGTACCAGGCGCGCCACCATTTCCCGCTGGTGGTCCTCCGCCCCGGCGTCATCTACGGCCCCGGCGGCAACGCGTTCTCCAGCCGCGTCGGCATGAACCTGCTCGGCGTCTTCCTCCACCTCGGCGGCGAGAACGTCCTCCCCCTCTCGTACGTCGACAACTGCGCCGAGGCCATCGCGCTGGCGGGCAGGAGCGGTGCCGCCGTCGGCCAGGTCTACAACGTGCACGACGACGACCTGCCCACGTGCGGCGAGTACCTCCGCCGCTACAAGCGCGAGGTCCGGCCGATCCGCTCGCTCCGCATCCCCTATGTCGCGCTCACGGGCCTGTCGAGGGTCGTGGAGCGCTATCACCGCTGGTCCAAGGGCCAGCTCCCGGCGATCTTCACGCCTTACAAGACGGCCACGTCCTGGAAGGGCAATCGATTCGACAACGGCAAGCTGAAGTCCCTCGGCTGGGCGCCGCTCGTCTCGACGGAGGAGGGGATCCGGCGCACGTTCGAGCACCTGAAGGCGCACCCGAGATGAGCCGCGGCGGGACGCTCCGGCGCGCCGTCGTCGCGCTCTCCGCCGCCGCGGCGCTGTCCGCCGGCTGCGACCGGCGTTATACCCCCGGCCCGCCCGCGGCGGGCGGAGAGAATGGCGCCGGCCGCCCGAACGCCGCGGGCGCGCCCGTGCCGCCGCCGTCGTACGAGGCGCCCCCGGCCCCGCCCGCGACCCCGGCCACGGGCCACCCGCGCCTCTGGATCCGCGCCGAGGACGTGCCGAAGCTCCGCGCCCGCGCCGTCCCCTCGAACCCGATATGGGAGGATCTCCTGGCCGTCGCCGGTGACGCGAAGAGCGGGATGGACGCGGGCCGGATCCCCTCCGAGGGCGACTGCAGCTACCAGGGCGTCTACTGCGAGTCGTTCGCGGAGCTCTTCGCGTTCATGTCCCTCGTCGATCCGAGCGAGCCGGCCCGGAGCGACTGGGCCGCGCGCGCGAGGAAGATCCTCCTCGAGATCATGGCGCGCGTGACGAGGGGCGCCTCCGGCGACGTCTTCGCCCACCGCGGCTTCTCCACCCGCGACAGGTCGCGCTGGGCCGGCGAGTCGTTCGGGCTCACGGTCGACTGGATCTACCCCCACCTCAGCGCGGCCGACAAGGCCCTGATCCGCCCCGTCTTCCTGCGCTGGGCCGAGGAGCAGCTCAACTCGTCGACGACGAGCTACGACCACCCGGAGCCCATCGGCAAGCTCAATGACCCGGAGATGCTGAAGGATCCGAAGAAGCGGCGCTATGCGGTGAACAACTACTACACGGCGCACATGAGGAACCTCACGCTCCTCTCGCTCGCGTTCGACGCCGCGGACGACCCGCCGGAGCCCTCCCACAAGGGCACGTACCCGAAGCTCCGCGACTACTTCGCCAGCGTGGCCGGCGCCTGGCTCTACCGGACCGATCACGTGCTCCGCAACGACGCCCGCGGCGGCTCCCCGCCGGAGGGCTTTCAATATGGCCCGGCGACGCTCGCGTACGTGAGCGAGACGCTGCTCGCGATCCAGACCGCCGGCGAGGCCGATCCGGCGAGGTGGGGCCCGCAGGTCCACCTCGACAACAACCCCTTCTGGAGCGAGGTCATCCCCGCCTACGTCCACAGCCTGAGCCCCGCGCCCGCCCCCGGCCGCGCCGGCCCCACGCTCGAGGTGGCCTGGACCGGCGACGGGCAGAAATACGAGCTCTGGGATCATATCGATCCGTTCGCCGCGCTCGGCCTGCACGCGCAGAACACCGGCAACGCCGCGCGCCTCGACGCGCTCCGCTGGCTCGCGGTGAACGCCGCCCCCGGCGGCCCGGGGGCCCTCTCGCGGCGCGCCCGGTCGAAGTTCGGCCAGGTCTACAAGCGCCACTCGATCATGTACTTCCTGCTGCTCGACCCCGCGGTCACGCCGGCCGACCCGCGCAGGTCGATCCCGCTCGAGCATCACGGCGCCGGCCGCGGCCAGATCTTCGCCCGGACGAGCTGGACGGAGGACGCCGCCTGGTTCCATTTCCAGGTCGGCTGGGAGCAGATCGACCACCAGCACAGCGACGGCCTGAGCTTCGGCTTCTACCGGAAGGGCGAGTGGCTCACGAAGGAGCGGGTCGGCTACGGATCCCCGTTCGAGCACAGCGATCAGCACAACACGCTCGCGGTCGAGAACGACAGGAACCGCCGCCATGACGAGAAGCGCCGCGGCGATCTCTGGAGGCGCGGATCGCAATGGACGCTGGTGCACACGGACGATCCGGCGCTGCTCGCGAGGAGCTTCGCGAAGGACTACACGTACGCGCTCGGCGACGCGACGGCGCTCTACAACTCGGAGTACGAGAAGATCGGCGGCGTGAAGCACGTGAGCCGGTCGATCCTGTGGCTCAAGCCCGATCTCCTGTTCCTCTACGATCGCGCCGCGACCGGCGCCGAGGGCCGCTTCAAGCGCTTCTTCCTGCAGACGCCGGCGCTCCCGGTGGTCTCCGGCCGGGTCGCGGCGATGGCGACCGCGAAGGGCCAGAAGCTGTTCGTGTCGACGCTCCTGCCCGAGGACGCGACCATCACGGCCGAGACCTACACGCCGACGAGCGATCCGGAGACGAGGCCCGCCGAGTTCGAGCCGATGACGGCCACGCTGCGCGTCGAGCCCGCGTCGATGCCGAAGGACGCGCGCTTCCTGCACGTCCTGGAGGGCGCGGACGCCGGCGCGACCGCCGCCGCGGCGACCCTGATCCGGTCGTCCGGCGGCACGCCGTACGCCGGCGCGGCCGCGAGGGGCGCGGCGGTGCTCTTCCCGGTGAACCTCGGCCCCGCCGCGGAGGTGAAATACACCGCCCCGGCCGGGGTGACCCGCCATTTCATCACCGGCCTGACCCCCGGCGCGGGGTATGACGTCGCCCGCCAGCGCTTGAACGAGCGCGGCGGCGAGCAGATCACCGTCCGCGCGGGCTCCGCGATGAAGGCCGACGAGGGCGGGGTGCTCGCGTTCTGAATGACGGCGCCGCGCACCGCGACCGTTCGTGGGAGGCGCGGGCCCTGCCATGACAGGAGGCTCCGATGTCCCAGCGAGGATCCGACGAGATCATCGAATCGAACGACCAGTTCGCCGGCATGTGGACCGAGTTCGCTCGCAGGTTCCCGACCGGCAAGATCGAGCAGCTGCCCGGGCTCCACGTGATGCTCTCGGGCACGCCGATGTCGTTCATCAACGTCATCTCTCTGTCGTCCCCCGTGCGCGATCGGGACGACCTGGCAGGGCGGGCCCGCATGGCCGTCGATCGCGCGAAGCAGAGCGGGGTGCCCTGGCTGTTCTCGGCCTGCGATGCGTGGCTCGGCGATCCCGAGATCGCCAGGGCGACGCTCGCCGAGCTGGGGCTCGCGCACGCGCTCGGCACGGTCGGAATGGTCACCGACGAGATCGCGCCTCCCCGGAGGCCCCTGCCGGAGGGCCTCGAGATGCGGCGCGTCAGCGACGAGGCGACCCGCAACGCGCTGGCGGACCTGAACACCATTTCTTACGGGATACCGATCGAAGCGGGCCGACAAGGGCCCGCGCGCGACTGCTTCTGGGACGAGTCCTTCTTCGGCTACGTGGCGTATCTCGACGGCGAGCCCGTGAGCTCCACGATGACGGCGCCCGTCGACGGGCGCCTCTATGTGGCGTGGGTGGCGACGCATCCCCGGCACCGCAGGAAGGGGTATGCCGATGCCGTCATGCGCCGCTCGCTCGAGGAGGCTCGGGCCGCGACAGGCCTGCGCCGCACCGTCCTGCACGCGACCGACGCCGGCCGGCCGGTCTACGAGGCCATGGGATACCGCCCGGTGGTGGGGTTCACCTGGTACGCGCCGGCGGAGTGATCGTGGCCGCTCGTCATGCCGACGGGCCCCGCTGCGCGCCGGCCCACCCGGGACCGAACGACCCAAGGCGCCAACATGGGCCGGGTCTGCCCGCCCCATGATCATCGCGTCGAAAGTGACCGGCGCGGTCACTGCCAGGCGGGGATGGGCCGGTTCGGGGGCTCCCAGCTCTCG
>CAYQYG010000535.1:2159-5664 GCA_964421485.1 uncultured Polyangiaceae bacterium | reverse complement strand
GGCGGGGGCGATCGTGGGGCCCGGGGGGACGGCGGGGGCCGGGTCGGTCGAGACCGCCTCGGGCGGCCGCAGCAGGGCGGAGAGGGCGCCCGGGCGGAGCAGGACGACAGCGGCGACGGCCACGGCCGCGAGAGCCGCGAGGGCCGCGAACAGGGGGAGGCGCGAGCGGCGCTGGCCGGTGTGGACCGTGGCGGGCTCGACGACCGTGCGGGCCTGGGCGACGCCGGCCGCGGTGCTGGGATCGCCGGCGGGGGACGCGCCGGGGACGCCGGCGACCAGGAGAGCGGCGGGGCGGGACGCGGGGGCGACGGTGGGCTCCCTGCCGATCGCGCGGTCGAAGGCGTCCGACATCTCGCGCGCGCTGGCGAAGCGGTCCGCGGGATTGCGCTGCAAGGCCTTGCGGAACCACGCGTCGAGCTCGGGGGGGACGTCCTCGCGGAGCTGGCTCGGGGGGGGGAAGGTGCCGCCGTTCACGGCGAGCAGCAGCGCGCCGATGCCGTCCTCGTCGGGGAACGGGAGCTGGCCGGTGACGGCGCGGTAGGCGACCACGGCGAGCGACCAGAGGTCGGTGCGGTAATCGACCTCCTTCGCGTTGTGGAGCTGCTCGGGGCTCATGTACGCGAGCGTGCCGACCATCGCCCCGGTGGTGGTGACGTCGGCGCCGCCCTTCCCCTCCTGCTTCGCGACGCCGAAGTCGAGGAGCTTCGCGAACGGGTCGCCGCCGGCGTCGACGAGGAAGACGTTGTTGAGCTTGATGTCGCGGTGCACGACGCCGAGGTGGTGGGCCTTCGCGAGGGCGCGGCAGACGTGCGAGACGACGCGGGCCGCGTCGTCGAGGGGGAGCGGGCCGCGGCGCTTGACGTGCTCGGCCAGGTCCTCGCCCTCGAGCAGCTCCATCACGATGAACGGGATGCCGTCCTCGGTCAGGCCGTGATCGTGGATCTGGACGACGTGGGGGCTCTTGATCCGGGCGGTGAACGCGGCCTCCCGCGTGAAGCGGGTGACCATCGACTCGTCCTGGGCGAGGGCCGCGGACATGAACTTGACGGCGACCTGCGTGCGGAGCGCGAGGTGGTCGGCGGCCCACACGCTCCCCATCCCGCCCTTGCCAAGGAGGCGCACGAGCCGGACGTGCGGCGACACATGGTAGCCGGGCTCGAGCCTCATTCTTCGACCTGAGTATCACGAGTGCCGGCCGCGGGGCTACCCCTGGATGTCGGACCGGCGGCGCCGGGCAGCGAGCCCGCGCGCGCGGCGAGCGGGGCGGGCGCGGGCAGGCCGGGGCGGGCGCTGGTCACGCGGCGCCGCGCCTGGTGGTACAAGGGAGCGTGGCCATCGCGCAGATCAAGGGCAAGAACGTCGACATCAAGCTCTGGACCCGGCCGCACGAGGTCGAGTCCGAGGCGCTCACGCAGCTCCGCAACATCAGCGCGCTGCCCTGGGTCTTCCATCACGTCGCGGCCATGCCCGACGTTCACTACGGCAAGGGCGCCACGGTCGGCTCGGTGGTCGCGATGCGCGGCGCCGTCGCGCCCGCGGCCGTCGGCGTGGACATCGGCTGCGGCATGGGCGCGCTCCGCACGAACCTCACCGCGAGCGATCTGCCCGAGAGCCTCCGCAGCCTGCGCAGCGACATCGAGGCGGCGATCCCGGTCGGCTTCGCCTCGCACGACGAGCCCGCCCGCCGCGCCGCCGCCTGGCCGCTCTGGAAGGACTTCGACCACCTCACGCCGAAGGCCCACTCCCTGCTGTCCCGCGCGCGCTGCCAGCTCGGCACGCTGGGCGGCGGCAACCATTTCATCGAGCTCTGCCTCGACACCGAGGACCGCGTCTGGCTGATGCTCCACTCCGGCTCCCGCAACATCGGCAAGGAGCTCGCCGAGATCCACATCGCGAAGGCGAAGAAGCTCGCCCACAACCGCGACCTGCCCGATCGCGATCTCGCCGTCTTCCTCGCCGGCACGCCCGAGATGAAGGCCTACCGCCACGACCTGTTCTGGGCGCAGGAGTACGCCCGCGAGAACCGCGAGGTGATGTTCGAGCTCGCGGGCAAGGTCCTCCTCGCTCATTTCCCCGAGGTCCGCGTCGAGCAGAAGATCACCTGCCACCATAACTACGTCGCCGAGGAGGTCCATTACGGCGAGGAGCTGCTCGTGACCCGCAAGGGCGCGATCCGCGCGGGCCTCGGCGACTACGGGATCATCCCGGGCTCGATGGGGACGCGCTCGTACATCGTCCGCGGCCTCGGGAACCCCGAGTCGTTCCAGAGCGCCTCCCACGGCGCCGGCCGGAGGATGAGCCGCGGCGAGGCCAAGCGCCGCTTCACGGTGAAGGACCTCGCCGCCCAGACGCAGGGCATCGAGTGCCGCAAGGACGGCGGCGTCCTCGACGAGATCCCCGGCGCCTACAAGCCGATCGAGCGCGTGATGGAAGACCAGCGAGACCTCGTCGAGATCGTGGCCGAGCTGCGCCAGGTGATGTGCGTGAAGGGATGATATCCTGCGCCCCGAGCGCCCCGAGAGGACGGAGCGAGCCGAGAGGCGGACGGCGACTTCGTCCACCATGAATGTTTTACCTCGCAAGCAATTGCGGTATAAGTCTCGCTCGGCCAGCATCGGCCGCCGGCGCCCGGAGCCCCTGGCAGCCGGGGCGGAGGACATCATGCGAGACCCTCTTCGACGCAGTTCCATTGCGTTCTTTGCAGCTTCCTTCGCGGCGGCGGTCCTGACCGCCTTACCGGCCGCCGCGCTGCCCATCGGGGGCGATCACCTCGACTGGGCGGAGGACCTCGTGAACAACGTGACGCCGGAGCACAACGCCTACGGGACGAGCCCGAGCTACGTCCACTGGGCGGGCGTCGCGGGCGCGACCCAGTACGAGAACCGGACCCTCTGCACGCAGTTCCTGACCATCGTGCTCAAGCAGGCCCACGGCTACACGGACACCGAATTCAGGGACTGGTTCGGCTCGACCAGCCCGAACTCGGCGATGTACCACGACACCATCGTCGCCGAGGACGGCTTCCTCCGCATCACCGCGGCCCCGGACATCGACGCCGGCGATATCATCGCCATCAAGTACCCGGCCGGCAGCTCGGTCACCGGCCACGTCGCCATCGCGCGCGGGCCGGCCGAGGCCCGCACGGCGACGGCCCCCCTCGTCGCGGGGACGACGCAGTACGCGCTGCCCGTGGTCGACTCGAGCAGCACCGGCCACGGCCCGACCGACACGCGCCTCCTGGCGAACGGGCAATGGCACCCGGGCGCGGGCTTCGGCGTCATGCGCCTCTACGCCGACGCGAACGGACAGATCGTCGGCTACACCTGGAGCACGTCCACCGGGTCGTACTATTACGATCTCTCGACGAGGCACATCGTCGTGGGTCGGCTCCTGTAACGCCCGCACCCGCCCCAGGCGCGCCCCGAACGCTGTTTGACATTCGGGGCTCCAGGTCGCGCTCCACAGGGAGCGCGCCCTGCGCCCCGAACGCTGTTTGACATTCGGG
>CAYQYG010000535.1:0-2059 GCA_964421485.1 uncultured Polyangiaceae bacterium | reverse complement strand
TGACATTCGGGGCTCCGGGTCGCGCTCCACAGGGAGCGCGCCCTGCGCCCCGAACCCCACGCGTGATTCTGTTCTCGCACATCGTCGCCGCCGGGGGCATTATGATGGGCGGAGGACATCATGAAGCCGGACTGGATCGACGTCGGGGCGCTGAGTGATCTCCCGGAGGGGGAGCCGGTGCTGCGGAAGGACGAGGGGGGGCGCCGCTTCGCCTGCGTGCGCCGGGGCGGCGAGGTGCACGCCTTCGACGATCGCTGCCCGCACCAGGGATACCCGCTGTCCCAGGGGACGGTGCGCGGCGGGGTGCTCACCTGCGAGTGGCATAACTGGAAGTTCGAGCTCGCGACCGGCGCCTGCGCGTTCGGCGGCGAGCCGGTCCGCCGGTACGCCACGCGCACCGAGGGCGGGCGCGTCTTCCTGAACCGCGCGGTGGACACGCCGGCCGAGGCCCGGCGCCTCGTCGCCGGGCTGCGCGCGGCGCTCGCGCGGGACGAGCCCGCCCGGGCGCTGCGCGAGGGGCTCAGGCTCGGGCAGCTCGGCCTCGGCGGCGTCGACGGGGAGGGGCTCGGGCGGCTCTACGTGGCGTTCGAGGTCCTCGCGAGGGACGGCGCGGAGCGGGCGGAGTACGGCTTCGATCACGGGCTCGCGCTGCTCGCGGATCTGTGCGCGTGGGTCGAGCGCGGCTGGATCCCGACGGAGGAGGCGTTCGTCGTCGCGGCGCACGCGATCGCCGAGCCCTCGCTTCACCTCGGGCCGCGCGCGCGGCACGCGGCGAAGCGCGGGCTGGGCGCGCTGCTCCCCGCGCTCGCGGGCTACGAGCACGACGATCCCGCGAAGGTCGCCGAGGCGCTGCGCGCGGAGCGGCGCGAGGAGGCCGAGGCGCGCGTGCGCGAGCTCGTCGAGGTGCGCGGCGTGGCGGGCGTGCGGCGGGCGCTCCTGCCCTTCGTGGCCGAGCACCTCCTCGACTACGGCCACGGCGCGATCTTCTTGACCAAGGCGTGCGAGCTCGCGGCGCGCTTCCCCGGGGCCGCGGACGAGGTGCTCGCCGCCTCGGCCGTGCAGCTCGCGTGGGCCACCGCCGAGACGAAGCTGCCCCCGTTCGCCGCGACGCGGGCCGCGCTGGAGCGCCTCGCGGGGATCGCGCTCGCCGAGCCCGGCCGTCCGGATCCGCCGGCCGACTGGGACCGCGGCGCCTACGAGGCGGAGGTGCTCGCGGGCGAGCGGCAGGCCGCCGAGGCGACGGTCGAGCGGCTCGCGCGCGGCGCCGATCCGATCGCGCTGCTGCGCGCCGCCGCGCACGCGGGCGCGGTGCGCCTATCCCGCTTCGATCCGGCCTGGGAGCGGCGGGTCGACGCGGAGGTCGGCGTGCTCGACGTGACCCACGTGGTGACCCACGCCGAGGCGGCGATCACGCTCGCCCGCGACGCGACGGCGCGCGAGGCGGCGCAGCTCGCGGTCCTCGCGGCCGCGTTCGTCGGCCGGGTGAACAGCGGCGACGCGCCCGGGCGCGACGCGGCAGTCGATGCTCGGGGCTCCGGGTCGCCTCCGGCGCCCTGCGCCCCGAACCCCGTCGATGCTCGGGGCTCCGGGTCGCCTCCGGCGCCCGGCCGGCTGATCGACGCGATCGAGGCGCGCGACGTCGGCCGCGCGCTCGCGATCGCGGCCGGGCTCGACGGGCCCGCGCGGCAGGCCGCTTACGCGGAGATCGCGCCGTTCGCGGCCTTCGACGCCGCCGTGCGGCCCATCTTCAACGCGCACACCGTGAAGGTGACCGAGGCGCTCCGGCGCCTGGAGGCCGGCGATCCGCGGGCCGACGGCGCCTACCTCCGCGCGCTGCTCTCGTACCTCGTGCCCGTGCGCCGCGAGACGCGCGTGCGGCGGATCGCGGAGGTCGCGCGCCGCTTCATGCGCGACGGCCGGCCCCCCGAGGGGCTCTACTAGCGCGGCTCGTCAATCCTGCCGCGGATCGGAGAGGAGGGAGAATGAGACGAGAGATTCACAGGGAGGCGGGGAGGCGGGGAGATCAGAAAAATTCCGTAAATTCTCGTTCTTTTCTCTC
>CAYQYG010000534.1:0-5690 GCA_964421485.1 uncultured Polyangiaceae bacterium | reverse complement strand
GGGGCTCCGGTCAACCCCCGCCGGCGCGTCGCGACGGGCCAGTCGGTCTCCCGGACAGGGTCGCGATCGCCTCGATCCGGACCGGGAGGGTCGCCCGGAGGGGTCGACGACCTGTCCGGCAGGCCGATCGGTCCTCCGGGCTCGCGGAGCCGGTGCGCCGGCCCTGATATCAGGAGAGGCGCGGGCGCGGGAGGGCGAGCGACGGGGTGGGTCCTCGCTGCCCCGGCGAGGTCGCGATTTCCGCCATGGCGCCGCCACCCCGCGGAGCGAGCCCCGACCTCCGAATCCCGCGGATTTGGCTCGAATACGTCCTGGCATGCGATCTGCCGGGGGCGCGCCGCATGGGAGACGCCGACATCACGTTGCGCCACGTCACGAGGAGGCGCGCCGAGGAGCTGGCTCGAGCCTTCGTGGCCGAGGACCACCCGATCACGGTCGTGGGGTGGGTCGATAGCCAGGTCACCAAGATCGAGCGCCGCCTCGACAAGGCCATGCGCCTCCGCGTGGGCGGGGAGCCGCGCGTGCTGCACGTGGAGCTCTACCTGACGATGACCTCCGAGGTCCCGGACAAGATCCTCGATTACCTCGGCTTCCTCTTCACCGCGCCGCGCTCCGAAGTACCCGGGAAGCCGGTGCCGCCCATCGAGAGCGTCGCCGTGATCCTCTCCGGCCCGCGGAAGAGATTGCCAGAGATCGGAATGCGGTGCACCGCCTGGCCAGGGCGGCGTTTCAGCGGGACACATTTTCGGATCGATGCTGTGTACCAGCGCACTGTGGCTGAGCTCCGGGCACGGGGCAGCGTGCTCTGGCTGGTGTTCACTCCGCTCGCCCGAGATGCTAGCGTGGAGACGCTGCGGGAGGTGCTCCGGGAGATCCACGCGGGGGCAATGAACCATGAGGAGCGGGAAGAGCTGCTCACGGCGTTCATGGTGATGGCATCCATCGACCCTTGGGGGCATCATCTGGAAAGAGAGGTCACGATGATGGTGGAAGAGCTGGACCTGGACTGGGAGATCAGGATGCTCCTGAGGTTGCCGGGCGTGCCGGAAAAGTTCGCCCGAGCGCTGCGGATAGTCCAGCAGAAGGCCGAGCAGCGAGGCGAGCAGGAGGCCGAGCAGCGAGGCGAGCAGGAGACCGTCGCGGCGCTGCTCGGTCGCCTCTTCGCGCGGCGGGTCGGGCGACGGCCGACGGCGGAGGAGGAGCGCTCGATCGTCGAGCGCGCGGCCGCGATCGGGCCGGTCGAGGTCGAGGACGCCTTGCTCGATCTCGACGCCGATGCGGTGGTGCGCTGGCTCGCGGAGCCCGTGCGCCGTCCATAGAGCCGGCGGCGCGCTCGCGCCGGCGGTGCCACGGATCAAAACAGCTTCTTCTGAACGCAGCTCCGCGGGTCCACGTAGGCCACCTGCGCCCCGGAGCTTATCTGCCAGAACCCGTTGAGCGGCGGGCCGGTGTCGAGGAGCTGCATCGTCGTCACCGTCCCGCTCGCGACGCCGGAGGGCAGCGCGGCGCGCCAGGCGGCGCTCGCCGAGCAGCCAGGCTCGGGGGCCGTGATCGCGCCGGCGACCGGGTTCATTCGATAGAGCACCAGGCGCTCGCCGCTCAGCCAGACGAAGAAGCGCGCCTCCGCGGCGCGCTGGAAATGATATTGCAAGACGTGCTTCGGGTTGTTGACGTCGATCGTTCCATCATTGCTCGTCGTCACGACGTTGATGAATACGAGCTGGGCGCCCGGGTCGACGTCGCGGGCGAAATCCTTGACCTGAGGCAATGCGGTGACCGCATCCACGCGGGCAGGGTCGCGGAGCCTGGCGGAGGTGCACTTCTCGCCGGGGCAGCCGGCGGCGCCGGCAGTGGGGCCGGAGACGGCGCCGGGGGCCATGACGCACAGGGCGAGGGCGCCGAGCAGCAACGCGACGACGAGCAATGCGCCGACTGCGCCGGCGAGCAGGAGCATCGGGGCGCGGCTCGGGGCAGGCTGGGCGCCGGGGCCGGGCTGGTATGCGCCGGCGGTCTGGGCCACGCCGGGGGAGGCATAGGTGGGGGCAAGGCCAGGGGCAGAGGTGGCAGTCCAGGTGGGGGCCATTCCGCCGGGCTGGACGCCGGTGCCAAAGCCAGGTGGAGGCGCGGGGGCGCGCGGGGCAGGAGGCGGCGGGGGCGCAGGGCTGAAGCTGGAGGGGGCCAGGGCCGCAAAGCCCGAAGGGGCGCCGGGCTGGGCTGGAGCGCCGGGGGCCGGGAGGAAGCTCGCCGGGGTGGGGCCGTAGCCGGCCGAGGGGCCGCCGGGGCGGCCGCTCATGGGCGGGGGGACGAGCGCAGTGGCGCCCTGCTGCCAGCCGCCGAGGACGGCGAGCTCGGCGAGGAGGGCAGAGGCGTCGCGGGGGCGGTCGGCGGGGTGGATGGAGAGCATGCGCGCGAGGAGGTCGTCGAGCGCAGGGGGGACGGGGCAGAGCGAGGAGGCGCGGGGGGCAGGCTCCATCGCGACCTTGATGAGGAGGGTGACGGCGTCCTCGCCGATGAAGACGCGGCGGCCGGTGAGGGCGCGGAACATGACGCAGCCGAGGGCGTAGACGTCGGTGCGGGCGTCGACGTCGCGGTCGCCCTTGGCCTGCTCGGGGGACATGTAGCCGGGGGTGCCGAGCATGGCGCCGGTGATGGTGAGCTTCTGGCCAGGGTCGAGGATGCGGGCGATGCCGAAGTCGAGGACCTTGATGCGCTCGAGGGAGCCGCCCTCGAGGAAGAGGTTCTGTGGCTTGAGGTCGCGGTGGACGATGCCGCGCTCGTGGGCGACGCGGAGGGCGTCGGCGACGCGGGCGGCGAGGGCGATGACCTCGCCGGGCGGGAGGGAGGTGCGCTTGAGGAGGGCGGAGAGGCTCTCGCCCTCGAGCCACTCCATGACGATGAAGCCGTCGCCGCGGTCGGTGGCGCCGCTGCCGACGAAGCGGACGATGCCGGGGTGGCGGAGCTCCGAGAGGAGGCGGGCCTCGCGGGCGAAGCGGTCGGCGTGAGCGCCGCTGTGGCCGTGGAGGACCTTGAGGGCGACAGGCTGGCCGGTCCGGCGGTCGATGGCGCGGTAGACGGCGCCCATGCCGCCCGAGCCGGCGAGCCGGTCGATCTCGAAGCGGCCCGCGACGATGTCCCTCGGCTGCATGCGCCGGGGTCATGGTAAGCGGAAACGCAAGCGCGGCGGTGCTGGATCAGCGGCCTTCGATCCAGAGGATCAGGCCGGTGCCCTCGATTTCATAGCGGGTGCCGGGGGAGCAGCGGAAGCGGCCGTCGCGGAGGGGGACGGGGCGGGGGTCGCCGGGGGGAGCCATTCCGGAGGGGTCCTCGCGGGGGAGCTCGCGGGCAGCGCGGGCGCCGAGGGGGCGGGCCGTGACGCCGCCGCCAGGGGCGGGGCGGAGCTCGACGACGCCGCCGATGCGGACAGGGCCGGTGGGGGCGACGAGGAGCCGGGCGCCGCGATAGAAGCCGGGCTTGGCCTTCACGCCGAGGGGGTAGCTGCCCTCGCGCGGGAGGTCGGGGTCGCGGGCGTCCTTGTAACGGAGGACGGCGCGGCGATCGAAGCGGGCAGGGAGCGCGAGGCCGAGGGCGAGGAAGAGGAAGAGGAGGGCGCCGCCGCCGATCTCGATCCAGCGGTGATAGCGCTCCCAGAACGTGAGGGGGAGGATGGTGGCCTTGAGGTCGAGCTCGATGGCGCGGTCCTCGTAGCCCCTGGGCTTCATGGGGCGCACGGTGAGCTTGAGCGCCGCGGGGCCGGGGAGGGCGTCGCGAGAGGCTTCGAGGCGGAGGACGAAGGCGCGGGGGCCCTTCGGATCGAGGGCGATCGCCTCGGGCTCGAGCTCGAGGTCGTCGCGGCCGGCGAGGTGGAGCTCGGCCTCGATGGGCTCGCCGATCTCGCTGCCTTCGAGGGTGAGCCAGGCCTTGCCGGCAGCGTCCTGCTTGATCGGGCCGAGGTCGATGGGGGCGCCGGCGAGGCGGAGCGGGGGGACGACGCGCAGGACGGCGACGGGGCTCTCGCGGCTGAGGACCCCGCCGGGGCCAGGGGCGAGGCGGGCCTGGAGGCAGAGCTCGCCGCGGGCGGACGGGGTGCGGCGGATCTCGTAGGCGCCGTCCGGGCCGCGGCGGAGCACGACAGGGGGGGCTGCGGCGAGGGCCCCGGCGCAGGAGGCGAGGGGCTCGGGGCGCTGGGCGCCGTCAGGCGCGCCGGAGCCCCGAGCGTCGAACGAGGCCTCGGCGACGCGGAGGCTGACCTCGTGGCGATCGAGGAAGGATGCAGGGGGGACCTTGCCGCCCGGGGTCGCGAGGCGGACGCGGAGGGAGCGCTCCTTGCCGATCTCGATGACCTCGGGCGGGTCGACGAGGCCGAGGCGGAGGTCGAGGTTCTGGAGGGCGGCGTAGCGGCCCTTGGCGGCGGCGGCGCCGCCGCCGACGGAGAGCTTCCAGGGGCCGATCGCAGGGCGCTCGACCTTGAATAGGCGATAATCGGGGGTATCGACGAAATAGGCGGCGTCGGGCCTGGCGTTGTCGGTGGGGACGTCGGCGCCGGTCGGGTCGGTGAGGCGCGCGGTGAGCGTCGGGGGGCCGACGAGGACGACGTCGAGCGAGAGGGCGCCCTCCTCGACGGCGATCGGGATCGCCTCGGCCGAGGCGCCCTCGACGAGGGTGCTGCCAAGGAGGCGCGCGTAGACGTCGGCGAAGAGGCGCGGGAGCTCCTCGGCGCGATCGGTGGCGAGGCCGACGCCGCCGGTGCGGCGGGCGAGGTCCTCGAGGAAGGCCCTGGGGGCGCTGCGGGAGAGGCCAATGGCGTAGATGCGCGCGCCGCCGAGCGACGTGGCGAAATCCGCGAGCACGCGCTGCTGGCAGAAGTCCTCCATGCGCTGCGCGCCGGCGGCCTTGCGCGCCTCGGCGAGCGCGCCCCTGGGATCGGGATCGCACCGGCCGTCGGTCAGGAAGAGGACGAACTCCTGGTCGCCGGGCTCGTTCACGGCGGCGTCGAGGAGGCGCTTGGCCTCGGCGAGGCCAGCCGTGAAATCAGTCCAGCTGCCGTCGTTGCCGACGTTGCGAACGGCCTGCTTGAGGGCGGCGCGATCGGCCGGGGTCTTGATGGTGACGAAGGCGCCGGTGGATTCGCGCGCGGCGCCGTCAAAGCCGGTGACCGCGATCTGATCGCCTTCCCGGGCGAGATCGACGTAGAGTTCGGCGGCGACCTTGCGCAAGGCCCTGGGGTCGGTGGCGCGCATCGACGACGAGGCGTCGATGACCAGCACGGTGCGGAGGATGCCCTCCCTGGCGGCCCGCTGCGCCGCCGCAGGCTGCTGCTGGGCGAGCGCAGGGGACGAGGCAAAGGCGATGAGGAGCGCCGCGAGGGCGAGGAGCGCGGCGAGGAGGCGGCTCACCCGGATCGCCCTACCGGATCGCGGGGCCGGCGGCCAACACCGCGGGGCGCGGAGTCAGGGGGCTGCGCCCTGCGGGGGCTCCTTGGAGGGCGGCGGCGGGGGCTGGCCGACGGCCGCCGCCATCGCCTCGACGAGCGAGAGCGGCCTCGGGGTGGGCGCAGGCGCAGTCGCCGGGGCGGCCTCGGCGACCTCGGGCGGTTGCGCCGGAGCACGACGCTGTCTGGGCGCAGCCGCGGGCGCGGGCGCGGGCGCGGGCGCGGGCGCGGGCGCGGGCGCGGCTGCGGTCTCGGGCGCGGG
>CAYQYG010000533.1:0-5695 GCA_964421485.1 uncultured Polyangiaceae bacterium | reverse complement strand
GATCGGGTCGAATGTGCCGTCTCCGTGGCTGAGCAGCGCGGTCGCGCCCTGGCGCCCCCCGGAGGCGTCCAGGATCGTGCGGTGGCCGACAACGAGGTCCGCGACGCCATCACCGTCGAGGTCGCCCGCCGTGACCGGCATCCTGGCGCCCGCGATGAGCGGGGTATCGATGCGCATGAAAGCGTAGCTGTCCGCGGTGGATGCGGATGCTGCGGCCAGCGCGAACACGGGGACAGCGCTGAAATGTCTCATGTGATTCCTCCCTGCCCACGTCCGAGCGCCGGATCGCAGGCACGATTTCATTCAATGGCGGGGGCCCGAGCAGGCGGCGTGCCACGCTCATGTGTGCGGGGCGTCGCCAGCACCGTGAATCGGCGCGATGCCGAGGCGGAAGCAGCGGCAAATCATGCGACCACGCGCAGGGTGCGTGGCAACCAACTTGGTCGCAAGTGCGCTCATTGTGCGCAGCGACCGATCTATTTGTAATTGCGCACAGGGTACGCGGCAACTGAATTGGTCGTAAGCGCGCTCTTCGTGCGCAGCGACCGATTTGATTGTGAGGGCGCACAGGGCGCGCGGCTACTGAATTGATCATGCCGAGGGCAGCGGGGATCCGATCCCTCCCCGCGCAGGCTCGGGCGCGGGCCGCCGCCGGGCGGGCGGTGATCCGCGAGCACGTGGAGCTCGGCGCCGACGGGCGGCTGCGGCACGCCGGCGGTCCCGGCCGCGGGCGAGATCGTCGGCTGGCGCTCGCCGGCCTCGTTCGCCTGGAGCCGGCTCACGTGCAGGGCGGGTCGCTGCCAGCGCCTGCACGGCGACGATTCCCGTGGCCGTTTCTGTTCCCGCGCCCGCGCCCGTGGCCGTTTCCGCGCCCGTGGCCGTTTCCGCGCCCGCGCCCGCGGCCGCTTCCGTGCCCGCCCCCGCTGCCGCCTCCGCCTCCGCGGTCCGTGGTAGCCTGGCGCCGTACGCTGCAGGAGGGTGCCGATGCGGATGGGAACGATGCTGGTCATGGCGGCGGCGGTGCTCCAGGCCGCCTCCGGCGTGGGGTGCGGATCGGACGATCCGGGTCAGGGCGCTCAGGGGGCGGGCGGCGGCGGGGCCTCCGGAGGCGCCGGCGGCTCGGGCGCCTCGAGCGGCGCCGGGGGCGACGGCGGACAGGGGGGCGCCGGGCAGGGAGGGAGCGGCGGCGCGGGCCAGGGAGGCGGCGCGCCCTCCGATTGCGCGGCGCTCGCTCAGGCCATCGCGGCCCAGGCCGCGGGCGTGGTCACCTGCACGTCCGTGGTCCGCCTCGATTACACGTCCCACGCGGTCCTCGGCTATCGCATCCAGTGCGGCCCCTACGCCCAGACCACGGAGGCCGAGGCCCGCGCGGCGGCCCAGACCGACACCGGCTTCGGCGCGGCGGGCCAGAGCCTCGCGGGCGCGGCGCCCGAGGACGATTACGTATTCTACGAATCACCCGGCGATTTCGGCGGCGCCGCCGCGGTGAGCGCGCGGAGCGGCCTCACCGCGTTCGGTGGCGGCATCGTCTGGGATGGCGCCGGCGACATCACCTATCCGGCGGCCTGGGACCCGCCCGCCGGGCTCGGCGACAAGTGCACCCCGGCGTCCACCCCGCCCGCTGCGCGCGGCTTCGACCTGCGCGGCGGCTCGGCGCTGCCGGCCGCGGACGTCGACGCGGCGCTCGCGGTGGTATGGCAGACCGCGCTCCCGGACGGCCTGTGGGCGGGCGGCTATGTCTTCGACGCGATGGTGCTCCTCTATCCGCGCACGGTGGGGGCCTTCGATCCGGCCACCGCCGAATGGATCGTGCTCGTCAACTCGGGCTGGCTCGAGTAGGGGGATCGACGAGCCGCGGCGGGGTCCTCTGGGTCGTGCAATCGAACCTCGGCAACGCGACGACGCTCGCCGACGTCGAGCGCGCCGCTCCGATCGCGACGGTGGCGCGAAACTCCTCCCCCGGATGGCGAAACAGGCGGACCTCTCGGTGCCCGCGTCGAGGCCGGCCGGGATCAGGCGTCCGCCTCGCCGTCGTTGGCGGGCCAGGCGAGCAGGATCCCGAGGTCGCGATACGCGGTCGGACACAGGTCGATGCTGCGGAACGGGTTGTAGATGCGGACGAGCGCGCCGGCCGGAGGTGGCTTACCGGCAAGAGGCGCTGACCGGCGTCCCCGCCCTCGGCCGGCTCGCGGGGCGCGGCGCGCGCGCTCGGGGAGCGTGGCGGTGGCGTCGGGGAGCACGGGCGCATTCTACCGCCCGGAGCCGGCGCAGGGTGAGGAGAGCGGCCCCTCCGGTTTCCCTGTCCATGGCCGCTCTGCTAGCCTCCCGTCGACCATCATGCCGTCGCCGGCGATCTGCTCGCTGGCGCCGGGAATCGAGAGGAGCACCATGGTTCAATACGACGAGATCGCCGACAGATACAAGGAAGCCAAGCAGCTCGACCTCTTCCGCGTGACAACCCACACGATATCGCTGTGGCTCGGCGACGTCGCGGGCCGGTCGGTGCTCGACCTCGCCTGCGGCGAGGGCTACAGCACCCGCGCCATCAAGCAGATGGGCGCCGGACGCACCGTCGGGGTCGACATCTCCGAAGAGATGATCCGGCTCGCGCGAGAGGCGGAGGCAAAGGAGCCGCTGGGCATCGAGTACATCACGTGCCCTGCCCAGGATCTGGATCGGATCGGGGAATTTGACGTGGTGACCGCGACGTTCCTCCTCAACTATGCGTCGACGAGGGACGAGCTCTACCGGATGGCCCAGGCGGCGCACCGGAACCTGCGACCGGGCAACCGCTTCATCACCATGAACGACAACTGCGGCAAGATGGCCGACTGGCCCGCGCAGATCTCGGAGCGCTATGGCTTGCGTTGCCACGTCCCCACACGGCCCCTCGAGGACGGGTCACCCATGGAGGTCACGCTCATCCACGGCGGGCAGGAGCTCCCGATCCATATCCGGTATTTCAGCCATGAGACATACGAGTGGGCCCTGAAGGAGGCCGGCTTCAAGACCGTCAGCTGGCATGGGATGTCGTTGCCGCCCGACATGGAGCGCGACGGCGGCCGCGAGCGCTGGGCACCGTTCCTCGAGCTCTCCCCCCTCATCTTAATTGAGTGCCTGGCTTGAACAGCTCATTGCTCTTCGCGGCGGGGACCGGGACCACATAACCATCCACGTAGCTCATGCCGTCTCTCCCTTGGTTGCGCCCCCCAGGGCCACCATGTCGAGCCTTACCATCCTCATCGGATCGGCGACGCGTTCTTCGCGATCGCGATCCGGATCGCGCATCCATGTGCCGAAATTGCCCGGCACGATCTGCCAGCACACCCCGTACCGATCCCTGGAGCCGGCCGCATGGATCGATCCGCCCGCCGGCTCCGAGGTTCTCCCACGGCCAATCGATCTCCTCCTGCGTGGAGCACGCCGCGAGGGGCAGAAATCTGCGGATCGGGGAGGCCATCCACACTTCAGGGGCCAGGCTGCAGCCGTGCCGGCGGATCCCACCACGCCGCACCCTTGCCCTCCATCGCCGCAGCGGCTCGGGCGCGCACGTCCGCGAGCTCCTCGGCCGTCATCGGCGCGAACGCCGCCGCCGCCGCGAATGCCGCGTCCTGCTCTTGCGTGGGCGGGACCACGACGTGCGACGCGCAGGGCACGGCCTGGGGCCCCTGCGTCGGCGAGGTGACGCCCCAGCCGGAGATCTGCGCCACGCCGGTCGACGAGGACTGTGACGGCGCGCCCGGGCAATGCGGCACGTTCTCGTGGGGGCAGCGCTTCGGGGACGTGGTCAACAATCAGGACGTGGTCGACGTGGTCGCGGACGCCCAGGGGAACATCTACCTGGCGGGCAATTTCGAGGGCACGATCGACCTCGGGGGCGGGCCCCTGGTGAGCACCGGCGCGGGCGCCACCGACGTGTTCATCGCGAAGCTCAGCCCCGCGGGCGCCCACCTGTGGAGCAAGCGCTTCGGCAGCGCCGATTACGACGACGAAGTCCGCAGGCTCAGCCTGGACCCGGCGGGGGACCTGCTGCTCACCGGCGGCTTCGCGTCCACCATCGATTTCGGCGGGGGCACGATGACGACCGGGGGCCCGAGCCCCTTCGTGGCCAAGCTCGCCCCGAACGGCAATCACATCTGGAGCAAGACCTTCTCCGGATCCGGCGACAACTGGGGCACGGGCATCGCGGCGGACCCGCAGGGGAACGTGCTGGTCACGGGCGATTTCACGGGCTTCGTCAACTGCGGAGGGCCGGTGCTCTCCGGGGCGGGCTCGAACGATATCTTCGTCGCCAAGCTGACGGCCGCCGGCAATCACGTTTGGAGCCAGCGCCATGGCGGCAGCGCGGCGGAGCGCACGCGGAGCATCGATGTGGACAGCACGGGCGCGGCGGTGATCATCGGGTACTTCAACGGCAGCGTCAACGTCGGCGGCGGGCTCTTCACCGCCGTGGGGTCCGGGGACGTGCTGCTCTTCAAGCTGAGCGCCGCCGGCGCGCACGTGTGGAATGCGGCCGGCGCGCACCTGTGGGGCCAGCGCTGGAGCAGCCCGGGCGCGCAGCTCGGCTTCGGCCTCTCGGTGGACGGCAGCGGGAACGTGGCGCTGACCGGGCGCATGGAGGGCGCGCCCGATTTCGGGGGCGGCGCGCTGGCGAGCGCGGGCGCGAGGGACGTGTTCCTGGCGAAGCTCGGGCCCTGATCGGGGACGCGGGATCGCGCGTTGATCTGGACGACCGCGATGGGCGAGCTGTCGCCCCATGTCCGAGGACCGCTCCCAGGCCAAAACGGGCGATGCCGGCGCCTCGGGCATCCAGCGCGGGGTGATCAGCGACGCATCCAGCGCCTCCCTCGCCGCCTGCGGGCTGACAGGCCCCGGTGGAGTCAGCGTCCGGCCAGCTGCCTCGCCCTCCGGCAGGCCGCGGCGTCGCCCGAGGCGCAGGCCTTCTCGTGGAGCACGCGGGACCGCTGGATGGCCTGCTCCGCGCGCGCCCTGTCCTCCGGCACGCCGTCTCCCGTCGCGAGCATCCCGAAGGCGCCGTCGCACGCCGCCGCGTGGCCGGCCGCGCAACCAGCCTCGAGCAGCGCGATCGCGCGCGCATAAAGCTTCTCCGCGCGCACCCGGTCCTTCTCGGCGTCCTCGCCCACGAAATACTTGTGCGCCTCACGCCGGCACCCCTCCCCGTCGCCCCTGGCGCAGGCCGCCGCGGAGAGCTCCATCGCGCGCTTCCCCAGCGCCGCCGCCCGCGCCTCGTCCTTCGGGACGCCCCAGCCGAAGCGGTGCGCGCTCGCGAGGCCATCGCAGGCCGCGCCGTCCCCCGCGTCGCAGCGGGGCCCATCCAGCGCCGCGGCGCGGGCGTGCAGGAGTTGCGCCGCCGCGGCGTCCACCGCGACGCCACGGCCACCCTCGTACGCCCAGGCGAGCAGCGAGCACGAGGCCGGGTCTCCCTGCTGGCATCCGTCGCGGTACTCCTCGGCGTCCTTGCGGGCGCGGACCTGTGCCTCGGCCTGCTCGCGCGCCCATTGCTCGGGCGGGATGTGCTCGCAATGACCGTCCGTGTACGTGACCCACGCGCCGTCCTCGCCGCTCGGCGGCGGCGGAGGCGGGCCCAGGCGGGCGAGGAGCTCCGGCTCGCTGCGGGTGCACGCCGCCGCCAAGGTGAGGGCGAGGAGGAGGGCAGCGGGGCGGCCGAAGGGCA
>CAYQYG010000532.1:0-5699 GCA_964421485.1 uncultured Polyangiaceae bacterium | reverse complement strand
GGAGCGCAGGCGCGCCGCGACGTACTGGTACGCCGCCGCCGCGGCCGGCAGGGGGTCGCGCCACGAGAACACGTCGTGGACCTTCTCGCCCCGGAGCGACCGGAGCCACTCCGCCCAGGAGAGCCCCGCCTCGGGGTGATAATCGCGCACGAATGCCCGGACGTCGTTGCCGAACGAGAGCCACCGCACCCCGGTGCGGTACTCGGTCGCCGGCTGCGGGGCGAGCCCGTGGAGGTCCATGCAGGCGATGAGCGGCAGGTTGATCCCGCAGGCGGCGCCGAGGTGATGCCACAGGTTATGGCGCGTGTTGACCTCCAGCAGATAGAAGCGCCCCGTGCCCGGGTCCCGCTTGAAATCGAGCTTCACCGCGCCGACGTGCCCGATCCTCTCCAGGATGTCGCGGCCCAGCCGCACGACCTCGGGCTCCTTGACGAGCTCCAGGTAGGTGCTGACCCCTGACCCCATCGGATAGGTCCGGATCTTCCGGCCGACGTAATAGCCAAGGGGCCTCCGGCCCTCGTCCAGGTAGGCGTGGAAGCTGTAGATGAAATGATCGCCGCCGGCGACGTGCTCCTGCACCACGAAATCGCCGCAGGCCCGGGTCATGTCCTCCCAGCGCCGGGCGAGCTCCTCCGGGGTCCTCGCGAGGAGCGCCTTGAACGGCTTGCCGCCCCCCTCCTTGCGGACGATCTCGGACGAGTACCAGCCGGCGTGCGAGATCGGCTTGAACATGCAGGGGAGCGCGAGCCGGTCGCGCACCTCGTGGACGGAGCTCACCTCGTGCGAGACGACCGTCCTCGGCACGGGCAGGTCGAGGCGCCGCGCGAGGGCCGCGAACCTCACCTTGCTCGCGAGATCCTCGACGAGCTCCGCGTCCGGGAGGAGGAAGCGGTAATACCGCGCGAGGGCGTCGCGGCCCCGCGAGACGAGGAGCAGCGTGGGGTCGTTGTCGAAGAGCAGCGCGGGCCGATCCGGCAGCGTCCGGCCGAGCGCGATCAGGTCGTCGAGCGCCCGCGCGGGCTCCGTGAGCGCGTCGCCGATGACCGCGCTCCGCCGGCAATACCGCGAGCGGGCCGCGGGCTCGCCGGGCTCGCAGCCGGCGCGCGTGATCTCGACGCCCGTGCCCGCGAAGCAGCGGACCAGGTTCAGGTCGCCGCACAGGACCGCCCTCGCTTCGATCATCGTCGTGTCACCCTCCGGGGATCCGCGCTCACGCGTCGCCGCTCGCCGGCGTGGACGAGGCCGCGCCGGTCCAGTCCTTGAACCAGGCGCGCAGGCGGCTCGCGCCCGCCGCGAGCTGGCCGAGCACGCTGCCAGGATGATAGAGCCGCACCATGACCCGCCCCCTGAGCAGGTTGGCCCACCGCATCTTGTACGCCCGGTGCTCGCCGCCGCCGCCCATCATGTCGTAGATGTCGTCGCGGCCCGCGGCGAACAGGCGCTCGAGGACGTGCTTGCGCATGACGTGGCCGGGCGAGCAGATCGAGAGCCGCTCGTCATAACCCACCTTGAGCATGTAGACGGTGCGCTCGTGCGCGATGCAATAATCGGCGGCGATGCAGCGATCTCCGGCGCGCAGGAGGTACAGGCGGAGCCAGCCGCGGCGGGCGGCGTCGTGCGCGAGGCGGGTGTAGAAGCCGCGGACGGAGGCGTCGCTGGCGATCGCGGTGCCCTCCCGGCCCTTCCAGCCGCTGGCCTCCACGCCGAACAGCTCGTCCAGCCTCGCGTCGAGATCGGGGCCGCCCGTGTGCTCCTCGAGGCGCAATGGGCCCTCGCGCCGGAGGCGCGCCTCGCCGCGCCTCACCTGCGATCGCAGGTTGCCGCTCAGGGTCATGTAATAGTCCTCCCACGCGCCGCCGAGCTTCACGACCGGCTCGTCCTTCTGCGGGAGGACCTCCGGCCGGAAGCCGAGCCGGCGCCCCTCGCGGACGAGCAGCGCCGGCGTGTCGCTCCCGTCGAGCATCGGGCCGAGCTCCATCACGTCCCAGCCGCGCTGGCCGCGCAGGCCCGTGAGGAGCGCCGCGACGGACGCCTCGGCGTCGCGGCCGACGATGGGCCCGCCGGCGCGCCAGTGGTCGTTCCCGGCGGTCTCGAGCACGCCGAGCCGCACGCCCTTGACGACGCGCGAGCCTCGCCGCGCCGCCAGGAGGGCGACCGGCGCGCCGCCCCGGTAGGCGACCCAGAGCGGCAGCGGCCGGGCGTCCGGATCGCAGCTCGCCCAGGCGCCGAACGCCGGGGCCGTCGCGAGCAGGTCGTCCGGGGCGCGCTCCTGGTTGAGCCGCTCCCATATGTGCTCGGCGGTCACGGGATCGGTGTGCTCCCGGACGACCACCTCCATGTCACGATTCAGGCTCACGCTCGCTCCATCGTGCCGGCCGGCCGCCCCGCACGCCGGGCGCAGCGCCCCGGCAATGCCCGCCACGCGCCGGCGGCCGGCGGGTGGACCATTATGGAGACGCCCCCGCGCCCCAGTCCAGGCGCCGGAGATGAATCTCGATCACATCAATGAGAACGCAAGCCTTGCGGCCGGGGCGGCGCGCCGGCGGCGCATTCGACCGGGGCAGGCCTCGTCGCGCTTGCGGCTACTCGAGCAGCGTGAGCAGGTCCTCGCGCGTGAGCGACGCGGCCTGGCCGGCGTCGCCGAGCGCGGCGCCCGCGAGCGCGCGCTTCCTCGATTGAAGGGCGAGGATGCCCTCCTCGACCGTGTCCTTCGCGACGAGGCGGTGGACCATCACGGGGCGGTCCTGGCCGATGCGGTGCGCGCGATCGGCGGCCTGGTCCTCGACGGCCGGGTTCCACCACGGGTCGAGCAGGAAGACGTGATCGGCGGCCGTGAGGTTCAGGCCGACGCCGCCGGCCTTGAGCGAGATGAGCATCACCGGCGGGCCGCCGGCGTCCTGAAACGAGGCGACGACGGCCGCGCGATCACGCGTCGAGCCGTCGAGGCGGGCGAACGCGATCCCGGCGGCGCGGAGGTGCGGCTCGACGAGATCGAGCAGCGAGGTCCATTGCGAGAAGACGAGCGCCTTGTGGCCGTCCTCCGCGGCCTCCTCGAGGGCCTCGAGCAGGCGCACGATCTTCGACGAGGTGTCGGCGTGCTGGCCGGGCACGAGGGCCGGGTGGCACGCCGCCTGGCGCAGGCGGAGCAGCGCCTCGAGCGCGGCGAGCACGCTCCCGCCCTCGGAGAGCTTCGCGACGACCTCCTTGCGGGTCGCGGCGCGCACGGCGTCGTAGACGTCGCGCTCGGCGTCCTCGAGCTCGCAGTAGAGCACCGACTCCGAGCGGGGCGGGAGTTCCGGCGCGACCTCGCGCTTCATGCGGCGGAGCACGAAGGGGCGGACCTTCCGGCGGAGCGACTCGGCCGCGTCCGGGGCGCCGTCCGCGATGGGCCCCTCGTAGCGCTGGCGGAAGTCGGAGCGCGCGCCGAGCACGCCGCGGTTCGTGAACTGGAAGAGGCTCCAGAGCTCCTCGAGGCGGTTCTCCACGGGCGTGCCGCTCAGGGCGACGCGGAACTCCGCGCGCAGGGCGCACGCGGCGCGCGCGGCCTGGCTGTCGGGGTTCTTGATGGCCTGCGCCTCGTCGAGCACGACGGCGTCCCATGCCTGCGCCGCGAGCGCGTCGAGGTCGAGGCGCAGCACGGCGTAGGTCGTGAGCGTGACGTCGGCCGCGGGATCGAGGGCGCGGCGGGGGCCGTGGTAGATCGCGTGGCGGAGGCCCGGGCGGAACCGGGTGATCTCGGCGGCCCAGTTGTGCACGACGCTGCGCGGGCAGACGATGAGCGCGCGGCCGCGCAGGGCGCAGAGGGCCTGCAGCGTCTTGCCGAGGCCCATGTCGTCGGCGAGCACGGCGCCGAGCCCGGCGTCGCGGAGGAAGCAGAGCCAGTCGACGCCGCGGCGCTGGTAGGGGCGCAGGGTCGCGGTGAGGTCCCCGGGCAGCTCCACCTCGGGCAGCGAGGTGTAGCCGTCGAGCAGCGGCGCGAGGCGATCGAGGCCGGGCGGAGGCGGCAGCTCGAGGTCGCTGCAGAGCCGGCCCAGCGCGGGCAGCGCGGAGGGCGGGATCTCCCTGTCGTCGCGGCGGGCCGCGAGCAGGTCCGCGACGCGGTCGCCGAAGCGCGAGAGCCACGCCACGGGCAGCGGCGCCCAGCCGCCGCCCTCGAGCGGCGCGAACGGGAGCCCGTCCCTCCACGCGCGGATCACCGCGGCGGCGTCCGCGCGCCGCGGCTCGCCGCCGGCGTCCGGATCGTCGCCCTGCGTGTCGGGGCTCGGGGGCGCCGGGGCGACCTCGAAGAGGACGTCGAACGCGCGGCCCTCGATCGCGAAGCGCGGGACGAGCGCCGCCTCGCCGGCGATCGCGCGCCGCGCCGCCTCGCCCGCGCCCCCGCCCCACGCCGCGAGCCTCCCCGCGAAGCGGATCGCGTCCGCGCCGTCGAGGTCCACGCGGCGGCCCGGCACGAGGTTCAGCTCGTCGCGCAGCCGGGTGATGAGCTCGCGCTCGGCCGCCTCGTCGCGCGCGGGCACCTCCGCGCCGCCGAGGTGCACCAGCCGGCCGCCCTCGATCCGCGCCGCCGGCGGGTCGCCGTACACGAGCCTCGGCAGCACCGAGAGCGTGTGGGCTTGCTGCCCGAGCTCGAAATGGATGCGCGGCCGCGCGCGGCCGCCCGCGCGCGGCAGCCGCTTGCTCTGCACGTCGACCTGGATCCGCCGGTCCAGGCCCGGCAGGACCTCGGCGACCAGCTTGCCGAGCTCCTCGCGCCGGAACGCGCGGCGGAGCGGCAGCCGCTCGAGCCTGGGTCCGGTCAGATCCACCTCGGCGAGCAGGTGGAGGGCGCCGCCCGCGCGGGCGAGGCCGGCCGCGATCACCTCGGTCACGCGCGGGTCGCGATCGATGACGAGCTCCACGCCGCCGTCGCGATCCCGGACCGCGCCGCGCGGCTTGATCGGCTCGGTGGAGACCTTGATCGGCGCGTCCTCGAGGCGCACGTCGGCCGACCCGGAGAGCGCGGCGAAGAGGTCGGGCTCGCGGTCGGCGGGGTAGTAGCCGTGCTGCCGCGCGCCGACCATGCGGTCGATCGTGAGGTCCTCGTGCGTCGGGTGGAGCGGCGCGCCGCGCTGGGCGCGCGCGGACATGGGGAGCGCGGCGAGCGAGCCCCTGAGCGGCTCCTCGGCGCCGTCCGGCTGCACGATGGAGCGCTCGAGCGCGAGCCCGCCGCTCCGCTTCCGCAGCCGGTAGCGCACGTGCGCGGCCGCGGCGATGGTCCCCGGCGCCGCGGCGCGTCCCGGAGCTCCATCGGAGAGGCCGGCCGCCGGGGCCGGCGGCTCGCCGCCGCGCTGCACGAGCGCCTGCGCGACCGCGATCGCGGCCGCGGCGACGTGCGCGCACGGATCGACCTTGCCGCCGCAGTCGCACGTCCACTCGCCGTCCTCCGGGTAGAGCGTGACCGTCGGCGCGACGGGCTGCGCCCGCACCCGGACGACGACGGCGTCGCCGCGATCCTCTCGGCCGGAGACGGCGCCCTCGCGGGCGAGCTTCACCCCCTGGGCCCAGAGGCCCGGGAGGCAGGCTTTGCGGACGGCATCGGCGAGCTTCTGCACGGGGCCGCCTTCATGGCCGATACGGGCGCGCCGATCAACCCGGGCGGGCGAGGGCGCGGACGCGGGCACGGGCGCGGTCGCGGGCACGGGCACGGGCGCGGTCGCGGG
>CAYQYG010000531.1:0-5699 GCA_964421485.1 uncultured Polyangiaceae bacterium | reverse complement strand
CCGGGCGCGGGGCGAGCGCCGGGGGGGGAGCGGCGGCGATCGCGGGCGCGGGGGCGGCCGTGGAGGAACTCGCTCGCGGGGAGCGGGCCGATGCGGCGGAGGGACTCGGCGAGGGGGCGCGCGGTGTGGAAGCAGATGGAGGCCTCCTCGACGGTGAAGAGCGCGTCGAGGCGGGCGCGGAGCTGGGCGCGGAGGGCCTGCGCGACGGCCTCGCTCGTGGCGAGGCCGGCGGAGACGAGGACCTCGCCGGTGTGGCGGCCGCCGTGGGCCGCGACGGCGGCGTAGCGCGCGGCGGAGGCCTGGGCGATGACGCCGCGCCGCGCGAGGATCTCGCCGATCTTCGGGATCGAGAGGGGCGTGTCGACGGCGGTGACGAGGCCGGCGTGGAGCTGGATGCGGTGCTGGCGGCCGGGCACGGTGCGGCCGGTCGGGGTCCAGAGCTCGCAGAGCTCGAGCAGCCCGGTGATCCCCTTCCGGTGCAGGGCGCCGAGGAGGTCGCCCAGCGTGGAGGTCGAGAGGCGGCTGGGGAGGTGCATCGCGACGCCCCGGTTATCACCGGCGGCCGCGGCGGGGCAAAGAAGCTACCCCTTCGACCACCCGCGGAGCGCCCGGTACGCCGCCACCGACTCCTCGATCACCTCGAGCGCGCGCTTCCGGTCGTACATCGCCTCGACCTCCGACAGCTTGTTCTCCAGGAGCTTGTAGTCCGAGAAGAACCGGGTCAGCTCCCGCGTCACGTGCGGCGGCAGCTCGCCGTGCGCCTCGTAGTGCGCCACCGAGGGATCGTCGATCGCCACCGCCACGATCTTGTCGTCCACCCCCTTGTCGTCCCGCATCGAGAACCCGCCGATCGCGCGCGCCCGCACGATCGTCAGCGGCACGACCGGCTCTTGCATGAGCACCAGCACGTCCAGCGGATCGCCGTCCCCCGCGTGCGTCTGCGGGATGAACCCGTAGTTCGCCGGGTAGTGCACCGACGAGTAGAGCACCCGGTCGAGCATCAGGAGCCCGGTCTTCTTGTCGAGCTCGTACTTGCATTTCGAGCCCTTCGGGATCTCCACCACCACCGGGAAGAGCTCGTCGCGGCGATCGGGCAGCGCAATGTCATGGAGCGGATGCGTCATCGATGACCCTCGACCCCGCGCGCCCGGCGCCCTGCGCGCCCTGCTCGGGGGAAGCGGAGGATAAGCGCTCCGCGCCCCGCCCGCGAGCCCGCTCCGCTCGGGCCTGGCGCCTCGGGCGGAGCCCTCGCCGCGCCCCGGGGCCGGGGGTACCGCCCGCTCCGAGACTGCGGTAAGAGCGCGGATCCGGGAGATCTTCCTATGGCCACCGTTCCCGTCGATCGAGCCAAGGTCGACGCCTGCCGGGCCTTCGCGTCCGACATCGCCGACGAGGTGCAGCGCTTCATCGACCGACACACCACCGTCGGCGTCGAGCGCACCGTCGCGCGCGCCTACGGCGTCGTCGGCGCCGACGACGAGGGCACCCCCCTCCCCAACGCCCTCGTGGACCGCATGGCCCGCGCCGGCCAGGCGGGCCGCGGCGTCGCGTATTTCCTGGGCCGCGCCCTCCTCGAGGGCGCCGCCTCCGTGCAGGAGGCCGCCGAGGCCCTCGCCTTCGGCGAGGCCGACGGCTTCGCCGAGGGCGGCCCCTCGCCCGCGCCTGATGAAGCCCGCGGCGCCCTCGAGGCCGCCACCGCCGAGGCCCTCGCCCGCATCGACCGCGCCCGCGACGACCGCGAGGCCTTCAAGGCCGCCCACGAGGTCGGCGGCGCGCCCCAGAAGTACGTCATCGTCGCCACCGGCAACATCTACGACGACGCCCTCCAGGCCAGGGCCGCCCGCTTCGCCGGCGCCGACATCGTCGCCGTCATCCGCGCCACCGCCCAGTCCCTCCTCGACTACGTCCCCGAGGGCCCCACGACCGAGGGCTACGGCGGCACCTACGCCACCCAGGAGAACTTCCGCATCATCCGCCGCGCCGCCGACGAGGCCGCCCGCGAGACCGGCAAGTACCTCGCCCAGACCAACTACTCCTCCGGCCTCTGCATGAGCGAGATCGCCTGGATGGCCGCCGTCGAGCGCCTCGACATGCTGCTCAACGACGCCATGTACGGGATCCTCTTCCGCGACATCAACATGCAGCGGACGTTCGTGGATCAGTACTTCTCCCGCCGGATCATCGCGAGGAGCGGCATCGTCATCAACACCGGCGAGGACAACTACCTCACCACCGCCGACGCCGTCGAGAAGGCCCACACCGTCCTCGCCTCGCAGTTCATCAACGAGGCGTTCGCCCTCCGCGCCGGCCTCCGCGAGGAGCAGATGGGCCTCGGCCACGCGTTCGAGATCAACCCCTGGCTCGAGGACAGCTTCCTCTTCGAGGTCGCCCAGGCGCAGCTCGTCCGGCAGATCTTCGACCGCCACCCCATCAAGTGGATGCCGCCCACCAAGTTCAAGACCGGCGACATCTTCCACAGCCACGTGCACGACGCGATGTTCAACCTGGCCGGCGTCATGACGCACCAGTCGATCGAGCTGCTCGGCATGTTCAGCGAGGCCGTGCACACCCCGCTCCTCATGGACCGCTACCTGTCCCTCAAGAGCGCCCGCTACATCTTCGGCGCGGCCCGCCACCTCGGCGAGGAGATCCACCAGTGGAGGCCCGGCGGCATCGTCGAGACGCGCGCCCGCGAGGTGCTGGACCGCGCCCACGAGCTGCTCGCCGAGGTGCGGCGCGACACGATCTGGGACGCGATCGGCCGCGGCGCGTTCGGCGACGTCAAGCGGACGCGCACCGGCGGCAAGGGCTACGCGGGCGTCGCCCCGCGCCACCCCGAGTACCTGAACCCGATCCTCGAGGCGCTGGAGGCCGCATGACCGAAGAGAAGCTCCTGCGAGCGTACGGCGATCGCGAGGGCGACGGCATGGTCCAGATGTCGTTCACCCTCGGCATCCTCCCGAGCGATCGCGCCCGCGAGGCCGCGAAGCGCTTCGCCGAGGCCCACGGCCTGCGCGACCCCCTCGTGACCGCGATGGAGCAGGTGAGCCTCGAGTACACCTACTTCGTGGTCTACGGCCACTCGCCCCACATCGTCGACATCTCCGACATCCACGTGGAGGAGCTCGCGGCCCAGCCGCTGACGCACGACGAGATCGAGGCCCACGCGAAGAGGCTCGGCCGCAAGATCGTGGTGGTCGGCGCCTGCACCGGGAGCGACGCGCACACGGTCGGGATCGACGCGATCCTGAACTACAAGGGCTTCGCGGGCGAGAAGGGCCTGGAGAGCTACAAGTGCTTCGAGGCCCACAACCTGGGCGCCCAGGTGGAGAACTCCGAGCTGTGCGAGAAGGCGCGCGCGCTCGGCGCGGACGCGATCCTGGTCTCCCAGGTGATCACGCAGCGGAACTGCCACAAGGAGAACGCCGCGGCCCTGGTGGAGATGGTGAAGGCGCAGGGCTTCCGCGACCGGGTCGTCCTGCTGCTCGGCGGGCCGCGCATCACGCACAACCTGGCCGTCGAGCTCGGGTTCGACGCGGGCTTCGGTCCGGGGACGAAGCCCGTGATGGTGGCCTCGTTCCTGGTGGAGCGGCTGCTCGGCCGGGCGTACCAGCGGTAGCTCCCGCAATCGGAGCGCAGATCCCCGAAACCGGAGCGCGGGTGCCTCGGCGGCCAGCGTCAGCGCGTGTAGACGCAGAGCGAGCCGTCGGGGGCGCGCTCGGCGGGGGCCCCGGAGGCAGGGTCGATCGCGAGGGAGGTGGGGAAGGGCTCGCCCTGGACATTGCCGGGCTGGACGTTGGCGAAGGTGATGGCGCCGGCGGTGCGGGTGTAGCTGCCCTTGCGGTGGACGATGCCGGACCAGACGCAGACGGCCCTGGGCGGGCACGGGGAGACCAGGTCGGCGGAGGTGAAGCTGCCGTCGGCGGCGAAGGTGATGTCGCGCTCGTACTTGCGGGTGCCGCAGGAGGCGGACCGCCACGTGCCCGCGAGCGAGGCGTCACCCGCCGGGGGCGTCGTGGTCGTGGCGGGCGGCGTCGGCGTGGTCGCCGGGGGAGGCGGCGTGATCGTGGCGGGCGGCGTGGCGTCCGGGGGGCCGGGGGGAGCGGGGTTGTTGCCGGCGCAGCCCGGGAGGACAGCGATCAGCGCCGCGGCGAAGAGGAAGGATGTGGTTCGCATGGAGCTCCTCTCCTCTCTCACGGCGCACGGCGCGGGGCAACGGGGGCAAACGCGCGGTCGGGGCGAGGCGCGTGAGCTCGGCACCGAGCAGGATCGCGTCAGCGTGCTCATGGCAGGGCGCCTGGGCGCCGGGTACCTCGAGAAGCTGAGCCGGCTCGACTACATCGCGGCAGCTCGCGACGTTCCTTCCACTTCCGGCGCACGGCCGCGCCCTCTGGTCGTACTACGTCGTCGTGCTCGGGAGCCGGGGCAGCGGCAAGACCGCGCTCTTCAAGCTGGTGAACGACCCGCGGATCGCGCCGCGCCTGCGCGGCTTCTTCCAGAGCGAGCACATCCCCGCGGAGGCGCTGTGGCTGGACGCGTTCTCGACATCGAGCCTCGATCCGGCGATCCGGCGGCGGTACATCCGCACGCTGCTGGCGCTCTGGCTCTCGCTCCTGAGCCGGTACCAGCGGCTGCGGGGCAAGGTGTTCCTCCGCGACGACCTCTTCGACGCCGGCGAGCTCGGCTTCGCCGACGCGACGAAGCTCCGCGGGTACGCCGAGACGCTCTCGTGGGATCACGCCGCGTTGCTCCGCGTCGCCGTGCGCCACCTCGCGTCCGGCTCCGAGGCGGTGCGGGCGTGGCTTCGCGAGGTGCCGGGCCTCGAGCTGCACGACCGCGGCGATCTCGGCTGGATGCCCGGCGAGATGAGGGAGGCCGTGCAGCACGCCTTCATCGGCCGCTTCGCCGGCAAGGTGATCGGCAGGGGCGAGGGCCCTGGAAATCGCGAGGAATGACTCGAACCGGGAGGGCGAGGCTTGGCTGTGGGCGGATCTCGGCGGGATCAGCATCGAGCAAGGAAACTTCCGTCAAGCCTTCAGGGAGCTGGACCAGCTCGCCGAGATCGCGAGGCGGAATGGCGACTCCAGGCTGGAGCTGGCGGCAGAGGCGTTGCGGTCAGTGGCGCACGACAGATCCGGGTCGCTCGATCGAGCCATTCGCCACGGGAAGCGAGCCCTCTCTCTGGCGCAGACGCACAAGCGTCCAAACGTCGAACAGCTTCTGCTGCGTCTCTTCAGCGGATGGATCTGGGAGTCGGGACGCCCGCGCATCGCACATCAGCTCCTCTCCATCGCGGCCGCACTGAACGGGGAAGCCCAGGCACATGTTGGCGGGGCGCAGACATCTGATGACTTGTTGAAATCGAGTCGCGCCAGCATCGCCGCTGGCCTGGGACTCTCGGCTGACGAGATCGACGCCCTCGAGCGCGAGGCCGGAGCCGCGTACGCACGCGACCGCGGCTGGAGCCTGATCCGCTCCGTATGCCCGGACAACGACGAGGTTCCCGCCGGCTAGCCCTGAAAGCAGCGAGGTTTCCTCGACGGAGCGGGAGGGAGAGAGAGAAATTCACAGGGAGACGGGGAGGCGGGGAGGCGAGAATTTTCTGATTTTTCTCTCACCTCCCCGCCTCCCCGCCTCCCTGTGCATCTCTCATTTTCTCCGAGTCTCCGCGCCCACCTCCGCTTCCGTCCCCGCTCCCG
>CAYQYG010000530.1:0-5763 GCA_964421485.1 uncultured Polyangiaceae bacterium | reverse complement strand
CCTCGGCCGGCGGCGGCGCTCCCGGCGCGCACGCGGCCGCGAGGCAACCGGCGGCCGCGATCCACGCTGTCCGCTGTCGTTCCATGCGCCTCCCCGGCATCTCGCCGGTCCGGCGCAGCGGATCAAGCCCTAGAACCCGAGACTGGTCGCGTTCTGCTCGTTCAGCCGCACAGCGCTCTTCCCCTGCCTCGACTCCTGCGGCGGCGCTGCGGCGGCGGGCGCCGCGGCGGCCTGCGGGGACGACCCGCCAAAGGCCGCGGCGGGCGGCGTCGCGAAGGTCGGCGTCGCGAAGCCCGAGCTCGCGTCCTCCAGCGCCGCGACCTGCCCGTCGAAATCGCGCTCCACGTCCTTGGCCCGGGACGCCGGCGCCGCGGTCTTCGCCTTCTTCGCGACGTCCTGCAGCGCCTGCGTCCGGCTCTCGAGCTTCCTGCGCGCCTCATCCACGCGGCCCTGCTGGAACAGGAAATTCGCCTGCTTCAGCGCCGCGGCCGTCTCGCTCCGCTGCACCCGGCCCGCCACGACCGCGTCGAGATCGCTCGCCGCGGCCGGGTCCTCGGTGATCTCCACCCCGAGCTTGCCCGCGCAGCGCCCCTCCGCGTCCGCGACGAGGTCCCGGTATGTCATCTCCACGTCGGCCAGCGCCGCCTCTCCCTCCTGCTGACCGTTCAGCCGGACCCTGAGCAGCACCGTCTTCACCTCGCCCTGCGAGAAGCTGCCCAGCGGCACGATCACCTTGCTCCCGGCCCGCCGGAACGAGCGGTCGAACACCCGATCGAGCTCCACGCCGGGCGCGAGGTCGATCGCCACCTCCGCGCCGCTCGCGACCGTCGACGTCAGGCTCTCCGCCTCGGCCTCGAAGATGCGCGCCAGCGCCGCGTCGCTCTCGACGAAGTAGTGCCGGCCGTTCGACTCCTGCGCGATCGCCGAGAGGATCTTCTCGTTGTACTCGACGTCCACCCCGATCGTCGTGATGCTCACCCCGCGATCGCGCGCCCGCTGCGCCATCGAGCGGAACCCCGGCACGTCGCGCACGCCGCTGTTCGCGTCGCCGTCGCTCAGCAGGATCATCCGCGTGACCTTGCCCGCCGTCCGATCGAGCAACGCCATGCCGTCCTCGATGCCGCAGGAGATGCACGTGTCGCCGCCCAGCGTGAGGCCGCGGATGTCGCTCACGATGCGCCCGCGCGTCCCCGGGCCCACGGTCGTCGGCGGCACGATCACGCTCGTCCGCGTGTCGAAGGCCACGACCGAGACCACGTCGCCGTCGTTCAGCCGATCGACCGCGGTCGTGGCCGCCTGGACCGCGTTCACGAGGCGGCTGCCCCTCATCGAGCCCGAGCGATCGATGACCAGCGAGAGGTTCACCGGCGCCTGCGCCGACGCCTCGCCGCCCCTGTCGCCGCGCACCTCGAGCATCAGGAACGTCTCACCCGCGCGCTTCGCGAGCTTCGGGTGCCCCACCCGGCCCTCCAGCATCAGCGTCGACCCGGCCGTGAACCGCGCGAGCTCCGTCTGCCCCTGCGGGTCGCCCGCGATCTGCTGCGTGATCGCGACGGGCTCGGCGGCCTCCGGCTCGACCCGGGCGCTCGATCCTCCGGCCGGCGTCAGGGAGTACACCGAGATGCTGGTGAGCATCATGCCGAGGGCGGAGAAGAAGGCGACGTTGATCGGTCTCATGGCTGCTCCGTAGAACTCCTTGGCCCGGCGGACCTTACGGCGGCCCCTTGTACGTCGGTCGGGGGCGTTCGATCTCCCCCGGCCGCTTCGAGGACCGGGCGGACACCTGCCTCGCGGAGGACGTTCCACGGGGGGATGCTCCCGATGAGGACCAGGACGGCGTCGAAGGGCGCGGTCGCCGCCTTGTCCGGGCGCGCGCCTCCGGGCGCGGCCGCGGCCGGCGAGAGGTGCGCGATCACCGCGCCGGCGTCGGCCCCGCGCCCGGGCACGAGCGCGGTCACCTCCGTCTCGAACCGCAGCGCGAGGCGCGACGCGGCGGCCATCCGCCGCACCTCGTCGACGTTGCGCGCGCGCCCGCGCCGGAACCCGCTCCCGCGGTAGGCGATCGTCACCGCCGTACCGGGCTGCCGCGCGAGCGCGACCGCCGCCTCCATCGCCACGTCGCCCAGCCCGACCACCAGCACCCGCTTGCCTGCGAGGCTCCGCGCGTCCGCGAGGTGGTAGTACACGCGGTCCTCGACCTCCGCCGGGATCTCGAACGGCAGCCGCCGCGGCGTCCCCCGCTGCCCGATCGCCAGCAGCACCCGCCGCGCCCGCCGCGCAGTCGACACCGTGGCGACGACGAAGATCTCGCCGTCGCGCCGGACCGACACGACCCGCGTGTCCTGCGTGATCGGGAGCCGCTCCTGCCGGACGATCCGCAGCCAGCGCGAGAGCAGCTCCTCCTTGCTCGACTCCTTGAGCCAGAGCTTCCCCGCCACGGGCAGATCGAGCGGCTGATCGAACACGAGCTTCCCGCGCGGGAAGCTCTGGATGCTCTGCGCCACGCTCCCCTGCTCGATCACCTCGAACGAGAGCCCGAGCTCCTTGGCCGCGAGCGCCGCGCTGATCCCGGCCGGCCCCGCGCCGACGATGATCAGGTCGAGCTCGCCGCCCCGCGCCCGCTCCCGCGCGCCCCGCAGGTCCTCGGCGATCTTGCGGGTCGCGTGGGCGCCCTGGCGGATCGCGTTCTTGATGAGCGGCAGGCCCGTCACGTCGCCCGCGAGGTAGAGCCCGGGCACGTCCAGGCTCTCGAGCGCGTCCCCGATCCGCGGGCGCTCCCCGATCGGCTCGCCGTCGGTAACCCGCAGCGAGCCGTTGGGGCAGCGCTGCTCGCAGAGCGACAGCCCGCAGCACGCCTCGGGCCGCGCCACCACCGCCACGTAGCGCTCGATCGCGAGCACGTCGTACGGGCACGCGTCCACGCACGCGTAGCAGCCGATGCAGGTGGTTGCGTCGATCTGCGGCAGCCGCTTGCGCTCGGCCGGCTTGAACAGCGCCTCGGGCGGCGGCGCGGCCCCGCTTCGACGCGCGCGCAGCCGCCGCCCGCCGCGCACGCCCGCGAGCATGAGCCCCGCGGCCCCGAGCCCCGCGCCGATCCACCCGAGCGCCCGCCCCGGCGCCGCCCGCGCGATCGCGCCGCCGCCCGCGACCGGCACCTCGGCCGCGATCTCCCGCGCCGCGTCCCACGCGAGCGCGCGGTCCTCCGCGTGCTGGTCCGCGCACACGCCGCCCGAGGCCCGCCGCGGCCCGGGCGCCCCCCGCGCCCCGCCCGCGCTCCCCGGCCTCACGCTCGGGCCTCCGGGGCGCTGCTCGCCCAGCCCCTCGGGGAACGCGACCTGGTGCTCGTCGAAGCAGACCGAGGGCCGCTCCGCGCCGAGCCCCTCCTGCCCGCGCAGGAAGCACCGCGCCGCCGGATCCCGCGGCGACGCGACGTCGTGGCACCTCGCGCAGCTCCCGGCCGCGGCGATGGCCACCGTCGCCTCGCGCGCCGGCTGGAACGCGACCGGATCGAGCTCCTGCTCGACCCCCGGCGCGAACCGGATCGGCGGCTCCGACCGCCGCAGCACCACGCCCTGATCCCCGCGGTGGATCGGGTGGCAGGTCGCGCAGGTCATCGCCCCGTCCGCGAGCGCCCGCGCGTGCCCCGCGCGCAGCGACGCGTGCTCGCCGTGGCAGCGCACGCAGACCTTGCCGAGCGGCGGCTCGTCCTTCTTCACGCCCGCCGCGCCCAGCCCGGCCGGATCGCCCGGCGCGGCGTCCGCGTGGCACGACCCGCACTGGAGCCCCGCGCGCGCGTGCGGCCGGGAGAGCGGCCCCGGCGCGCTGTGCCCGCCCGGGGGCGGGAAGACCAGCGCCGCGGCCCCGGCCGCGACCGCGCCCGCGAGCGCCGCCGGCAAGACCCCCCGGAACCGCGTCACGTCGGACGTCTCCTCGGCCCGCTTCACGGCGCGCCCCCGCACCGCCTCGCGCGGCTGCGCGGCCCGCTCGCGCGGGTCCGAGAGCGCCGCCTGGTAGAGCGTCCGGCTCGCGGGATCAGGCGGCGCTTTCGGCGGAGGCTTCATCGGCGGGGAGGGATCCTCTCGACGTCCGTCGAGCGCCGTCGATCCCTCGCCCCGAGCCTACTGCGTCGTGACCGTCAGCGAGTAGAGGAAGGTATTGGCCGGGAACAGCGCCCGGACGCGCACGTAGTACACGCCCGCGGAGAGCCCCGAGATCGTCGCGAACGAGCAGTAGCCCGGCCCGCCGTCGTCGTCCTGCGCGATCACGGCGCTCATGTCCGGCCCGATGATCTCGACGTAGCTGTCGAGCTGGTTCATCGCGCAGAGCCCCGAGCCCCCGTCGCCGACCGCCGCCGAGAGCGTCGAGCTCGGCCCCGGGACGTTGACCGAGACCACGTCCACGTCGCCCGCCGGCGCGATCGCCGCGAGCCACGAGGCCGCGTACGGATCGGCCTGTCCCGGCGCGTCGTTCGGCTCCGTCTCGTCGAGCTCGTACTGGCAGGTCGGCCCGCACCCGTCGCCCGCGCTCGTGTTGCCGTCGTCGCATTGCTCGCCCGGCGTCACGCTGCCGTCGCCGCACACGTCCGGGATCTGCGTCAGGACGAGCCGGTACGGGAACGTCGGCGTCGACCCCGCCGCCTTCACCCGCACGTAATAGGTGCCCGCCGGCAGCGCCGGCGCCGTCGCCTTGGAGCAGAGCCCGGGCCCGCCGTCGTCGTCGCCCGCGAGCACCACCCCCGCCGCGTCGAGGATCTCGACGGCGCTGTCGAGCAGGCTGCTGGGGCACGCGCTCTGGGTGACCCCCGCCGTCTCGGCGACGAGGCTCGTCGGTCCGCCCGGGATCACCACGCTCACGACGTCCTCGTCGCCGGCGGGGCTGATCGCGGCCACGAAGGGCAACGAGTACGGGTCCGCGGTCGGGATCGTCCCGTTCTGCTCGGTCTCGGTCGCCTCGAGCACGCACGCATTGCTGCACCCGTCGCCGGGGTCCATGTTCCCGTCGTCGCAGTCTTCCGCCGGATCCTGCACGCCGTCGCCGCAGACCGGCATCCGGCTGTGGGCATAGAGCTGGTAGCTGCCGGGCAGCGCCGCGTCCGTGCCGCTCACCACGAGGAACACCGTGTCGCCCTGCGCGATCGGAATGGACATGAAATCGACGGCGCCCGCGCCTCCGGCGCTGTTCACGCACCCGAGCTCGGAGGCCGCGCTCGCGCAGGACGACCGCACCGACAGGCTGAGGTCGCTCGCCGTGAGCGAGGTCAGCTCCACGTCGAGGTAGCCGTTGCTCGCGGCGGAGAGCTGATAGACGACCGCCGGCCCCGGCGCCGCGGGGTCCGTGCAGCCCGCCGCCTCGGCGAGCGGCGCGTGGCCGATCGTGTCGCCGGAGACGGTCACCGGATCCGGCACCGCCGGGACCGACGCGCAGGCGTCCGCGCACTCGGCCGCGCACTCGGCGTCCTCGCAATCGACGGCCGAGTCGCCGTCGTTGTCGATGCCGTCCTGGCATTGCTCGACGCCGGCGCAGCCCGACGCGTCGAGCGCGCACTCGGCCGCGCAGCCGAGCGCGCCCGAGTCGAACCCGAGGTCCTGGCACGTGAGCCCGCGCAGGTCGGCGCCGTCGCACGCCTCACCCGGCTCGGCGACGCCGTTGCCGCATACGGCGCCGCCCTGTCCGCCCTGCCCCCCGCCGCCCTGCGCCGCGCCGCCGGCGCCGCCTCCGCCGCCGGCGCCGCCTCCGCCGCCCTCTCCGCCGCCGCTCGACGTG
>CAYQYG010000529.1:0-5777 GCA_964421485.1 uncultured Polyangiaceae bacterium | reverse complement strand
GAAGGGGCGGACGCCGGTGAGCATCTCGAAGAGCACGACGCCGAGGGCCCAGATGTCGGCGCGGTAGTCGACGTCGGGGTCGCCGCGGACCTGCTCGGGGCTCATGTAGAAGGGCGAGCCGACGGCGCCGCCGGCGACGGTGTGCAGGCCGTCCGAGTAGCCGAGGTTCTTCGAGATGCCGAAGTCGAGGACCTTGATGACGTGGCCCTCGGTGTCGGGCTCGTGGTGCAGGAAGATGTTCGCGGGCTTGAGGTCGCGATGGATGATCTGCATCGCGTGCGCGGCGGAGAGGGCCTTGGCGACGTCGCGGCCGATGAGCGCGGCGACGTCGGGCTCGAGGCGGCGGCGGCGCTCGAGCAGCTCGCCGAGGGTCTCGCCGGTGAGCAGCTCCATCACGAGGAACGGCTCGCCGCCGTCGAGCTCGGCGATGTCGAAGACGCTGATGATGTTGCGGTGCTTGAGGGCGCCGCACGCGCGCGCTTCGCGGAGCAGGCGGGCGCGGAGCTCGGGCTCGGGGCGGACGAGCAGCTTGAGGGCGACCTCGCGGGTCGTGACCTGGTCGACGGCGGACCAGACAGCGCCCATCGCCCCCTCGCCGATCTGGCGCAGGAGCCGGTATCTGCCGGCGAGCAAGGCGCCAGGTGACCCCCGTGCGGTCGACGGATTGGCCATGTTTCGAGGTGTCCGCGCCTCCTCAGCGGATCGAGCCGGCGCACCGGCCCGATCATCCTACTTCACGGGGGCGCGCGCGCGCACGTCCTCCGTGCGCCTGGCAGGTGTCTCCGCGGCCGGCTTCGACGGGGGCGCAGGTGGAGCGGGGGGCGCCGCCGGCGGCGGAGGCGTCGCCGCCGGTGGGGGCGCGGCGAGCGGAGGAGCGGCGGCGGGCGGCTCGGCCGGGACCTCCGTGGCGGGCGGTTCGGCCGGGGCGCCGGCGGGTTCGGCGGGGCGCGCGGGCTCGTCGGCGACGTCGACGCGGAGGGAGGCAGGGCGCACGCCGTCGTCGGCGGCCGCGGCCGCGGCGGGGGCGGCGACGACGGCGGGCTCGGGGGGCGCGGCGGGCTCGGTGGGGCGCGAGGCGGGGACGTAGACCACGATCTTCTCGCCGGGCCGGAGCTCGGTGGTGCGCGAGCGGTGGGTGATGCGCTCGAGCATGCCGGCGCTGAGGCCGTGGCGGCGCGCGAGGCTGCGGAAGGTGTCGCCCTCCTGGACGGTGATCTCGACGCGCTTCCTGCCCTTCAGGCCCTCGAAGTGCGCGAAGAACTCCTCGGAGCCGACCTCGAGCACGCGGGCGTCGGCCTCCTCGAGCAGGAGCACGCCCTGGGGGCGGCGGTCCGCGGGGAGGAAGGCCTGCAAGGTCATGCCTTCATGGAGCGCGGCGCCGGGGTCGACGAGGTTCCAGCGGGAGAGCTCGCCGGCAGGCACGCCGAGCGCGGCCGCGACGTCGCGGAGCGTGTCGCCCGCGACGACGCGGTAGAAGACGCGGCGGCGGTCGGCGTAGGAGAAGCGCGGAGCAGGGGCGACGATGAGGGGGCGCGCGGGCGGGCCCTCGGCGACGAGGTGCTCGGCGGCGGCGGCGCCGGTGCCGGGCGCGGCGGGGACGAAGAGCAGCGTGCCGGGGCGCGGGGCCTCGCCGGAGCGGAGGCCGTTCAGGGCTTGCAGCGAGCTGCGGGAGACGCCGCGGTGCGCGGCGATGTCGTCGAGGGACTCGCCCCAGCGGACGAGCCAGCGCACGAGCTTGGGCTCGCCGTCGAGCACCCTGGGCAACGACTTCGCGGCGCGCGCGCCGGCGCCGGCGGGGACGCGGATCTCCCAGCGCGGGGCGGCCTTGTCGGCGAGCGCGGCCGGCGGGGTGCGGCGCGCGACGAGCTGGGGGTTGAGCGCCTCGATCTCCGGCGCGCCGGCGCCCGAGGCCGCGGCGATGGAGTGGAGCGAGACGCCCGAGCCGACCGAGACCTTGTCGAAGGTGACGGCCGGATCGAGCTCCACGCCGTCGCAGCCGAAGACCTTCTTGTTGCGGGCGACGATCGCGATCGAGATGATCTTCGGGACGTAGAGCGCGGTCTCGAGCGGCATGCCCGCCTCGAGGCGGGAGAGCTCCCAGAAGTCGTTCGTGTTGTACTTGCGGATGGAGGCGAGCAGGCCGCCGTAGCCCATGTTGTACGCGGCGAACGCGAGCTCCCAGCCGCCGAAGCGCTGCCGGAGGTCGGCGAGGTAGCGCGCGGCCGCGAGGGTGGATCGCTCCGGATCCATGCGCTCGTCGACCCAGCGATCGACGGTCAATCCGTAGATGCGCGCGCCCTCGGGCATGAACTGCCAGAGGCCGGCGGCGCCGGCGGGGGAGTGCACGGCGGGGTCGAAGCCGCTCTCGACGAGCGAGAGCCAGAGGATGTCCTCGGGCAGGCCCTGGTCGCGCAGGACGCGGCGGATCGCGGCGCCGTAGCGGCCGCTCTTCTTCATCCAGATGGTGACCGCGGAGCGGCCGCGCGGGTCGTCGCGGTAGTACTCGAGGTAGCGGACGACGCGCGCGTCCCAGCGGACAGGGATGTCGGGCATCTCGAGCTGGCGGAGCCAGGCGGTGTCGCGGATCGGCTCGGGGGGCGGGGCGGCGGGCAGGAGGCCCGAGGGCGGCAGGCCCGAGGCGTCGAGGCGCGGCTCGCCGGCGTCGAGCAGGAGGGTGCCGTCCGCGGGCCAGGCCGGTCCAGGGCCGGGCGCGGCGCCGGGGAAGAGCGCGAGGTCGATGTCGCGCATCGCCTTGAGCTCGGGCGACTCGCGGACGTTCGATCCGATCGGCGCCGGGGCGCCGGAGATGATGCGGCGGGTGGCCTCGTCGGGCTCGCCGGGCTCGCCGGGCTTGCGGGTGCGCTTGGGCGCGCCCTTCTTCGGCGCGGCCTTCGGCGCCGGCTTCTGTCGCGGCGCGGGCTTCGCCGCAGGCTTGCCCTTCGCGGCCGGCTTGGCCTCGGGCTTGGCCTCCTCGGCCTTCGGGGGCGTGGCACCGGGGTTGCTCGCGCCGGGCTTCGCCTCTTGCCCCTTGTCCGGCGCGGGCTTCTTCTCGTCGCCCTTCGCGGAGGCCTCCCCGGGCGCGCCGGCAGCCGGCGTCGCCGCAGCGAGGAGGGCTCCGGCCAGGGCGGCCCTCGAGGCGAGCGCGGCGAGCCTTCGCGCAGCGGTTCGGATCCGCATGACAGCGCTCGATCGTGTCTCACGGTGCGCGCGGAGGGTCAACTTCGGGGCGCACGGCCTGCGGGTCAGGCGAGCAGCGCGACGAAGTCGCCGATGGCGTGGAGCGGGAGGCTCTCGTTCACCACGCCCGCGCGGACGGCGGACCCGGGCATGCCGTAGACCACCGCGGTCTCCTCGCTCTCGGCCACGATCGTCCCGCCCGCGGCGCGGATCGCACGCGCCCCGGTCACCCCGTCGTCGCCCATCCCGGTCAGGATGATGCCCACCGCGCGCGTCCCCGCGACCTGCGCCACGCTGCGGAACAGACGATCCGCGCTCGGCACGTAGCGATCCGCAGGCACCGGCGGCCCCACGCGGATGCGCAGATCACCGCTGAGGCCGTAACCCGAGCCGGGCGTCACCGCGATCTCCATGCACATGCGGCCAGGGCAGACGTAGGCCTTCCGGCTCATCACCTGCTCGCCGTCCTGCGCCTCCACCACGCGCACGCCCCCGCGTCGATCGAGCCGCTCCGCGAACGTCCGCGTGAACTTGTCGGGCATGTGCTGCGCCACGAGGATCGCGCCGGGGAAGCGGTCGGGGATGCGGTTGAAGATCTCGAGCAGCGCGGTCGGGCCGCCGGTCGACGAGCCGATCGCGACGAGGTGCCGGAGGGGCACCGCGAAGCGCGGCTCCGAGGGCGCGCGCGGCACGGGCGGCGTCGAGGGGCGGACCACCGCCGGCGGCGCGCGCGGGCGGAGGTAGCGCACGAGCAGCACCTTCTGGATGATCTCCTTGCGGATGGCCGCGTCCGGCGTGAATTGCCGGTCGGGCTTCGCCACGAAATCGATCGCGCCGAGCTCCAGGGCCTTGAAGACGTTCTCCTTCTGGCTGTAGCTCGACACGACGATGACCGGCGTCGGCTGGCGCGCCATCAGGATGCGGAGGAACGTGAACCCGTCCATCCGCGGCATCTCGAGGTCCAGCGTGATGACGTCGGGCTTGAGCTGCGCGGCCTGACGGAGCGCGTCATCGCCGTCGCCGGCCTTGCCGACGACCTCGATCTCCTCGCTCCCGCTCAGCATCTCGGCGATGTTACGGCGGTTGTACGCGGAGTCGTCGACGACGAGCACGCGCAGGGGGATCGGGGTCATCAGGGGCGAACCTTGTGCCTTCGCGTGATTCTACACAGAGGAGCTGGGTTTCTGGAACGGCGCCGGCCCGCGCGGGGTGTCTCCGGCGGGCTTCGACGCGCCGGTGGGCGCCTGGGGCTCCGGATCGCGCTCCGGGTGGCGCGCCCTGTGCTCCAGACCCCCGGTGGACGCCTGGAGCTCCGGGTCGCGCTCCAGGTGGGGCGCCCTGCGCCCCGGAGCCCCGGTCGGAGGGCTGGACACAGCGCGGCCGGGATCGGGGCCGGGGGGCGCGCCGGGCTCGCCGGCGCCCTCGGGGGGCGGGGCGGAAGGCGCGCCGCCTGGAGCGCGAGCCGGAGCCACGAAGGCCGGGCCGGGCCGCGCGGCGGCGCCGCGATCGGCCGGGGGCGCCGGGGCCGCCGCCGTCGAGCCGGCGCGGTGCGCCTCGAGGATCGCGAACGCCGCGTCCATCGCGCCGAGGCGGAGCGTGGCGGCGGGCTTGCGGTAGACGAGGTCCTCGCGCAGGTGAACGAGCTCGAACGCCGTCGAGACGTTGACGAGCGACTCGGAGTGGCCGAGGAGGAGGAAGCCGCCCGGGAGGAGCCGCTCGTAGAAGGTCTCGATCACGCGGCGGCGGGACTGCTCGTCCAGGTAGATGAGCACGTTGCGGCAGAAGATGACGTCGACGCGGCCGACGACGGCGGCCTTCGCGGCGTCGAGCAGGTTGAGGTGGCCGAACTGGCAGAGCGCGCGCAGATCGTCGACGACGCGCGCGCCGCCCTCGCGGTCCTCGAAGTAGCGGCGCCGGATCTCGGGCGGCGTGACCCGGAAGGCCGAGGCGCCGTAGACGCCCCTGCGCGCGGCGATCACGCAGCGGCGGGAGATGTCGCTGCCGAAGATGCGCACCTCGCGCTCGGTCGTGAGCCCGGCCTCGCGCGCGATCATCGCGATCGAGTAGACCTCCTCGCCCGTCGAGCAGCCGGCGCTCCAGATCTGGAGGCGCCCCTTCGCGGCGCCGCTCTTGACGAGCATCGGGACGATCTCGTTCTTGAGGGCGCGGAGCTGGTAGTCCTCGCGGAAGAAATAGGTCTCGTTGACGGTGATGGCGTCGATCGCCTCGTCGAGCTCGGCGCGGCCGCGCTGGTGGTGGCGGAGGTAGGCGTAGTACTCGCCGAAGGACTGGAGGCCGAGCACGACGACGCGCTCGCGGAGGCGGCGCTCCATGGCCAGCCGGGCCTCGGGGCCGAACTGGAAGCCGCAGTGCTGGTTGAAGAGCTCGCGGAGCTTGTGGAAGTCCTCCGGCAAGAGCCGGATCTCGTCGTGTGCGCGGCTCACGTGGAGATCCAGGAGGGGCGATCGCCCGCGGACGCGGGCGCGTCCGGGGCCCCGGGCGCCCCGCCGGCGGCCGCGCGCGCGCGCGCGGCGGCGGCCTCGAGCTCGGCGTCGCCCGAGCGGGCCAAGAGGCCGAGCAGCTCGCCGGCGCGCGTGGCC
>CAYQYG010000528.1:0-5786 GCA_964421485.1 uncultured Polyangiaceae bacterium | reverse complement strand
AGGCGCCGGGGCCGCGACCGCCGGATCCCGGCGGGCCGGCGCGGAGCGCGCCTCGACCCAGGGCCGGAACGCGGAGCGCGGGCCTGACTCCGGCGGGTCCTCCTCGTCCTCGCACCTCCAGAAATCCGGGATGTCGAGCTCCGGGACCACGCTGGTCCCCTCGAGGGAGTCCGCCTCGACCGAGTCGCGCGGCGCCTTGGCGGCGGGATCGCGCCGCGGCCGGACCGGTCGCCTCCGTGACGAGGGCGGCGCCGCGTCCTCGGTCCCCGCTTCCGGTGTCATCCCCATCACGTACAGATCTCCTCCACGGGGCACCCCTCGATCAAGATCTATTCGAACCGATCGAGGCCTCTGCCGGCGCGGCGAGCCGCCGGCGATGCATCAGCGGAGCATCCGTTCATTGGCGGGGGATTATTGAGCCGAGGCCCCCTCGGCCTTCAGCGCCCGGACAGAATCGCCTGCGATCTCCAGCGCCTCGGGATGCCCGGCGTAATAGGCGGACATGCCCACGTCGATGCGCCAGACGCGGCCCTCGCACGCGGGCGTGATCCCGCCCTTCTGCACGGTATGACCGACGACCATGCGCTTCGCGGACACCGCGGCGAGCGCGCGGCCGAGCACCTCGCAGTCGTCCGCGCCGAGATCGGCCGCGCCATAACGACGCGTCCACACCGGGCTGTCCTCGGCCGTGAGGATCGCGGGCGGCGACGCGGCCGATCCGGGGTTCGGGGCGTAGGGCGCCGAAGGGCGACCCGAAGCCCCGAGCGTCGAACCCGACATCCAGGCCTGGGCCTCGCGGTTCAGCCGGCCGAGGCCATAGCGCACGTGCGAGGGGAGCACGCCGGCGTGCGCGAACACGGTGTCGCCGACCATGAGCACGACCCGGCGGCCGGAGAGCTTCCTGGCATAGGGCGCGCCGGGCATGAACGCGGCGGCGCGCGCGCGCGCCCGCTCCGGTATCCGGCCGAGCACGGGGCTCGTGGGATCCGCGAAGGTCGACCCCTCGAACTCCTTGAAGCCGCCCTCGGTGACGTACCGGAGGTCGCCCTGCACGTTCATGATCTCGTGGTTGCCGTTCAGCGCGTGCACGGCCCCGCCCGCGGCGCGGGCCTCGTCCGCGAGGCGATCGAAGAGGTCGACGATCTCCCGGTCATGGTCGCCGCGATCGATCTCGTCGCCGGTCTGCACGACGACGAGCTGCCCGCCGGCCCAGTGGCCGCCCTCGTCGATCGCGCCCGCGAGCCGCAGGACCGCGCGCGTCGCGCGCAGATCGCCGTGGAGATCGCCGATCGCGACGATGCGCGGCGCCGCCGGGAGCGCGTAGGATCGGTCGGCGTCCGCGGGCACGGGCGGGGCGATCGCGGCGGATCCGGCCGGCGCGGTCGCTCCGGACGCCGGGCCGGGCGGCGCGGACGCGCGGCGATCGCCGTCGCACGCGCCCGCGGACAGCGCGCCGAGCAGCGCCGCAGCGAGGGGCAGCGCGACGCGCCAGCCGATCACGCCGGGAGCTTGGCCGAGAGGAACGATGTGAGCTTCACGAGGTTCTTCTCGTCGCGGCTGAAGCTCGGCGCCGCGTAGCTCGTGGCCCACCCGGTGACCTCGTGCATGAAGCCCGTCCGCACCTGCTCGTCGCCGAGGATCTCGTCGACGGTGCGCCCGCGGGCCGCGCCCCTCTGCAGCGTCTTCACGTACGCCTCGAGCCGCGCGTGGTCCTTGCCGAGCAGCTCCGCCACGAGCGCCGCCTCGGCCGCGAGCCGCGCCACGACCGGGGCCTTCTGCTTGACGTCCGGGGTCTGATCGGCCGCGAGCGCGCAGGCGACGCGGAGCACGAAGGCGTCGTCGAGGAAGCCGAGGTCCTCGATGCCGTCAGGGATGAGGTCGAGCGACTTGAACAGGTAATTCAGCCCGCCGGCGACCATGCGGCGCGCAGGCTCCGGCACGTCCGTCATGGCGAGCAGCTTCGAGAGCTCCGAGGCGTCCGCGGCGAGGGTGCGGAGCCACTCGGGGAAGGTATCCAGGCAGCGGTTCTGGAGCTCGGTCATGGTCATCCTCCGGGGGGCCGGAGGGTAGTCCGAGGACCGCACCGACGTCCACGCAAAGTGCGCCCCCCCCGAGCTCGCCGGCGTCGCTCACCCGGCGACGAGCATGCCCACGGCGAAGCCGACGCCGAGGCACACGAAGCCGATCACGCTGACCAGCCACCACGGCGCGCCCTTCGATCCGCTGCCCGCCTGGATCACCTGCACGTCAGGCGTCGGGCTGGAGATCGTCGGCGTGCCCGCAGGCTTCTGCGCGCTGATGTGCGTCGGCCCCGCGGGCGAGGGCGCGTAGAGCGGCGCCGCGCCCGAGACCGCGGTCGACGGGTGCTGCGGCTGCCCGGGCACGGGGGTCGCGCTCATCCGATCCTGATGGACCGCGACGCCCTGCGGGTACCCGGGCAGCATCGACGCCACGTGCTGCGGAGCGTTCGGCAGGGTCGACGGCCCGTGCTGGATCGACACGGGGATCGAGACCGAGTGCTCGGGCGCCGCCGGCGGCGCCATGCTCGCGCCGCGGGCGTACGCGCCGAGCGCGTGCGCCATCTCCTCGGCCGTCTGGAACCGCTGGGCCGGATCCTTCGCGAGCGCGCGCCGGAAGAACGGGCTCCACGCGGCGAGGTGCGGCGCCGCCTGCTCGATCGGCCGCACCTCCGAGGTGAGCACCGCCGTGAGCCGCGTGAACTCGTTGTCGGCGGGGAAGGGCGGCTGCCCGGAGAGCATCTCGTAGAGGATGATCCCGACCGACCAGAGATCGCTGCGCGGATCGACGCCCTTCGAGTTCTTGATCTGCTCCGGGCTCATGTACCCGGGCGTGCCGAGCAGCACGCCGGTGCGGGTCTTCGAGCCCATCCCGCCCGCCAGATCCATCACCTTGGCGATCCCGAAGTCGAGCACCTTCGCGTGGTACGCGCCGCGCGCGTCGCGCACGAGGAAGACGTTGTCGGGCTTGAGATCGCGGTGAACGATCTTCCGCGCGTGCGCCATCGCGAGCGCCTGGAGCACCTCGTAGATCACCGGGATCGCCTGCTCCGGCGGGACAACGTTGCCGTTCTCCAGGTAATCCCCGAGCGACGCGCCCTGGAGCAGCTCCATCACGAGGTACGGCGCGCCGTTCTCCGCGCGGGCCGCCTCGTACACCGCCGCCACGTTCGGGTGCTGAAGCGAGGCCGTCGCCTGCCCCTCCATGTAGAAGCGCTGGAGGATCTGCTCGTCCTCCGCGAACTCCGGATGGAGCATCTTGATGGCGCGCTTGCCCTCGCCGCGGAGGCCCTCGGCCTCGTACACCGCGCCCATCCCGCCCTCGCCCACGAGGCGGACGAGCTTCCACCGGGCGTTCAGCACGGCGCCGACGAGCTGATGCGCTGGGCTCGAGGGGTCGACCACGGCGGCGCACTCTAGCAAAGCTTGCCGGTCGGCTGCTCGACCAAACGCTGGGGTCTCCGGCTACTGCGCCGCGCTCGCCACCGCGGAGAGCGCGGTCGGGCTCGCGGGCAGGGGGGTCCGGAGCGCCTCGCTCGGCTGCTCGCGCGCGTAGAGGAGCTCGTACGCGGCGAGGCTCGTGATCACGCGCTTCGTGTAGAGGCGCGTCTCTTCGTACGGGATGCGCTCGATCCAGAGGTCGAAGCTCTGCGCCGGCCGCTCCGAGATCCACCTCTTCGGGGCGCCGCCGCCCGCGTTGTAGCCCGGGATCGCGAGCAGCGGGTTGTCCGGGAACTGCTTGCGCAGGATCGAGAGGTAGCGGCACCCGAGCGCCACGTTCACCTCGGGCCGCTTGAGCGCCTCCGCGTCGGAGGGCAGCCCGAGGGGCTTCGCCATCCGCCGCGCCGTCGGCACGATGAGCTGCATCAGCCCGTGGGCGTCCGCCGCCGAGGTCACCCGCGGATCGAACGCCGACTCCTCGCGCATGATCGCGAACGCGAGCGCCTCCGGGATCCCCTGCCGCTTCGCCTCGGCCGCCACGATCGGCGCGAAGGGCCGCGGGAACGCGAGCTCCCACGCCGCGCGCCAGCGCCCCGCGGGGTAATGGTCGAGCCACTCCGTGAGCTCGATCCGCTCGGGCTTCGGCGAATTCATCGCGGTGCGCAGGATCCCGTGCGAGGGCCCCGGCGCGCCTGCCCGCGAGAGCAGGAGCGCCGACGCCCAGAGCAGCTCCGCCGGCGCCGTGCGCGCGCCCACGCCGAGCAGGTCGAGCTCGCCGCGCGCGAGCTTCGCCTCCCCCTGCCGCGCGAGCTCCACCGCCCGCGCGAACGCCGGCTCCGCGAACGCGGGGCTCCGGGGCAGCTCGACGCCCGCGCCGTCCTGCCCCGCGGGCGGCGCGTCGCGCTGCAGGGCCTCCTCGATCGCGCGCGCGGCCGCCGCCGGATCCATCTCGGCGAGCCGCGCGTGCGCCAGCGCCATGTAGAACGACAGCGGGTACTCCTTGATCGTCCGCGCCAGCCACGCGATCCCCTGCTCCTTCGAGCCCGTCTCGATCCGCGCCCGCCCGAGGTAGTACGGCAGCCGCCCCGCCGCCTGGTAGGCCCGCTCGCGCGGGAACCGCTCGATCGCCCGCTCGAGCGGCACCACCGCGCCCTGCCAGCTCCCCCGCTCGATCTCGAAGAGCGCGACCTCGAAGAGCCCGTCGGCGACCATGTCGCCCTCGGGGTAGTCGTCGGGCATCGCCGAGAGCATGCGCATGAACCGCGCCTCGTCCCCGAGCGCCAGCATCGCGCGCGCGCCGTGATAGCGCGCGTCGTCCGCGAGCCTGTGCTTCGGCGACTCCTTCTCCAGGAGCGCGAACCGCCGCGCCGCCTCGGCGGGCGCCTCCGCGCGCATCGCGGCGCGGCCGCCGCGGTACAGCGCCTCGGGCCGCCCGGCGGCGCCCTCGCAGCGCGCGATCGCCTCGCCGTGCGCGTCCGACGCCTCGGCCTTGCGCCGGAGCTGCTCCAGGGCCTCCGCGCGCAGCCCGAACGCCTCGCACGCGAAATCCGAGGGCCGCGCCGCCTCCGGCGACGCGACGAGCGCCTCCACCGCGCGCAGCGCCTCCTTGCTCTGCCTGGCCGCGACGAGCCCGCGCGCCCGCGACAGGAGCTCCGCCGACGTCGGCGCCTCGAACGGCTTCCGCTTCGCGCTCGGCAGCGTCCCGAGCGCCTGCGCCTCGATCTCGCGCGCCTCGCCGCCCCCCGCGCCGCCGGGCGCCTCGTAGATCACCCGCCGCGCGAGCCGCGCTGCCTCCTCCGCGCGGGCCTCGTCCGGGTGGGCGAGCAGCGCCCGCGCGAACCGCAGCGAGACCTGCACCCACTGCGCGGGCCTCTTCGACCGGCCGAGGTACGCGCGCCACCGCGCGGCCGCCCCGTCGATGTCCCCCTTCTGCGCGAGCGCCTGGGCCACCACGAGGTCGAGCTCCGCCTCGATCGCGAGCCCTGCCGGCACCTCCCCTGCCCGCGAGAGCGCCCCGTCCGCGTCCCCCGCCTGCCCGAGGAGCTGCGCCGCCGAGAACCGCGCGTACCCCGCGAGCGCCCCGCCGGCCGCCGCCGCCGCGTCATAGGCCTTCGCCGCGCCCAGCGGATCCCCCGCGAGCGCCCGGAGCCGGCCGAGCTGATAGCTCCAGGCCGCCGCGTCCTCCGGCGCCGGCGCCGGCGTCGCCGCGCGCGCCGCCGCGAGCGCCGGCGCCGCCTTCGCGTAGTCCTCGCGGTCGGCCAGCTCCTTCACCGCCGCGAGCCGAGGATCGTCGAGCACCGGCGCGACCCTCGCCGGATCGAACACCGG
>CAYQYG010000527.1:0-5802 GCA_964421485.1 uncultured Polyangiaceae bacterium | reverse complement strand
GTCGCGGCGCGCGCCACGGCCGCGGAGCCGGCGGCGGCCGGCCCGGGCGAGGCGGCGAGCCCGCCGGATCAGGCGATCGCCGCGCCGCGGCCCGGTGGCGCGGAGGCGGGGCACGATCCGGCCGCGGCGACGCTGCCCCGCTCGACGCCCGTGGACCCGGACGCCGCGGCCGCGCCGCGCCCGTTGATCGCAGCGCCGGAGCAGAGCTCGTCGTCGATCCCGCTGATCTCGGTGGACGAGGACACGGACGGCGGCCGCGACACGCCGACGGAGATGTACGCGAAGGGCGAGCAGGCCCGCGATACGCCGACGCGCGCGCTCGAGATACGGCGGCAGGATCCGGAGGCGCCGCCGCCCTCGCTCGACATTCGGGGCTCCGGGTCGCCTTCGGCGCCCTTCGCCCCGAGCGTCGCCAACGCCGACGGGGGGTACGGCCAGTTCGCCTCGAGCTCGACGATGACGGCGCCGATGATGGGCGATGCGCATTTCGGGCTGATCCAGCCGACGGTGCGGCTCCCGGTGCCGGCGGAGGCGCCGCTGCCCTACGGGGCGCCGCAGGGCGAGGCGCCGGGGGCCGGTCCGGCGCTCGAGGCGCCGGGGCACGCTCCACACGGCGCGCCCTCCGCTCCGGGTCACGCTCCCCGCGGCGCGCCGTCCGGCCAGAGCCCCGGGTGGCAGCGGTCGCTCGACGCGGCGCTCGTGCGGGTGGGCGACGGCATCGAGCGCGTGGCGAAGGGCGCGGTCGCGCGCTTCCACGCGGTGTCGCCGCGCGCGCAGATCGCGATCGCGGTGGGCGGCGCGAGCGTGCTCGCCGCGACGCTGGTGCTGCTGCTCTACCTGATGCTCCGCTGATCCCCGCGCTCTACGTGCCGTCGGGCGCGATCGCGTCCCAGCCCGTGGCCTTGGCGAGCCGCGACATCGCCATGTCGAGCTCCATGGTCGCGTTGAACTGGTTGTAGCGGTTGGTCGCGTAGGCCTTCGCCGGATCGATGAGGTCGCGGTCGGGGAGCGTGCCGACGTCGATGCCCTGCTGCACCATCACGAGCCAGCGCTTCGCGTACTTGGCGGCCTTGGCGTACGCGTCGACGCGCTTCTGCGCCTCGACGACCTCGGCGTAGGTCGTCTCGACCTCGGTCGCGACGCCGCCGAGCGCGAAGCGCTCGGTGGCCGCCATCTCGTCGAGCTGCGCCTCGGCGTAGCGGACGCGGGCCGCCTGGGGCAGAAAATCGAGCTTCCACTGCACGACGAGCGCCGCGCCGTAGTGGAAGTAGTTGCCGGCGTCAGAGGTGAACGGGTTGAGCTGGTCGGCGACCTCGGGCGCGGCGCTCAGGCCCGCGGAGACGCCGATACCGATGTCCGGGAAGAGCTGGGCCCGGGCGAGGCGGACCTGGGCCGAGCGCGCTTCCATGCCGGCGCGCGCCTGCGCGAGCTCGGGGCGATAGAGGCGCGCGGCCGTGAGGTAGCGGGCGAGGTGGCCGAGCCGGTGCTTCGGCGGCTGCAAGGGGACGTCCGGGATGTCGAGGCCGGGCACGCCGGTGTAGAAGCGCAGGCCGGCGAGCGCGACAGTGATGAACTTCTGGACCTCGGCCTCGCGCACGTCGAGCTCGGCGGCGAAGGTCTGGAGCTTGAGCAGCTCGATGGGATCGCCCTCCTCCCGGTCGACCTCTTCCTGGAGGTGCTCGACCGCCTTCTTGATCGGGGAGCGCACGTCGGCGAGCAGGGCGCGGGCGTCGCGGGCGAGCTGGAGGCCGAAGTAAGCCTTGCGGACGTCGAGGCGGACGGCGTCGCGCTCCTTCTCGACCCCTGCGGCGTGGACGCGCACGTTGGCCTGAGCGGCATCCCAGAGGTTCGTGATCTTGCCGAACGTCCAGAGGGGGATCACGCCGTCGATGCCGACGCGCCACGCGACGCCGAGGCTCGAGGTGAGCGAGACATCCGTGTTGGGGCTGAAGACGTTGTTGCCGCGCACGGTCGGGGCGAGGGCGACGCCGCCGGTCAGCTTGAACTGGGAGAACGGGGCGTAGTGGGCCTCGTCGAGCTGGGCGCGGACCTCGGCGAGGCGCGCGCGCGCGGCGAGGATGTTGGGGTGGTTCCTGTCGGCCAGCGCGAGCACGGCGGGCAGGTCGCGGATCTCGGGCGGGCGCGAGGCGCGGGGGCCCGCCTCGGGGGCGCCGCGCGGCGCGGCGTCGTCGGCGGAGGCGCGGGGCACGCCGGCGAGGAGCGTGGCAAGGGCGCCCACGAGCGCGAGGGCGGCAAGGGCGCCGTCACGCGCCCTGGAGCCGCGGATATCGGACCGGCCCATGGGCGGGGGACGGTAGCACGAGTCCGCGCGAGCGAAGAGGCGCCGCGCCCGGAGCGCGGTCCACGTCACCGCGCGACCGGTTTGTCGTTCGGGGCGCCGGGTCGCGCTCCCCGCGGCGTGCCCAGCGCCCCGAGCCCCGCGTCCTCGGCGTCGTCGCCCTGGTCGCGCGCCTCGCCGGCGCCCTCGCCGCCCTCGCGCTCGGAAGCGCGCCTCCTGAGCCGGCGGAAGTTCGGGCGATCCATGCCCGCCTGCCGCGCGGCCTCGCTCACGTTGCCGCCGGAGCGCGCGAGGAGCCGCTCGACGTACGCGCGGTCGAAGGCGCCGATCAGCCGCTCCTTGGCCGCGGCGTAGGGCAGCTCCACGAGCTCGGGGGGGAGCGCGAGGGCCTCCTCGGCCCCGCGCCGGCGGCGGCGCCGCCCTGACGCGCCGGGCTCGCCGTCCTGCGGGGAGAGCGGCGGCGGCAGGTCGGCGGGCAGGATCGCGCCGCCGCGGGCCACGATCGCGGCGTGCTCGATCGCGCTCTCGAGCTCGCGGACGTTGCCGGGCCAGGGGTGCTCGCGGAGCCGGCGCATCGCCTCCACGCTGATCCGCCGGACGCTCCGGCCGTCGCGCTGGCCGTACCGCTGGAGGAAGTGGTGCGCGAGCAGCGGGATGTCCTCCTTGCGCTGCCGGAGCGGCGGGACGTGGATCGTCACCACGCCGAGGCGGTACGAGAGGTCCTCGCGGAGCCGGCCCGCGGCCACGAGCTCGCGCAGATCGACGTGCGTCGCGGCGATGACGCGCACGTCGACGCGCCGCGACGCGCCGGCGCCGACGCGGCGGACCTCGCCGGTCGAGAGCGCCCCGAGGAGCGCGACCTGCGCGGGGTGCGGGAGGTCGCCGATCTCGTCGAGGAAGAGGGTGCCCTGGTCCGCGAGCTCGAACAGGCCCGCGGCGTTGCGAACGATGGGCGGCGGGGCGGCGCAGCCGAAGAGCTCCTCCTCGATCACGCCCGCGGGGACGGCGCCGCAGCTCACGGAGACGAAGCGCTTGTCCGCGCGCGGCGAGCGCTGGTGGATGAAGCGGGCGACGAGCTCCTTGCCGGTGCCGCGCTCGCCCTGGAGGAGCACCGTCGCGCTCGCGGCCGCGACGCCCAGGGCGCGCCGCTGGACGTCCGCCATGCGGGCCGAGCTGCCGACCAGCTCGCCGAGGCGCTCGTGCTCGCCGAGCCGCGCCTCGAGCGCGCGGACGCGGCGCGCGAGCCGCCTGCGCTCGACGGCGCGCTCGAGCGCGAGGGCGAGCGCGGGGCCCTCGTCGAGGGGCTTCGTGACGAGGCCGAACGCGCCGGCGCGCACCGCGGCGGCCGCGGCGTCGAGCTCGGCGTGCGCGGCCATCACGACGACCTCCGCGTCGTGGCGCGCCTCGCGGATCCTCGCGAGCACCTCGGCGCCGCCCATGCGCGGCATCCCGAGGTCGAGCAGGACCGCGTCGACCCGCGTGGTCGAGAGCAACCCGAGCGCGGAGGCCCCGTCCTCCGCGGTGAGCACCTCGAAGTCGCGGACGAGCGCGCGGGCGAGCGCGCGGCGGAGCGCGGGCTCGTCGTCGACCACGAGGACGCGGGCGCGGGGGGCGGCGCTCACGCTCCGCGCTATGTCGGCTTGCGGCCGGGGAAGAGGTCGCCGCGGCGCACGGTGGCCGGCGCCGATCGCGGGCCGTCCTCGTCGAGGGCGGCGGGGCGCAGCGGGTCGCCCGCGCGCCGGAAGCCCGGGCGGGAAGGCTCGGTCAGCTCGAGGGGCGGCGGCAGCGGCGGCGCGGACGGCGTGAAGATGTAGCCCTGCTGCTGGAACACGCAGATCCGGTTGCCCCCCTCCCGCTTCGCCTGGTTCAGCGCCGTCTCCGCGGCCCGGAGCAGCGCGTCCTTGGTGCGCACGTCGCGCGACGGGTAGAGCGCCACGCCGATGGAGACCGTGAACCAGTGGATGGCGCCGTCGTGCTCCAGCGGCCGCTCGGCCGCCTCGCGCCAGATGCGCTCCGCCACCGTCACGGCGCCCGCGAAATGCGTGCTCGGCAGCACGATGAGGAACTCCTCGCCGCCGTAACGCGCGACCACGTCGACCTCGCGGACCGAGCGGCGGATCCCCTCTGCCGCGCGCCCGATCACCGCGTCGCCGAGGCCGCGGCCGCCCGCGTCGTTCAGGGCGCGGAGCTGGTCGATGTCGACGAGGACGCACGCGAAGGGCTCGTGGTAACGCTCCGCCCGCTTGAACTCCTCGGTCAGCCGGGTGTGGAGGTAGCGGTAGTTGTAGAGCCCCGTCATCTCGTCGTGCACGCTCAGCCGCTCGAGGTGCGCGCGCTGCGCCGCGACCTGATCGTGCAGGGCCTTGATCCGGAGCATCGCGCCGACGCGCGCGAGCAGCTCGTCCTCCTCGAACGGCTTGCAGACGTAGTCGTCGGCGCCGATCTTGAGCCCCTCGACGCGGCTCGCGGTGTCGGTCTTCACCGTGACCAGCACGACCGGCAGGAAGGTCTCCCCGCTCATGCCCTTGAGCAGCCGGCAGGCCTCCAGCCCCGAGAGCCGCGGCATCACGACGTCGAGCAGCACGAGGTCGACCCCGCCGCGCGCGACGCGGTCGACGGCGTCCTGCCCGTCCTCCACCTGCTCGACCGCGTAGCCGGCGCGGCGGAGCATGTCCGCCAGCATCTCGCGGGCGACGCGATCGTCGTCGGCGACGACGATGCGGTGCGAGGACGACCGCGGGCCGGCCCCGTCGAGGTGGGCGCGCCCCGCGTCGGCGGAGGCCGCGGGGCTGCGCGTGCTGTCGCTGGGTGGCACGGGGCGGATCCTCCCTTCTGCCGCCGCGGAGCGCAACGGGAACGAGCATTGCTCGGGGGGCCGGGGCCGCGCGCGCGGGCCCGCGCCGGCCCGAGATCGCTAGAACGAGCCGTCGTCCTCGCCCTCGTCCGGCGCCTTCCCGACCCGCTTCGCCTTCCCCTTCCGGTGCTCCGCCGGCGCCTTCGGGACGCTCGCGGTGAGCTGAGTCCCAGGCGGCAGCGCCGGGAAATCGACCTGGACCACGATCCCGCTGTCCGTCTCGAGGACCCGGTGCCGGGAGTCCGTCTTGATGCGGAGGTCGATCACGAGATCCAGGTCCGCGCCCTGATCCACGAGCTGCACGCGCCCGACCGGCGTCGGGAAGAAGCTCGTGACGAGCGCGAACTGGTTCGTCTGGATCGCGCGCGCCCCCTTCATCCGGTACACGAGGCGCCCCTCGGCCTTCGACTCGGTCACGTCCACCTTGGGGCTGACCTGCACGAAGACGCGCGACGACCCGTCCGGCAGCATGCGGAACCCCGGGTACGTCGCGACCGGCCCCTCCAGCTTGCTCGCGAGGTCCTTGATCTTGCGCCCCTTCCGCCCGGGCCCCTTCGCCGCCGGCCGGGCCTGGGCGGCGGGCTTCGCGGGGCCCGCCTGCGCGGTGGCCGCCCCCGTCTGCTTCGCAGGCCCGGCGGCGGCCGCCGGG
>CAYQYG010000526.1:0-5817 GCA_964421485.1 uncultured Polyangiaceae bacterium | reverse complement strand
CCTTTGTACGCCTCACTCGCCTGCCTAGCGGCTGAGCCCGTATCACACGCAGCTGCGCACCGCTCTAGAGCGGCGCGGTCGAACCATCGGGTGGGCGCAGCAGGATTCGAACCTGCGACTTCGTCCGTGTGAAGGACGCACTCTACCGCTGAGTTATGCGCCCGGGGGCGGCGGCGAATCCCGCCGGCCCGGAAAAGCTTGGGCCTTCTAGCCCAGATGCCGTCGCAGGACAAGAGGCGACGGCACGGGCTCGTCGATTCTTCGATTCACATGCGCGCGGGCTGGGGCAGCGCCCCGGTGCGCTTCTTGTCCTTGTTCTTCTTGTCCTTCTCCTTGTCGTCCTCGGTCGTGGCCTGCGGCTCCTGAACCGCGGGGCGCTTGACGAGCGGCGAGTCGGCCTCGGCGCCGGGCGCCGGGAACACGGCGTCCTTCGGCAGGCTGAAGAGGAAGTCGCGCACGATCTCCGCCTGCTGCTCCCCGGTGACCTCGGGGAAGCCGGGCACCTTGTTCCAGGCGAGCGCGGGCGAGCGGAAGGGATCGCTCTCCCCCGGCCACCGCGCGCTGTCCTTCTCGCGGTCCGCCGTCGCCCAGAACGCCGTCATCTTCGTGTACGGCAGGTAGTTCTGCGGCTTGAGCAGCCAGCTCTTCACCCACTCGGGCCGGAGCCGCCGCGCGATCTGGTTCAGGTCCGGCGCCATCTTGGCGAGCTCGGTCTGCCCGCGCTCCACCGGGAACGTGCCCTGGTAGTGGCAGGAGAGGCAGTTCGCCGCGTCGGTCGCGTTCATGTGCGTCAGCGCGTAGAGCTTCTGCTGCTCGCTCAGCTCGTTCGTCGCCGGCGCCTGGTACGGGTACTCCTGGCCATCCCAGCTCGCGAAGTACCGCACGATCGCGGTGATCTGCTCGCTCGAGAAGGTGAACGTGGGCATCCGGATCGCGAGCTTGTCGTCGGGCACCGCGGCGCCCCACGCCCACTCGGGGTGGAGCCACGGGCGGATGCCGTGCGCGCCGGGATCACGCAGGAAGGTGAAGAGCCACTCGGGCTGCACGCGCGCGCCCTCGCCGGTCAAGAACGGCGCGCGCGCCTGCGCGTCGGCCGAGAGCTGCGACAGGCGGAACGCGTCGATGTCCCCGCCGCGCCCCTCGATGACGTGGCAGCCGCGGCAGTTGTAGTCCTCGACGAGCTGCCGGCCCTCGAGCGCCGCGGCGTACGCCGGCCGCGCCGACGGGTTGTAATCCGGCTTCGGCTTCACCGTCACGAGGCCCTTCAGGAACACGACCAGCGCGCGGATCTCCCGCGGCGACAGGTCGAAGTCGCCCATCTTGAGCTCGATGCGGTCGCGCCGGTAGATGCGCGGCGCGTCGAGCTTCAGCGAGGCGAAGGTCTCGGTCGTCTGGAGGTGGTGATCGGCGATCGCGTAGCCGAAATCGAGCGTCGTGACGTCCTTCTTCGCGAAGCCGCCAAGCTCCGGCGCGATCGGCGCCGACTTGTCGAAGCCCGAGATCTGGTGGCAGCCGAAGCAGCCGTAGTTGCCCACGAGGCGCTCGCCGCACTCGGCGCGGGTCATCACCTTGCCGCCCGCGCTCGTGCAGGCCACGCGCTCGTTGCGCTTCGCCGCGTCCGAGACGAGCGCCACGTCCGCGTCATCGACGCGCGCCGGGTTGAGCGGCGCCGCCTTGAGCGACGCGATGTACTTGCCGACGCTCGCCGCCTCCTCGCGCGAGAGGCGCAGGTTCGGCATCTTCGTCCCGTGCCAGTAGCGCGAGGGCTCCTCGACCCAGTACGCGATCCAGTCCGCGGTCGCCTTCTCGCCCATGTTGGCGAGCGTCGGCGCGACGTCGCGCTCGCGGCTGCGCCACGGATCCGGCAGCTTCTCGTTCGGCGCGTCGCCCTCGCTCCGCGCGTGGCAGCCCTGGCAGCCGTACGCCTCGAAGATCACCTTGCCGCGCTCGGCCGTCGCGCCGGGCACGTCCGCGTAGCCCTGCACCTTCGCCTTGAGCGGCTGCGCGTCCTTCGGCGCCCCGGGGAGCGACGACGGGTTCTCGCTGCGCTCGACGAGGAAGGAGGCGATCGCGACGGTCTCCTCGCGCATCTGGGCCTCCCACTTCTCGTACTCGGGCGAGCCGGGCGGCAGCGGGCGCTTCGACGCCGGATCCAGCGGCTTCGGCCACAGGTTCGGCATGCTCGTCTTCGCGCGCCAGCCGCGCGGGTTGCGGATCCAGGTCAGGAGCCACTCCGGCGTCACCTTCGCCGTGACGTTGTCGAGCGCAGGCCCGGTGTTCCGATCCCAGGGGAAGCCGTCGAGGATGTGGCAGCCCGTGCAGTTCAGGCTGCGGAAGAGCGCCCGACCCTCGCTGTACGTGGGGACCGGATCGGTGACGTCCGCCGCGCTCGCCGGCACGGGCGGCAGCTCGTCCGAGCCACCGTGTGCGCTGCGGTACGCCGCCGGATCCTTCTTGAGCAGCGCCTCCGCGCGCTCGTAATCGAGCTTCGCGGCCACGAACTTCGCGTCCGAGGCGCGCGGCCGCAGATCGAAATCACCCGCGTGGCACTTGAGGCACCCGGCCTCGACCTCGGGCAGGGCCTGGATGAAGCGGTTGCGCATCTCATCCGGCACCTGCAGGCCGAGCTCGCCCTGCGGCGGGTGGTAGCGCCCGTCCTTGTCGACCTTCGCCATGCTCGGCGCGCGGACCGGCACCGACGGCGGCGCCGTCCCGATCTGGAGCGGCTGCTTCGCCGATGCCTCCGGGACCTCGAAGCCCAGGAGCTCCGCGACCTCGGCCTCCGGGAATTTCACGCCGAACGCGGGCCGATCCTTCGCCGGGACGTGCTCGATCGGGTCGTTCGCCTCCAGGCCGATCTGGACGCGGTTGTCGATCTTGCGGACGACCGCGTGCCACTTCGCCGCGACGTCCTCCTCGGCCTCGACGAGCTTCTGGATCTTCTCCTGCAGCTCGCCGAAGAGCTCCCGCTCGTCCGCGTACTCCGCCGGCGCCTCGGCGCTCTTCTCGTGCGCGGCCGTGCTGCGGTGGCCGATCTCCACCGTCTGCCACTTGCCGCGGTTGAGCTTCACCTGGAGCTCGTCGTTGAGCTCGTCGATCTCGATCCGGTGGAGCTCGCCGATCGGGAGCAGCGGGTCCTCCCAGTAATGATCACCCTGGAAATGCCAGCGCTCCTTGCCGTGCTTCTCCTCGAGGTGCCAGCCGGAGTGCGAGAGCCCGTCGGTCGCGCGGCCCTGGCCCTGGTGGCAGCCGGTGCAGCCGAACTTCTCGATCGGGTGTGACGCGAAGAGCGTGCTCCGGCCCGGGTGCGTGCGGAACTGGCGCGGGATCGACGCGTCGGTGTAGGTCCCGCTGTCCGCGCCCATGTGGCAGGTCTGGCAGCGATCGACCTGCTGGATGTCGACCTCGCGGTCGTGCTCGATCCAGTTCAGCACGACCTGCTGGATCTGGTACGGGCCGACGAGCGACTGGATCGTGTTCGCCGGATCGAACTTGGGCCGGGCGCGCGCCTCGGCCTTGTCCATGCGCAGCTCCGCGTCCGCGAGCGCGCGGCGGCGCTTGGAGATATCGAGCTCGACCGCCTTGAGCTCCGCGTCGACCGGCTCGAGCTTGAGCCAGAGGATGCAGTTGCGCGTGTCCTCGTGCCCCTGGCAGACGCGCGCGCGCTCGCGCTTCTTCTCCTCGTCCCTGCGGGCGGGGTCCTTCTCCGTGAGCGGGGGATCCGGCGGGCCGTCGATCTTCGCCATCGCCGCGAGCGTGTCGTCGATCCGCTTCTGATGCCTGATCTCGGTGCGCAGCTTCTCGGCGACGTCGGCTTCCATGTGGCGCGACCGGAGCAGCGCCGCGCGCGCGCCGGCGGGCACGTCGGCGAGCGCCTTGTCGATCTGCGCGATGTGCGCCTCCATGCGCGCGACCTCCGACTCGAGGTGGTAGAGCTTGTCGCTCCCCTGGCCCCGCGCCGGGCGCGGAGGATCCGCGTAGATGGCGTCCGTGAGCGCGTCGGCCCTGGCCGGGTCGGCCTCGCGATAGAGCCGCCGCACCTCGTTCGCCGCCGCGTCGCGCTCGTACTCCGCGAGGTTCCGGTAATAGTAGGCCTCGTCGAGATCGCTCGATCCGAACGTCTTGCCGAGCTCGGCGTCGGCGAAGTCGTTGTTCAGCTGATCGAGCCGGTCGCGGGCCTGCTTGTACTCGCCGGTGAGCTTGCTCTGCTCGAGCGCCTCCTTGCGGGCGATCCTGTCCTTGAGGGCGGGGGCGATCTCCTTCTCCCACTCCGACTTCGCGCGCTCGAGGGCCTGGCGCGACTGCTCCAGCTCCATCTCGAAGAAGGCCTGCTGGTCCTCCTGCCACGGGACCCGCGTCACCATCTCGGCATACACCGCCCAGAACGCGGAGGCCGCGAACAGGCCGCCGATGCCGAGCCACAGGAACGGGTAAGCTCTCTTCTCGTCTCTGATGAATCGCGCCACCGTAGGTCGCTCCCTCGGCGCTCCTCGCGCCGTCGCGCTGCGCCCGACGATGTCCCGCCGGGCGCCCTGCTACGTCTTCCTGCGCCTTGCGCGCCGCGTCGCCTGAGCCCCGATCAGACGTTGATCCAGGGGCTGGCGAACACGTACTTCACGTTGAACGCGAGCCTCAGGACCACCTTCACGCAGGTGCCCATCATCGCCATGAAGAGCACGGCGGTGATCCAGTACCGGACCGCGCCGAGCCGCTGCAAGGTCTCGCTCTTGGCCACCCGGGCCTTCCAGTACGCCGCGGGCAGGCCGACCATGAACCCGAGCACGCAGACCGCGCCGAAGACCATCGACGCGCCCGGGCTCCGGATCCCGAACTTGAACGGCAGATCGACGTTCGTGATCGCGACCGTCTTGTGCACGTCCCAGTACTGCCCAGGCAGGAAGAGGTACCAGCCCGGGCCGCGGATGAAGGTGCCCATGATGATGAGGAGGATCCACATCACCAGGAAACCGAAGAGGAACGTGCTGATCGCGAACCAGCGATCCTTGAAGCAGTAGTAGCCGTTGCCCTTCGGGTTGATGTCCACGTAGGGGATCACCATCAGCCCGACGATGATGAGGCCCGGCAGGACGACGCCCGCGAACCACGGGTCGAAGTAGACCAGGATCTCCTGCAGGCCGAGGAAGTACCAGGGGGCCTTCGAGGGGTTCGGGGTCTTCGTCGGGTTCGCCGGCTCCTCGAGCGGCGCATCGACGACGATCGACCAGATCGTCATGAAGGCCATGACGAGCGTGCCGACGAGCATCTCGAGCCGCACGAGGTACGGCCACGTGTGGACCTTGTCGGGGACGAGCTTGGTGAGCCGCTCGGCCTCCACCACGCGCTCCTTGGCGGTGGCGGCGGCAGCTTCGGGGACGGTCGTGGTCGCTTGAGACATGGCGCTCTCTTCGATGGCTCCGTGGAGGCCTACAGGGGGCCGCTGATGCCGCCGTCCTTACGGACGCGCCAGAAGTGGACGATCATGAGGACCGCCGCGATCAGCGGGATGAAGATGCAGTGGAGCACGTAGAAGCGGAGCAGCGTCGCCGGGCTGACGAGGCGGCCCGCGGTGAGCAGCGCGCGCGCGTCGTAGCGCGCGTCCACGCCGAGCAGGTCCGCGAAGGGGCCCTCGTGGCCCAGCATCGGCGTCGCGCGGCCCATGTTCGTGCCCACGGTGACCGCCCAGATCGAGAGCTGGTCCCACGGGAGCAGGTAGCCCGTGAAGGAGAGCATCAGCGTCATCACCAGCAGGTTCACGCCGATGACCCAGTTGAACTCGCGCGGCGGCTTGTACGAGCCGGTCATGAAGACGCGGAACAT
>CAYQYG010000525.1:0-5850 GCA_964421485.1 uncultured Polyangiaceae bacterium | reverse complement strand
CCGGCCGCGCCGGGGGCCCCATCTCCACGTATCCACCGCTCATCTCGGAGCAGGACGTCCGCAGCGAGCTGCACCGCCTCTTCGACGCCGGCCCCGAGGCGGGCCTCGTCATCCGGGTCTACGGCGAGCCCGAGGGCTCCGCGGCGGCGATGGACACCTTCCGCGAGATGTTCGCCTCGCTCCGCATGTACGACGCGGGCCCGCGCGACGGCGAGATCCTCGTCGACGCGCCGAGCCGCGCGACCATCGCGAGCGCGCTCTCGATCCTCGGCCGCGAGGAGCACCAGAAGAAGGTCCTCGATCACATCCTCACGACCTTCGGCCGCCGCCTCATCGACCCGCTCGCCGCGATCCTCGACACCACCCCCACCGGCTCGGTCATGGCGCGGCTCGCCCTCTCCCGCGACATCCTGATCGCCCAGATCAGCGACCTCCGCCTCACCCCCGAGACCCAGCAGATCATCTCGGACGACCTCCGGAAGCTGCTCAACGACGAGTACCTGGCCATGCTCGCCGAGCACGAGGAGCGGGTGCAGCGCCCCCGCGTCGCGCAGCTCGCGCAGCAGATCCTGCGCCTCATCGGCTCGACCTTCCACCGCGCGCTCCGCCGCTGGCCGGAGCACGCCGACCAGATCGCCTCGTCGATCGCGCGCAGGAGCCACGGCAAGGTCCCGCTCCGCGAGATCCCCGTCCTGCTCCGGAGCCAGATCTCGGCCGGCATCGAGGAGTTCCTCTGGATCGAGACCAGCGCCGAGATCGAGGGCGCCCTCCGCCCGATGCTCGCCGAGCACCACGGCCTCATGCCCGTCACCCCCGCCAGCCTCGATCGCGCCACCTACCGGGAGTTCGCCGACGCCTGCTGGGCCATCATCGCCGAGCGCTGCTGAGCCCTCCCGACCCCGGGGCGCGGGCGCCGACCGTGCGATCGAATTGACAGACCACCGCCGGATGCGCGCTAATCCGGGTCGTGAACCCACTCCACAGACTCCCAGCGCTCCGGATCCTGCTCTCCGCCCTCCTCGCCCTCGCGGGCATCGGCTGCGGCGGCGGGCTGAACGTGACCAGGATCAACTCCGCCCAGAAGAAGCCCAACAACGTCTGGGTCTTCTTCACGGTGGACGCCGGCGAGAAGGAGCCCGTGGGCGGCCTCACGGCCGAGGACTTCGAGATCTACGAGGACGGCGAGCTCGTCTCGAAGTTCGAGAGCAAGCAGACCATCCAGAACCCGGAGGTCGCCGCGGTCATGTACACGATGCTGCTCGTGGACATGAGCGGCAGCATCACCGAGTCCGGCCAGGCCGACGCGCTCGTCGACGCCGCGAAGAACTTCAGCGATCGCGTCGGCAAGACCCAGAAGGTCGGCGTCTACGCGTTCGACGGCGAGCCGAAGATCCACTCGGTCGTGCCCTTCACCGAGGCGCAGGGCTCGGTCCAGGGCGGCCTGGAGGGCCTCCGCAAGTACAAGCCCAAGGACCCGTCGACGAACCTGCACGGCGCGGTCGTCGAGGGCCTCAAGGAGCTCAAGACGGCGCTCGACAAGGACAAGCGCCCGCTCAAGTTCGGCACGCTGGTCGTCTTCTCCGACGGCACCGACCGCGCCGGCCGCGTGAGCCGCGACGACATGAAGAAGGCCATGGGCGAGGAGCAGTACGAGAACTACGAGATCTTCGCGGTCGGCGTCGGCGCCGAGATCGAGAAGGCGCAGCTCGACGACATCGGGCGGGACGGGACCGAGCTCGTCGGCGACCAGACGAAGGTGAAGGACGCCTTCGACAAGATCGCGGCCAAGATCGAGGCGCACATGAAGCGCTTCTACCTGCTCTCGTACTGCACGCCCTCGCGCGCCGGGGAGCACGAGGTCAAGATCGTGGCGAACCGGAAGGAGCCGAGCGGCTCGGGCAGCCTCGAGTACAAGTTCACCGCCGAGGGCTTCGGCCCGCCGCCCGAGTGCGACCCCAACACGCCGCCGACGTTCGACCTGAAGGACGCGACGCCCGCGGGCGATGACGACAGCGGCGTCAAGGCGAACGCGACCGTGAAGGCAGGGGTGAAGTAGCCCGCTCCGCCGCGCCTCGAATCACTTCGAAACCACTCAGGATCGCGGCGCGGGGCGCCGCAGCGGCTGGAGCTGCGCGCGCCCCCAGCGCTCGATGACGCGCACCGCGCGCCCCACCCCGTCCTCGTCCCTCATGCTCGCCGCGGCGCCGGCGGCGCGCCGCGCGATCTCGGGGCGGCTCCGCACCCACTCGAGCGCGCGCACCAGGCGCGCGCGGGACCACGCGCTCCTCCGCATCGGCGGCGCGGCGAGGCCGCGCTCGTGGAGCGTGCGGGCCCAGTACCCTTGCTCCTGCACGTGGGCGACGACGACGCTCGCCGCGCCCGCCCGCACGACCGCGTGGCTCGTGCCCGCGCCGCCGTGGTGCACGACGACCCCGACGCGCGGGAAGACCGCGTCGTGCGGGAGCTCGGCGGCGACGAGGACGTCGGCGCCCTCGGTCGGCGCGCGCTCGTCCGCCCATCCTCGCTGCAAGATCCCGCGCAGCCCGAGCCGCCGGCACGCCTCGACGAACGCCTCGCCGACGGGCTCACCGCCCTCGAAGCCGATCATCGAGCCGAACCCGAGGAGCACGTCGACCGGGCCGGCCGCGAGGAACGCGCGGACCTCGGGGGAGAGCTCGGGGAGCGGGCTCGCGCCCCTCCACTCCCCGGTCGCGTGGTACGTCGAGGGGAGATCGTCGAGCGGACCGGTCACGACCTCCGACGCGGCGACGAGGTTCAGCGCGGGCGACGGCGCGCTCAGCCACCGGAGCCCGTCGATCGGACCGAGGCGCGCGAGCCGATCGCGGAGCCCGCGGTGCGCGAGATCGAGCCCCGCGTTCAGCGCCGACCACGACAGCGCGTTGACCCATGCCCCGAGCGACGGCCCCCGCCCCGCGGAGCGCGCGCGCGTCGGCACGACCGCGGGGCAGTACACGACCGACGCCCACGGCCGCGCGGCGCGCCGCACCGCGCACGCGCCGGCGAAGTCGAGGCCGTGCACGATCGCCGCGTCGTGCTCGCGCGCGAGCCGCTCGGCCCGCCCGGCGTACGCCTCGGCGTCGGCGAGGAAGACGCGCTCGATGATGGTGCGCAGCTCGCCGAGCGCGCCGGCGCGCGCGGCGGCCGCGAACGCGCCGGCGACGCTCGCCGGATCGAGGGCCGGCCCCTCCGGCGCGAAGCGGAACCTGCGCCCGCTCGCGAAGCGCTCGAACATCGGGCTCGAGGCGAGGGTGACCTCGTGCCCCGCGGCGCCGAGCGCGTCGGCCAGGTGGGCCAGGGGCAGGACGTCGCCCGTCGTACCGAACCCGAGGAGCAGGAGCCGCATGCGGACGTGAGGTCCTCGACCCTGCTCGGGGTCACGGACAGGCCGAGTGATACTCGTTGTACCCGCGCACCCAGTCGGCGTCGTCGAAGCTCCCGTCGCCGTTCGGATCGCAGTACCCCCCCGGCGCCGTCATGCTGCAGCCGGACGTGTTCACCGGATACAGGCAGAAGTTGTCGACGTCTCCCCGGCACTCGCAGGCGTCCGGCGGCGGCGGCGGGGGCGGCGGCGGCGCGCTGCCGCCGCAGTTATCGTGGTACTCGTTGTAGCCGCGCACCCAGTCGGCGTCGCTGAAGTCACCGTCGCCGTTCGGATCGCAGTACCCCCCCGGCGCCGTCATGCCGCAGCTCGCGGTCGACTTGGGATAGAGGCAATAGTTGTCGACGTCGGCCCGGCATTCACAGGTCCCCGGCGCCGGGGGAGGAGCGGGCGGCGGGGGAGCCGGCGGCGGCGAGCCGCCCTGGCCCGTGGCGGCGCAGATGCTGCCCTGCTGGAAACCTGCGCACGGGGAGGTCGGCATGACGTCGTTCGAGACCTTCTGCGACGCGACGCGATCGCCGAACCCCACCCAGCCTTGCCCTCGAGCGTAGAAGTACTGCTCGCCCTGCCCCGGCCCCGAGAGGACCGTCAGGTGCACGACGTCGGAGAAACCATTCCAGCTCGAGTACCGGCGCGCCAGGACGCGGCGCGACACGCTCTGACCGGGCTTCGTCGCGAAGTTGACCGAGCACGCGTTGCAGGAATTCCGGTCCGCGCCCTTGATCTCCATCTGGGTCGTGAACTCCGTCGCCCCGCCGGCCGGGAGCGAGAGCTTGCGCTGGATCCACCGCGCCCCGACCGAGGGGTTGCCCGGCTCGTGGTAGACGGTGTAGGCCCAGGGCGAGGTCGGGCTCAGGCCGTTGCGCGGATCGTTCGGGTTGGTGTTCCAGCGCTGCTGGCAGGTCCCGGGCTCGTTGCCGCCGCATTTCACGTCGCACCACGCGCCGCCCGGCGTCTCCTCGTAAGCCCAGGTCGTGTCGGTGCGGATGCGGAGCCAATCGCCGTCGACCGACCACTCCTCGAAGCCGTCGCCGCTCGTGCTCTTCACGATCACGAAGCGCCCCGCGCCCCCCTGCATGCCCATGGGGACGACCCGGAACTGCTCCGATCCGATCTGCCACCCGCCCGAGGTCCCGGCGCAATTCGGGATCACGTAATCGGCCATGTCGACGTTCGGATCCTCGAGCGGATTGTCGTTCGTCTCCACCTCGTCGAGGTCGTCGGCCTCCGAGAGGCAGCCGCCGAGCACGAGAGGGAAGCTCAGAAGACCCGTGGCGATGAGGGACAGGATGGCGTTGCGCATGAAGAACCGCGTCGTGCATCGAGCGTGCCGTCCCACACCGGTGTCATCCTCGATCTCGACTGGAATTCCCGCCGCATTTGCGCCGGCGACGCGCGCCCCGACCGAGTCCTCCTGGATCCACCCGTGATGGGAGGGCCTGGATCCACGGTGCACCACCCGGGAGCTGTCAATTCAATTCCACGACGGAGACGTTGTCGAAATCCACCTTCCGGGGCAATGCGCGCCGAGCCGCACGACGAGCCGCAGCGGCGCGCGACTCGTCCCCCGGCTCGCGCGGACCTCGCGCAAGCCCCCCTCTCGAGGAGCACCTCCCTCCGGTCCCCGGCCAGGTCGCGGGCGGGCGGTACCGATCGCCCTCGATGGCCGCTCCGGCGACGAACCTCCGCGAGGCGGGCCGCGGCCGCTAGGCGCGGAGAGACAGGCCACGTAGACTGGCGCGCCGAGATCTCGGCGCGCTGGAGCGATATGGCACCGATCCCCGTCTTTTACTCGCACGCGTCCTCGGAGCAGGATCTGGACCTGCTCGCGGAGATGCTGAAGCACCTCGCCCCGCTCGAGCGGGGCGGGCTGCTCAGCGGATGGCACCGGGGCATGGTGGAGGCGGGGCGGGATCGGGACGCCGAGATCCACGCGCACCTCGAGGGAGCGCAGATCATCGTGCTCCTGGTCAGCCCCGATCTCCTCGCGTCCGACCTCATGGGCACCGAGGTGACGCGCGCGATGGAGCGGCGCGAGGCGGGAGAGGCGCGCGTGATCCCGATCCTGGCGCGCCCCACGAACTGGAAGGAGGAAGCGTTCGGGGCGCTGGTGCCGCTCCCGAAGGACGGGGTGCCGGTGACCTCGCAGCCCAGCCGGGACGAAGCGTGGAACAGCATCACGAGCGCGCTCCGCGAGGTGCTGCACGAGCTGGCGAGCGCGCATGCGGCTCCGAGGAAAGCGCCTGCGACAGGAGCCGTGGCCGGGCCCGCAGCCGCGACCGCGACCGCGACCGCCCCCGCGACCGCGCCCGCGACCGCGCCCGCAGCCGCTTCCGCGCCCGCGCCCGCGCCCGCAGCCGCTTCCGCGACCACCCCCGCAGCCGCGCCCGCGCCCACGACCGCCCCCGCGCCCGCAGCCGCTTCTGCGACCGCAGCCGCTGCCGCGCCCG
>CAYQYG010000524.1:0-5868 GCA_964421485.1 uncultured Polyangiaceae bacterium | reverse complement strand
CCCGTCCCGCCGCCGGCCCTCGTTCAGCCCCCTGCGCCGGCCCTGGCCGACGAGGCGCTGCTCCACAGCCAGCAGCCGATCGCCGGCGACACCGAGCCGGGCTATCGCCCGCCCGTGCACGACGAGGCCTCGCCTGACGGTCGGGGCTTCGGGTCGCCGCCCGACACCGATTCGCACGCGGGCTATTCGCAGCAGGCCTGGCCCGGGGCGCACGAGGGGCGTGCCCAGGGGCAGGCTCCGGCGTACGCCGAGCAGCCCGCGTACGTGGATCCGCAGGCGGGGTACGCACAGCATTACGCTCCGCAGCAGCAGGGCGCCGGTTACGACGCCTATGGCCAGCCCGCGGCGGCGCCCCAGTACGATCAGGGCGCGGCGGCGCAGCACTACGGTGCCTACGGGCAGGGCGCGGCCGCTGCGCAGGGCGGATACCCCGAGCAGCAGCCCGGCGCCTATGGCTATGGCCAGGGCTACGATCAGGGCGGCTATGCCCAGCAGGGCTATGGGCAGCAGGCCGGCTACGCGGAGCAGCAGGCGTACCCCGCGCAGCAGTATGCGCAGCCCGCGGCGGTCCAGCCGGGCATGTATCCGTATGCCGTCCCGCCGTACGCGGCGCAGCCGGGCGGCCAGCCGGCGCAGGACGCAGGCTACGCGGCCTACGCGCAGCAGCAGTACGGCCAGCAGGGCCAGTACCCGCAGGCCGCCCCGCCGCCGGCCGCGGTGGGCGAGGAGTCCGTCGACGAGGTCGACGACGCCGAGCTCATCGAGGACGAGACGGGCCCGCACTTCCGCCAGGACGGCTGACGATCACCGGGCCCGCCGAGCGCTGGCCCGCTGCCCGATGTCTCGCTCGCTGGTCCTCCCTCCGCCGCTCCGGCCCGGCGACACGGTCGCGGTGATCGCGCCGTCGAGCCCCTTCGAGCACGAGCTCGCGTGGGTCGGCCTCGGCTGGCTCGCGCGGCGCTACCACGTGCGCTTCGATCGCGGCCTCTTCGCGCGCGAGGGCTTCCTCGCGGGCAGCGACGCGCGCCGCCGCGACGAGCTCGTGGACGCGCTCCTCCGCCCCGGCGTCCGCGCGATCTTCGCCGCGCGCGGCGGCTACGGCGCGAACCGCTTCGCGCACGGGCTCGACTGGGGCGCGCTCGCCCGCGATCCGCGCTGGATCGTGGGCTTCTCGGACGTCACCGCGCTGCACGTCGAGGCGGCGCGCGCGGGCGTGGCGTCGCTCCACGGCGCGCACGTCACGTCGCTCGGCCGGGGCGACGCCCGCGCGCGCGCCGCCCTCGTCCGCGCGCTCGAGGATCCCACCGGCGCGCGCCGCTTCTCCGGCCTGGAGGCGCTCCGCCCCGGCGCGGCCGAGGGCCCGCTCTTCGGCGGCAACCTCACCCTGCTCCACGCGTGCGCCGCCGCGGGCCGCCTCCGCGTGCCCGAGGGCTGCGTCCTCCTGCTCGAGGACGTCACCGAGCGGCCGTACCGCATCGATCGCGCGCTCGCCACGCTCGAGGTCGGCGGCCACCTCGCCCCCGTCGCGGCCGTCGCGCTCGGCGAGTTCACGCAGTGCGATCCCGGGCCCGACGGCGTCACCGCGCGCGACGTGCTCCGCGAGCGCCTCCTGCGCCTCGGCGTGCCCGTCGTCGCGGGGCTCCCCATCGGCCACGGCCGCCGCAACGAGCCCGCGATCCTCGGCGCGCGCGCGGTCGTCGAGGCCGGCCCGCGCGAGGCGGCCGTCACGCTCGCCGGCGCCTGACGCGCGCCGCGCGCCGCCTCACCAGAAGATGCTCTTCCGCTCCTTCAGCCCGCGGTTCAGCATCGACTGGATCTTGGCCTTCACGCGGGCGACCTTCTCCTCGATGACCGCGTCGTCGTCGTCGGGATCGCCGCGGAACGTCATCGGCTCGCCGAAGCGCAGGCGGTAGCGCGTCGGCAGCGGGAGCTGGCCGCCGGGCAGGAGGAGCTGCGGGATCAGGGGGAATGACGGCATGCCGAGCGCGCGCGAGAGCGTGTCGATGTTGCCGAGCGAGATGTACTGCTCCTCGGCGCCGATCACCGCGACGGGCACGATCGGCGTGTCGGTCTCGAGCGCGAGCCGCATGAAGCCCAGGCCGAACTCGCGGAGCTGGTAGCGCTCGGTGAACGGCTTGGAGATGCCGCGCGAGCCCTCGGGGAACACCAGGATCGCGGCGCCCAGATCGAGCAGGCGTCGCGCGTTCTCGGGCACGCCGACCACCTGGCCCACGCGCGAGAAGAACGTCGAGACGAACGGGAGCGTCTGCGTCCATTTCTCGACCATGCTCCGCATGATCCGGGGCGGATCCGCGTCGAGGAAGAGCGACGCGCCGATCACCAGGCCGTCGAGCGGGATCTGCCCCGAGTGGTTGGCGACGAGCAGCGCGCGCCCGGCCGGCACCTGCTCGATCCCGTGCACCTCCGTGCGGAAATAGAAGCGGTGGAAGAACGCGGCCACGCCGACCGCGTACTTCGCCCACGCCGGGTCGAGCCCGAACGGATCGACGCCGCCCGAGGACGGCGCGATGGGCATGGACACGCGGCGGAGCCGGTCCTCGAAGTCGCGCCCGAGCAGCCGGGTCGTGAAGTCGTCCGCGGCGTCGCGGGCGGTGTCCACGCCCAGGCGGGCGAGCGGCAGCGCCGTGTGCGTCGCGAAGCGGGTGATCCTGGCGAGCGCCCGGGAGCTCTGCATCGCGGCGCGACGTTACCAAAAGCCGGGGCGCCGCGCATGCGGCGGCTGCCTCTTGACGGCCGGGCTCCCGGAAGCGACGGTCGAGGCCGTGTCCACCCAGCCCCCGATCCTCGTCACGGGCATCTGCGGCAGGCTCGGCAGGCGCCTCGCGCGCCGCCTGCACCGGGAGCGCCGGGTGATCGGCATCGACCGGCGCGAGTTCGACGGCCGCCCCAAGGACATCGAGCACCACCAGATCGACATCCGCCGCAAGAAGACGCAGGACATCTTCCGTCACGAGAGGCTCGCCGCGGTCGTCCACCTCGGGATCATGCACGACCCGCGCGCCAGCCAGATGGAGCACCACAGCTGGAACGTCGCGGGCTTCCAGCGCCTGCTCGAGTTCGTCGCCCAGTACGACGTGCCCAAGCTCATCGTCCTGTCGAGCGCGAACGTCTACGGCCCGCGCCCCGACAACCCCCAGTTCCTCACGGAGGACGCCCCGCTGCTCGGCGGCGCGGCCTTCAGCGAGATCCGCGACCTCATCGAGGTCGACATGCTCGCCCAGTCGTTCTTCTGGAAGCACCCCAGCGCCGAGACCGTGATCCTGCGCCCGGTGCACATCCTCGGCGCGGTCCGGAACGCCCCCTCCAACTATCTCCGCCTCGGCGTCATCCCCACGCTGCTCGGCTTCGATCCGATGGTGCAGGTGATCCACCAGGACGACGTGGTCGGCGCGATCCTGCGGGCCCTCGAGCCGGGCGCCCGCGGCATCTTCAACCTCGCCGGCCCGCCGCCGCTCCCGCTCTCGCGCATCATCGACCTCACCGGCCGCGCCCGCGTCGCGATCCCCCATTTCATGATGCGGAACGCGATCCAGCGCCTCTTCCGGTTCCGCGCGACCTCGTTCCCCGCGCCGGAGATCGACCACATCCGCTACGTCTGCATGGTCGACGACGGCCGCGCGCGCGAGGTCCTCGGCTACTCCCACGAGCACGGCATCGAGGAGACCGTGCGGGCCGTCGACGACGTGTGATCATGAAGCGCCAGACCAGGCTCGAGCGGCTGCAGGGCTACTACGAGGGCTTCGCGCCCGATTACGTGGCAGAGTGGCGGACCATCGAGCACTACGCGAAGGAGGCGCGCAGGTTCCTCAAGGACGCGGTGCCCGAGGGCGGGCGCGTGCTCGACGCGGGGTGTGGGCCGGGGCACCTCACGCAGGGGCTCCCGCCGGGCGTGGAGGTGGTCGGCTTCGACATCGCCGAGGGCATGCTCGCCCTCGCGCGGCGCGGGCGGCCGCACGGGGAGTACCACCTCCACGACTATCACCAGCCGATCCCGAGGTCCTGGGGCCGCTTCGACGCGGCGCTCGCGCTCGGCACGCTGGAGTTCTGCGACGACCTGCCGCTCGTGCTCGATCACCTCGCGCGCGCGCTCCAGCCGGGCGGACGGCTGTTCATGAGCGTCGTCGAGCGCAGGCCCGGCGCGCGCCTGCACGGCCGCGCGAAGCGGCCCCTGTCCGAGGCCGAGCTCTCCGGGGTGAGCATGTACCTCTACACCTTCGGCGAGCAGGCCGCGGCCATCGAGCGCGCGGGCCTGCTCCCCCGCAGCTACCGCCACCAGAAGGGGTGGCGGCACACCGAATACGACGTCGACGTCCTGTACGCCCTCTGGGACCTCGAGCGGCCAGCCTGATCCTGGTGGCGCGCGCGTCGGCGCTGGTCGCGCCGCCCGCGCCGGGGTAGAGGAGATCGGCCCATGGCCGCCAAGCTGGGGGGAGTCTTCTTGACCTGCGCGCTGGGTCCGGTGAACTACGCCGGCGCCTGCATCCAGGGCAGCAAGATGCCCCAGGGCATCCAGGAGCTCGCGCCCGAGGGCCTGTGGGGCGGCGTGCAGCGCGGCATCGACCAGACGGCGAAGCTCGCGGGCGTGCACCCGCGCGACGTGGAGAGCCTCCTGCCGATCGGCGAGCTGCGCGCCTGCCTGCAGCGCGTCGCGCACGCGCAGCACGCGGCCTTGCAGGCGTGGGGCGTCTACGCCGGGCAGCTCGGCGGGCTGCTCCAGGGCATCGCCGATCTCACGGTCGACGGCCGCGCGCCCGACGCGAGCGAGTGCCTCGCGCGCCTGGCCGGCAAGGTCCGCCGCGACCGGCCCTTCTCCGAGCCGCTGCAGGCGCTCTCCGACGAGATCGGGCGGTGGCAGGAGCTGCTCGCGCGCTGCCGCGCGCTGCTCGACGACGGCGGCGCGCTCGCCCGGGCGTACCAGCGCCGCCGCCTGCGCAACGCGCTCGCGATAGGCCTCTCCATCGGCCTCGTGATCGCGGGCGCCGCCGTCCTGCTCATCATCCGCGCGGCGCGCGCGCGCGTCGAGGCGGCGCTCGCGATCCCTGATCCCTGCGCCGTCGAGCTCCTCCCGCCCGGCGCGGCCGATCGCGGGTCGAGCGACCAGCGGCGGAGGGTCACGGAGCGCCTCGCCGCCTGCGCCGATCTGCGCGCGAAGGCGGCGCGCGAGGCCGAGGAGAAGCGCCGCGCGGAGGAGCGCGCGCGCGAGGAGCAGCGCCGCAGGGAGGAGCGCGACGCGCGCTGCGAGGCGCTCGCCTCGCGCCTCGCCGAGGGCCGCCTCTCCCCCGAGGACGAGGCCGTCGCGGGCGGGGGCGCGGAGCTGCTCCGGCGCATCGTCGACAAGAAGGTCACGCCGCGCGACCTGAGCCCCGAGTCCCCCTCGCTCCCGTGCGACGGCGCGCGCGGCGGCGACCGCGTCCGCGCCGCCTTCGCCGACGCGGCCGTCGCGACCGTCTGGACCTGGGTCGCCTCCGTGGATCCGTCGGACACGACGCGGGAGGTCCTCCGCGCCCGGGCCGACGAGCTGCCGATCCGCGCGCGCGTGATGATCGGCATGCGCGCGATCGACGGATCGAAGCGCGCGATCCGCGCCGGGGATCAGGAGTCCCTCGCGCGCGCCGCCCGCCTCTGCGCCTTCGGCGACGCGCTCCGCGCCCCGCTCGGCCAGCCCTGCGACGCGGTGAAGGAGATGCTCGGCCCGAAGCCCTAGCGGGGCAGGGCCCCGGCCCAACGCAGGGGGCTTCGCGCACCTACGCTCGGGGGCTCCGCGCGGACAAGCCGCGCTGCGCCCCCGAACCCTTGGTCAACGCTCGGGGGCTCCGCGCGGACAAGCCGCGCTGCGCCCCCGAACCC
>CAYQYG010000523.1:0-5872 GCA_964421485.1 uncultured Polyangiaceae bacterium | reverse complement strand
GCCCGGGCGGGTCCTGCGCGGGGGCGCACGCCGCGGCGCACGCCGCGGCGGCGAGCTGCGCGGCGCGCGCGGCGCGGCGGCGTGCTGGGGCGCGGGCGAGGAGGCGCATCGAAGGCGAAGGCAGGGCGCGCGGGCGGGTCGAGCGGCAGAGGTGTATGTCCAACGCCGGGGCGAGCGCAACGTCGTGGCGGCGCGGCGCGCGCGGCGCCCCGGAGCCCCGGACGCGGCTCAGGGCTGCGGGGGGCCGTGGACGCGCGGCACGTTCGCCGCGAGCGCGTCCAGCCGCGCGCGCACGAGCTCGCCGAGCTCGCGGAGGTCCTCCGGCAGGCGCTCATGGAAGGTCTTCGATATCTCCTTGTCCCCGGAGAAGGCAGAGATCGTGATCTTCGTCACGTCCGCGATCGGCACCGGCGTCTCCTCGGGGAACGTCCGCGCGAACGCCCGCTCGAGCTGCGCGGCGAGCGGGCGGACCGTCGCGGCGTCGACGCGCTCGCTGTACTCCTCGACGCGGAACGGCGGCGAGAAGGCCGGATCGAAGCGCTTCCGCTCGAGCTCGGCCACCGGCTCGGCGCCGGCCAGGCGGAGGACGAGCAGGTCGGACTCGTAGCCGGCGCCGGGCGGGCCGCCGCGGTCCCAGTAGTAGAAGCCCACGGACGCGAGGCTGCCGGACGCGGCGGCCTGGCGGAGCTTCTCGCGGATCGCGTCGGTGTCGGTGCTCATCGGGGTGCTCTCCGCGGCGTCACGGCAGGTCGTAGCCGTCCAGGATGCCCTGGTATTGGTTGTCGTAGGGGTGCGGCGGGTTGCCGCCGCTCTCCCAGGTCTCGGCCATGATGTTGTTCGTCTTCGCCGGGTCGTTGGGCACGCTCACCGTCTTCCGCGTGCCGTCGGGCTGGACCCGGACCTCGTCGTGGTACTCGTCCGGCAGGCCGAGCGAGTGGCCGTACTCGTGGGCCGCGACGTACTTGTCGGCGTCGGCGTCCGTCCCCTTCTGGTGGCCGTCGCCGTTGCCGAACAGCGCCTGGTTGCTGCGCTCGGTGTTGTTGTCGACGATGATCTGATCGTAGCCGGAAGTGGGGCCCTCGCCGGGGCCGCGGACGCGCGTGGTGACGTCCACGTTCACGGTGTACTGCTCGCCGTCGATGGTGGTCGTGCGGCCGCCCCACATCGCCTCGATCTGCGCGGCGGCGCGGGCCGCGTAGTCGGCGGACGCGTCCGGGCCGGAGTACTCGAGGAACGAGAGGATGTAGATGTTCTTCGTCTCCGTGCTGATCGCGACCATCGAGTTGCCCGCGGTCGAGCCGGGCAGCCAGCCGGTCTTCATCTTGAACTTCAGCGTGGGGCCGCCGATCTCGACGTTCGCGGCGCCGCCCGTGATCTCGGCGCCGCAGAGCGTCTGATCGGTCTTCCGCGCGGCGAAGAGGCCCTCGATGATCACGGTCTCGCTGCCCCAGATGATGGGGTTCTTGACGTGCAGCGGCATCTTGCACGCGTCCTTGTCGGTCACGCGCGCGGCGGGCAGGCCCTCGACGTCGGTGTTCGCGGCGCAGGGGCCCTCGATCGTGCTGCCCCAGAAGTGCGAGGTGGAGTCGGTCTTCCGGGCGGAGGGGAGGAGCGGCATCGTCGGCCTCGTCAGGTGTTGATCTTGACCTTGGGGCCGCCCTTGAGGACGAGATCGCCGCCGCCGGCCTCGACCTCGACCGTGCCGCCGCCGCTCTTGACGTGCACGACGCTCTTCGCGAGCACGTCGGCCTCGCGGCCCGAGGCCATCGCGGCGTAGTCCTTGGCGCGGAGGTGGATGCCGCTCGCCTCGAGGATGATCGTGTCGCCCTCGAGCAGGAGCCTGGCGCCGCCCGGCGTGGAGAGCTCGATGCGGTCGTTCTTCGTCTCGATGCGGGTCGAGTCGGTGGGGCCCTCGCCGGGCGGGGTGACGCTGACGACGTGGGTGTCGCCGACCGTGGTGGCGTCGACCGAGCCGATCTGCGCGGAGCGGTTCACGCCGACCACGATGCTGCGGTTCAGGCCGGTCACCTCGCGCTCGTTGGCCTTGACGAGCTTCGAGAGGTTCTTGCCGATGGTGACGTCCTCGTTGGCCTTGACGAGCTTCGTGCGGTTGTTGCCGATGGTGACGCTCTCGTCGTTCTTGACGAGCTTGGTGAGGTCCCGCTCGGCCTGCATGCGGACGAGCTCCTTGCCGGCCGCGTCCTCGAACATGATCTCGTTGTAGCCGCCGCCGCCGCCCGTCGAGTTGCTCTTCCAGCCGCTCTGGGTCTTGTTCGCGGGGAGGCCGAAGGGGACCTTCTGGAGGTTCGTGAACACGCGGCCGGTGATGATCGGGCGATCGGGATCGCCGCCGAGGAAGTCGACGAGCACCTCCTGCCCGACGCGCGGCAGGTTCACGCCGCCGAAGCCGGTGCCGGCCCAGGGCTGGCTGACGTGGATCCAGCAGGAGCTCTGCTCGTCCATCTTGCTCTCGCGGTCCCAGTGGAAGTGGACGCGCACGCGGCCGAACTCGTCGCAGTGGATCTCCTCGCCGGCGGGGCCGACCACGGTCGCGCTCTCCACGCCGGAGATCTTCGGCTTCGGGGTCGAGAGCGCGGGGCGGTAGGGGGCGTCGGCGCTGCGGGCCTCGACGTGGTGGGTCCACTCGCCGTCCCTGGTGCCGCTCAGCATGGCCTCGACGACGAGCAGCGGGCGCCCGGCGCCGAGGTCGGTCCGCGGGTGGTCGACGATCGATGCGACGACGCCGGGGGCGAGGTCGTGCGCGTTGGTCTCGAAGGTGAACGTCTTGGCGCTCGCGCGCTTGGCGGCGAGCCTCTTGTCGGCGAGCGCGGCGCCCTCGGCCTCGTCGTGCCGGGCCTTGCCGCGGTCGTCCGCGACCGGCGTCTCGTCGCCCTTCTCGGCCCCGAAGAGGAACGCGCCGGGCGTGTAATGGAAGCGCTCGAGCCGCTCCTCGACGCCCGAGGCGCCGCTCGAGGCGGTGGCGAGCAGCTTGTAATCGGGCGGCCGGCGGTAGTCGTGGTCGCGGATCGTGTACCGACCGGGGCGCACCTGCCGCCCGACGCGGAGCGTGGTGACGTGCTCGCGCAGCGCGGTCGTGGGGTTGTCCCGGAACGGGATCGCGTCGGGCCGCCGCGCGCCGGCCTGCGGGGCGTCGGAGAGCACGAGCCGGCTCTGCCCGTCCTTCTCGTCGAAGTAGAACGTGATGCCCGCGTCCTCGAGCATGCGGCTCATGAACGCGTAATCGGACTCGGCGTACTGGACGCGGTACTTGCGCTTCTTGTACGCGGCCCGGTCGATCTTGACCTCGGGCGCGACGCCCCACTCCTCGAGCAGCTTGAGCGCGATGTCCGGCTCGGAGATCTGCTGGAACATGCGGTGGTTGCGCCGCTGCGTGGCGAGCCAGAGCGCGGGCACGATGCTGACGTGGTAGGTCGAGAGGCCGTCGTCCTCGACCGCGAGCTGCTGGAGCTCGTTGCAGAGGCCGGTCCAGACGCGCGGGTGCGGGCCGCGCACGGCGAACGACGCGGGCTGGCCGACCACGGCCTCGAAATCGACGTCGGGGTTGTCGCAGACCACGAGGAGCGTGATCTGGAAGAGCGACGACATCGCCTCGTGCACCGAGAACTCGCGCACGTCGAAGGCGTCGCCGGAGGAGAGGGTGACCTCGAGGTTGGCGCTGGAGCTCATGGCGGGTCCTGTGGAGGCAGAGGGGTATGGAGTGCAGTATCCCGGGGTCCGGGCCGCATCAAGCGACGCGGACCGGCGCGATACCCGGGGCGCCCGGGAGCCGGTAGGGTAGGGGGGCATGCGAACCGGGCTCGTCGAGGCGATCGTCCGAGGACAGGCGCTCCCGTGGGCGTGCGCCGTCGCGATCTGGGTCGGGGCCGCGGCCCTGCTGCTCCTGCAGGGCCGGGCGCGGCCGTCGCCCGCGCGGGCGCTCGGGCTGCTCGCGCTCGGCTCGGTGATCTCGGCGGCCGGGCTCCTGGGCGCGAGCGCGCTCGCGGTGCCGCGGGTGCGCTGGCGCGACGCCGACGCGGGCGGCCTGCTCGGCGACGGCGCGGCCTCGTGGCGCAGCCTCGAGGGGCCCGCGGCGCTGGCGATCGCGGGCGGGAAGATCGACGTGGCGATCCCGGCGAGGGATCCTGCGGGCCGCTGGGTGCTCGTCGGGCTGCTCTCGGGCCGCCCGGTCGACGGGCTCGCGCCCGCGCCCGAGGCCGGCGGCGAGGCCGGCGCGGCGCGCGGGGACGCGGCGATCTGCCTGCCCGGCGGGGTGTCGTGCCGCCCCTGGCCCACCGGCTGGCCCGCGCCGGGCCGGCTGCGCGCGCTCTCCCAGCTCGAGTGGTCCCATCACGGCGCGATGGGCGCGCTCGCGTTCGAGCCCGGTGCGGGGGAGCTCCTGCGCGGCAAGGCCGGGGGCGGCGACGGGCCCGCGCTGGAGATCGTGGGCGATCTCGCGGGCGGCGCGTGGACCTCCGGCGCGCCCGCGCTGGAGGTCCGCCTGCTCGACGGCGACCGCCTGCGGGGCGCGCGCGTGATCGCGCGGCCGGGGCCCGGGGCGCAGGGCGCCGAGAGGCGACCCGGAGCCCCGGATGTCGAGCCGATCCAGCGCTGGGCGCTGCAGCGCGCGGACGTCTCGCTCTCGGCGCCGCGGCGCGCGTTCGAGATCGTGCTGCCGCTGCTCGTGCTCGGCGCGCTCGGCCTGCCGGTCGGCGCCGGGGCGTTCCTCGTGGCCCCCGCGTGGCTCGCCGCGAGCCTCCGGCGCCGCGGCGCGGTGCGCCGGGAGCTCTCGGCGCCGCTCGTGCTCGACCCCCTGCCCGAAGACAAGGGGGCGCGCGCCCCCTCCGCCGCGCGGGTCCGGCCCGCGGCGGCGCGGGAGGACGCCGACCTGGGCGACGCGCTCCTGCCGGCCGGCGCGATCGTGACGGTGGCGATCGCGACGCCGAGCGAGGGTCCGGTCGCGTCGTCGGTCTGGTACGAGCTGCCCGCCGGCGAGCCGCCGGAGGGCGGCGTGCCGGGCGCGGACGCGGCGGTGCCGCACGAGGTGCGCGGCACGCGGCGCCGGGTGGGCCTCCTCATCCCGGCCGAGGCCGGCGCGTTCCGGCGGACCGCGCGCGGCTGGCTGAGCTCCGTCGCGCAGCCGATCGCGATCGCGCTGGCCGGGATCGCGGCCGCGTGCCCCGCGGTCGTCGCGCTGGCGAACCTGCTCGCGGCGCGCTGAGCGAGCAGCACGAATGCGCGTCCATTGCGGCGGCGCGGGTCAATGCCTCCGCAGGCGGTACGCGGGACCGTCCCAGAGCCGCAGGAGCCGCTCTCCGGCGATCACCACGTCGAGCCCGTGGCGCGCCGCGAGCTCCTCGACGTCCGCCGCGTCGCGCGAGGCGTCCCCTCGATAAGAATAGCCCAGGATCACGAATTCGCCGCCCGGCCGGAGCGCCCGGCGCGCCCCCGCGAAATGGGCGTCCACCACCTCCGGCCCCGCGTCGGCGACGTACGGGAACGCGTCGACCGCATAGACGAGATCGAACGCGCCGGACGGGATCCCGCGCAGGTCGACCCCCGAGCAGGCCTCGATCCGCACGTTCTGGAGGCCCGCGCAGCGCCGCCGCGCGGCCTCGATCATCCGGGGCGCGACGTCGATCCCCCAGGCCTCGCGGATCCTCGGCCCGAGCGCCGCCTCGAACCGCCCGATGCCGCACCCGATCTGGAGCGCCGCGCGATCCCCGGCGACGAGGCCCCAGCGGTCGAAGAGGTCCACGATCTCGGCGGTGGCGCGCTCCTGGAGGCGCGGATCGCCGAGCGTGTCCGCCGCGACGCGCGCCTCCTCGGAGCGCGCGACGAGGTCGTCGACCCGGCGCGCCCAGCGCGCGGGCGC
>CAYQYG010000522.1:0-5874 GCA_964421485.1 uncultured Polyangiaceae bacterium | reverse complement strand
CGCCCCGAACGGCGACGTCGGCCTTTCACGCAGCGACGCCGAGCCCGCCCGGCAGAGCCTTCCTGCGCCGGCCGCCCCCGTGCTAGACCGCGCCTCCCTATGCCGCTCGCCAAGCCCGCCGAATCAGCCCTGGTCCGCCGCGCCTTCCTCGATTTCTTCGCCCAGCGCGGGCACGAGATCGTCCCGAGCGCCCCGCTCCTGCCGCAGAACGATCCCACGCTGATGTTCGTGAACGCGGGCATGGTGCCCTTCAAGGACGTCTTCACCGGCAAGGACACCCGACCTTATCGCCGCGCAACGTCCAGCCAGAAGTGCATCCGCATCAGCGGCAAGCACAACGACCTCGAGAACGTCGGCGTCACCGCCAGGCACCAGACCTTCTTCGAGATGCTCGGCAACTTCAGCTTCGGCGATTACTTCAAGGAAGACGCCATCGCCTTCGCCTGGGAGCTGCTCACCACGGTCTACGAGATCCCTCCCTCGCGCCTCGTCGTCACCGTCTACAACGGCGAGGGCGGCTTCCCCGCCGACGACGAGGCCGCCGCGATCTGGCGCAAGGTCACCGGGTTCGGCGACGACCGCATCCTCCGCCTCGGCCTCGCCGACAACTTCTGGTCCATGGGCGACACCGGCCCGTGCGGGCCCTGCTCCGAGATCCACTTCTTCCACGGCGGCGAGCCCGACGTCGGCCGCTTCGGCGAGGAGCCCCGCGTCGACGGCACCGGCTGGACCGAGATCTGGAACAACGTGTTCATGCAGTACGACCGCGCCGAGAAGGACGGGCCCGTCACCCCCCTCCCGGCCCCGAGCATCGATACGGGCATGGGCCTGGAGCGCATCGCCAGCGTGCTCCAGGGCGTCACCTCCAACTACGACACGGACCTCCTCCGCGGCCTCGTCGACCAGGCCGCCAGGATCAGCGGCAAGGGCTACACCGGCGGCACCGGGCACGACGACGTCTCCATGCGCGTCATCGCCGACCACGCCCGCACCACCGCCTTCCTCATCGCCGAGGGCGTCATGCCCGAGCGCCAGAAGCGCGAGTACGTGCTCCGCCGCGTCATGCGCCGCGCCATCCGCCACGGCCACCGCCTCGGCATCGACCGCCCCTTCCTCCACGAGGTCGCGCTCGAGGTCGTCCGCATGATGGGCGACACCTACCCCGAGCTCCGCGACCGCCGCGAGCTGATCGCCCGCGTCACCGAGGACGAGGAGGTCCGCTTCCGCGCCACGCTGAAGCGCGGCATGAAGATCCTCGACGATCGCTTCGACGAGATGCGCAAGGCCGGCGCGACGACCCTCCCCGCCGCGCCCGCGGCCGATCTCTACACGACCTACGGCTTCCCCCTCGACCTCACGCAGGTCATCTGCGCCGAGCAGGGATTCCTCGTCGACGTGAAGGGCGCGGAGGCGATCGTCCACGGCGGCGCGGAGACCGAGGGCCCGATCGATCCGAACGCCGCCGTGGACACGGCCTACCGCGAGGCCCGGGCGCGGCTCCCGCAGCCCGTCGTCTTCACCGGCTACGAGCGCGAGGAGGGCGACAGCCAGGTCGTCGCGCTGATCCGCATCGAGCCGAAGGGCGAGGCGGGCGAGGCGCGCTCGCTCGCCGATCGCGCCGGCGCGGGCGCCGCGGTCGAGGTGGTCGTCACGGAGACCCCGTTCTACGCGGAGTCGGGCGGCCAGGTCGGCGACGTCGGCCTCATCACCGCCGAGGGCGTCCGCGTCGAGGTGACCGACACGCAGCGCCCCCTGCCCGGCCTCGTCGTGCACCGCGGCACGGTCCGCGAGGGCGAGATCGCCGCCGGCCAGCGCGTCCGCCTCGAGGTCGACCACGCCGCCCGCTCCGCGACGCGCAGGAACCACTCCGCGACGCACGTGCTCCACTGGGCCCTCCGCAAGGTGCTCGGCGATCACGCGCAGCAGAAGGGCTCCCGCGTGGGGCCGGACGTGCTCCGCTTCGATTTCACGCACAACCGCCCGCTCACCCGCGACGAGATCGCCCGCATCGAGGACCTCGCGAACGAGAAGATCCTCACGAACGCCCCCGTGGTGACCGAGATCCTCGCCATGGACGAGGCGAAGCGCCGCGGCGCGATCGCGATCTTCGAGGAGAAGTACGGCGACACGGTCCGCATGCTCACGATGACGCCCGAGGTGGTCGAGCTCTGCGGCGGCACGCACGCGCGCGCCCTCGGCGACATCGGCCTGTTCAAGATCACCGCCGAGGCCGGCGTGGCCGCCGGCGTGCGCCGCGTCTTCGCCGCGACCGGCATGAACGCCCTCGCCCACGTGCGCGAGGTCGAGGAGTCGATCCAGCGCGCCCGCCAGGCCGCGAAGGCCTCCGGCGGCGACCTGGCCGAGAAGATCGGGAAGATCGTCGCGCACGAGCGCGAGCTCGAGAAGAAGGTCGCCGAGCTGGAGCGCCGCCTGCTCGAGGGCGGCGGGCCCACCCGGTCCGGCGGCGCCGCCACGGGCCTCGACGCGCTGCTCGAGGGCGCGCGCGAGATCGGCGGCGTGCGCGTGCTCGCCCGCCGCGTCGCCGACGGCACGAACGCCGGCGCGCTCCGCGAGCTCGCCGAGAAGCTCCGCGACAAGCTCGGCGACCGCTCCGCGGTGCTGCTCGGCACGGCCGCCGGCGACAAGGCGCAGCTCGCCGTGATGGTCTCGAAGCCCGCGACCGATCGCCTCAAGGCCGGCGACCTCGTGAAGGCCGTCGCGAAGATCATCGGCGGATCCGGCGGCGGCCGCCCCGACATGGCGCAGGCCGGCGGCACCGAGGTCGCGAAGCTCGACGAGGCGATCGCCGCGACCTACGCCGAGGCCGAGAAGCTGATCGGATAGTCCTCCTGCTCGGTTTCTCCCCCGGCCGTTTCCTCCACCCACAAGGTCGAGGCTCGGATCGACGCGCGCTATTTGCCGGACGCGGCCTCGAGCGCGGGGGAGGCGCCCTTGAGCGCGCTCTCGACGGCGCCCGCCAGCGCGTCGCGCTGGAGCTGCAAGAGCTCGCTCGGGCCCCTCACCTGCCTCGCGTCCGCCAGCGCCTTCGCAGCCCCGCTCATCGATCCCTTCAGCGCCTGCTCCGGCATCTTGCGGATCAGGTACTCCACCTTCGCCGAGTACGTCACGTCGGCGCCGCTCTGACCCTTCGCGAGCTGCGTCACCGACCCGTCGAGCGTGAACGCCGGCAGCTTGCGGCTCTTCGCGGTCGCCGCGAGATCCGCGCCCTCGGCCAGGAGCTCGATCCCGGGCACCTGCGCCACCTTCGCCCTCGTCTCGTCCTTCAGCAGCCCCCCGATCGCCGTGTCCTTCACCCCTGATCGGTTCTCGAATTTCCCGAGCGACACGAGGAACTTCACCTTCGCGGACGGCGCCTTCTTCGACAGCCGCTGCACGCTCGACTCGATCTGAGCCCTCACGGTCGCGGTCGCCTCGCCCCCGAGCGCCGCCTGCAGGGCAGGCACCGCCGCCGCGTCCCCGCGCGCCCCGAGCGCCGCCGCCGCCGCGGCGCGCACCGCCGGGTGCGGATCCTTCAGCGCCTTCTCGAGCGCCCCCCGCGCGTTCGGGCTCTGCGACTTCCCCAGCGCCAGCGCCGCCGCCACCCGCAGCCGGTAGTCGCCGCCCGTCGCGAGATCGCGAAACGCCGGCGCATCGTCCTGCGCCGTCGACACGCGCGCCGAGCCGAGGAGGGTGGTGGTCGCGAGCAAGACCGCGATCAGGAACCGTCGAAGCACCTCGCCGCTCCCGCGTGAAAGCCTGCGCCGCAAGGCCGCGCCCGGAAGGCCCGCGACGAGCGATTGTCGCGCGCGTCCGCCCGCCGGAGCAAGGGGTTCAGGCGCCGAAGGCGACCCGGAGCCCCGGGTGGCCAAAGGAGGCTCGGGACGCGGAGAGTGAAGCGGGGAGGGAATTTTACAGGGAGCCCTAGAACAGGATCCCGAGGTACCAGCGGACCGTCTGCGCGGTCTCCGTGTCGATGTCCGCGATCCCGGTCGCGTTCTCGTAGTCGGCCTGCTCGCCGGGCAGGTAGCTGAGGCCGCCGAGCGGGAACATGACGCCGTACTGCAGGGCCGTGTAGAAGCCGCCCATCCTGTCCGGATCGTCGTTCAGCGTGCCGTCCTTCGACTGGTAATAGAGCTGGAAGTTCAGCTCGAGGCCGAGGTCGCGCGCGTGGCCGGGGGTCTGCACGAACTCGGACGCGCGGCTCCAGATCACCGCCGCGCCGCCGCCGAGGCGCTGGCCGTTCTTGTCGCGCGCGAAGTCGTAGTCGACGCCCGGCCGGAAGTAGTACGCGCCCTGCACCCGGTTCAGGATGTGGCGGAACAGGATCAGATCGACCCGGTAGTCGGGGTGGAACCGGAAGGTCGAGAACGTCCGGTCCGTCGTGAGCTGCGGCTGCAGGCCCTCGCCCTGCGGCGCGAGCGAGGCGACGTCGTCATCGCCGCTCGCGTAGCCGAAGCCGAAGTGGATGCGCAGCCGGTCCTCGATCGCCTTGAACTCGGTCTGCGTCGCCAGGCCGAACTGGCGGAGCTTCCAGCCGTTCTCTTCGGGGTCGATGTCGTTCTGGTAGTCGGTGCCCGCGCCGCCGGTCCGGCCCGTGTTCTCGAGCGAGCCGTAGATCATCGCGGCCTCGAGCTCGAAGCGGAACTTCTTGTAGAGGAACTGGAACCAGATGTCGGGGATGAACGCCTCGGCGCCGCGGCGGACCAGGCCCTGCGAGACGTTCTCCGGGGGCTGGCCGATCGAGGCGGCGGACGCGGGCGTGGTCTCGTCGTTCGCCAGCGTCTGGTTGCGGTACACGAAGTACAAGCCGCCGTTCATGACCACGTTGCCCTGCGCCAGATCGAGCTTCTGCAGCTCGGGGTTCTTGCGGCGGGCGGCGACGAGCACGAACTGATCGACGTCGTCCTGCTGGCCGAGGTCGTAGGGCTGGCCCTGCTGCTCGTTCAGCGAGTAGCTGACCGCTCCCTCGTTCGCGAAGTCCCACGCGCCGGCGAAGTAGATGTCGTACTTCTTGATGCCGGTGACGAGCATCAGGCGGTCGGCGGTCGACTGGTAGTCGGAGTCGTAGCCGTCGCCGCTGTTCACGAGCATGCCGAGGCCCCAGTGGCTCGGCATGCGGCCGAAGCGGAGCAGGCCGATGGGCGTGAGGTACTCGCCCCACACGCGCTTCACCAGGATCGAGTCGTTCATCGACGTCTGCCCGCCGCTCGGGGCCCACTGCGAGCTCGAGAACGCGCTGAGCGGGGAGTAGCCGCCGCGGCCGACGACCTCGTAGCCGCCCGCGCCCGGCTGGTTCATGTAGCCCTCGGGCGTCGAGCCGAGCACGACGTTGTCGAGCATGTCGATCTGCGAGAGGACCCGCAGGTTGTCGCTGATGTGCAGCTCGGGGTTGATCCGGAACCGCATGTTCGCGCCGGCCTGCGTGTTGTTGTCGCAGCGCTCGGGGTTCAGGGGATCGTCGCCGCAGAGCACGACCTGGTGCGGCTGCCCGCTGATGTCGATGTAGTCCTTGTCGGGCGGCTGGGGCCAGAGCTCGCGGCCCGGCGAGTCGCGGCGGTTCAGCGCGAAGTTGTGGAAGAACTCCGCGCGGACGCGGTAGTAGCCGTGGATCTCGAACGCGGGCCGCGCGTGGGACCACCAGTCCTCGGCGTAGACCTGATCCGGGCTCGCGCCGATCTCGCCCTGCCCCGTCGGGCGCTCCGCCGACGCCTCGGCCTTGGGGGGCGCGGCCTGCGCGGGGGGGCTGGGCGGGGCCGAGGGAGCGACCGGCCCGACCGGGCCGCGCGGCGGCGAGGGCGCGGGCATGAGCGGCTCCTCCTCGCCCTCGGGCTGCGCAGGCGCCGGCTGCGCGGGCGCCGGCTGCGCGGGCGCCGG
>CAYQYG010000521.1:0-5883 GCA_964421485.1 uncultured Polyangiaceae bacterium | reverse complement strand
CGCCGCCGCTGCGCACACCGCGCGCGCCCGGCAAGCCCGGCGCGCGGTCCGGCGCGGCCGGGCTGGAGGAGCCGGTCTCGCCGCCCACGCCCGCGCCGCTGCCGCCGCACCCGGCGGCGCGGGAGGAGGAGGAGCAGCAGCCGGCGCGCGCGCCGGCCTCCCCGGAGGAGGGGCTCGCCGAGGAGCTCCTGCAGCGGTCGGAGCGGCTGCGCGACGAGGATCCGATCGGCGCGGCGCGGGCGCTCGTGGAGCTCGGCGTGCTGCAGGAGCGCGCGCTGCGCGATCCGGCGAGCGCGCGGCGGTCCTACGAGCGCGCCCGCAAGCTCTGCCGCACGCTCGAGCCCGCGCTCTGCCGCATGCGCCGCCTGCTCGAGGGGCGCGCCGAGCTCTCGCTCACGCTCGAGCTGATCGAGGACTGGCTGCGCGTCGCCGAGGGCGAGGGCGCGCGCGCCGATCTGCTCGCGGAGCGCGCGCGCGTGTGCGAGGCGCTCGGGCGCACGGAGGACAGCCGCGAGGCCTTCGCCGAGGCGCTCCGGCTCGCGCCGGGGCACCCGGCCGCGCTGCGCGGGCTGGAGGCGGTGCTCCGCCGCGACATCGCGCGCGGCGGCCCGCCGTCGCTCTCGGCCGAGCTCGCGGCCCACCTCGAGCGCCTCGCCGACGCCTACGCGCCGGGACGCGACCGGGCCGACGGGGACGCGCGCCTCGCCGCGTGGCTCCACGTCGAGCGCGCGCTCGTGCTCGACCGGCGCCTGGGCAAGCCCGAGCCGGCGGCCGCGGCGCTCGACGCGGCCGTCGCGTTCGACCCGGCGCCCGGGCCGGTGCGCGACGCGCTCCGGCGGCACCTCGTGCTGCACGACGCGACGGCCGCGCTCGTGGGCGCGCTCTCGATCGAGGCCGACCACGAGCGCGACGACGAGCGCGCCTCGCGCCTGCTCTACGACGCCGCGCGCCTCCTCATCGACCGGCTGCGCGCGCCGACCGAGGCGATCGCGCTGCGCTCGCGCGCCTCGGCGCGCGCGCCGGCCGGGGCCCCGACGGCGCGGCGGGTGCTCGCGGAGCTGATCCGGCTGCTCGAGGGCAGCGGCGCGCTCGACGTGGCCGCGGGCGTGCGGCAGCAGGAGCTCGCGCTGCTCACCGACGACGAGGCGATCGCGCACGAGCACGTGCGCCTCTCGGAGATCTACGACGCGCTCGGCAACGCCGACCAGGCCGCGTTCCACGCGGCGCGCGCGCTCGCCCGCGACCCGGACGACGCCTCGACCCGCGAGCGGCTGGACCGCGCGCTGCAGCGCCTCGGGCACCACGAGGAGCGCGTCCAGACCTGGACCGCGGTCGCGAACGCCGACCGCTCCACCGCGGCGCGCGTCGCCGCGCTGATGCGCGCCGCCGACATCGCCGAGCGCCAGCTCCGGCGGCCGAACGACGCGATCGCCTACCTGCGCGCGGCGTGGGCGATCGACCCCGGCCACAGCGGCGTGTTCGACGCGCTCTCCGCGCTGCTCGCCCCCAAGCCGATCCCGCTCGACGAGGAGGGCAGGCCGGTCAGGCCGATGACGAGCACCTGGGGCGGCGAGGAGGATCCCCGCAGCGTGCGCGCGCGCATCGACCTCTACGCGCAGGCCGCCGCCGTGTCCGACGACGCGGCCCGCAAGATCGGGCTGCTCGAGAAGCTCGTCGCGATCTGGGAGGACGAGATCGGCCACCCGGCGCAGGCCATCGTCGAGATCGAGAAGATCCTCGACATCGATCCGCGGCGGCGGACGGCGATCCTGGCGCTCCAGCGCAACGCGGCGCGCGCGGGCGACGCGCAGCGGCTCGCGCGCGCGCTCTGCGCCGAGGCCGGCCTGACCGGCGACCGGGACCTCGAGCGGCGCCTCCTGCTCCGCGCGGCCGAGCTCACCGAGGGCCGCCTCGGCGACCGCGAGCGCGCCTCGGAGCTGGTCCGCCGCGCGCTCGCGATCGACCCCGAGGACCGCGACGCGCTGCGGGCCCGCTTCCGGATCGACGAGCGCGCGGGCCGCTACGACGACGCGCGCGCGGCGCTGCTCCGCCTCATCGCCCGCGAGCAGCGCGCGCACGCCGAGCGCGCCGCGGAGACCGGTGAGCTCCAAGGAGCCTGCGATCCCGCCTTCGCGCTCTGGATCGAGGTCGCGCTGCTCGACGAGCGCCGGCTCAAGCGGCCCCGCGCCGCGGTCGACGCCTACCGCGAGGCGGCGCGCATCAAGCCGGCGCACCCCTTGCCCCGCGTGGAGATCGCGCGCCTCCTCCGCGAGATCGGCGATCACGAGCGGCTCGTCGAGGCGCTCACCTCGCTGGCGGGCGAGACGCCCGATCCGCGCGACTGCGCCCGGCTCCTCGTGCAGGCCGCCGAGGTGCAGGAGCACGTGCTCGGCCAGGACCTCGCGGCGCAGGCCAGCCTCTCCCGCGCCGACGCCGCGCTCGCCGAGGGCGGCGGCGACGCCGCGATCCTCGAGGCGCTGGAGCGGATCTACGTGCGCGCCGAGGGCGGCGGCAAGAGCGCCACGGGGCGGCCGCCCGAGGTGCCGCCGCTGGAGGCGGCGCGGCAGCTCGCGGCGCTCTACACGCGCTGGCTCGAGCGCAAGCCCCCGCCGGCCGTCGACCACGCGATCCGCATCGCGCTCGCGCAGGTCCTCGCCGCGCCCGATCCGCTCGAGGCGACCGAGATCCTCCAGGGCCTGCTCGGCGTCGTCCCGAGCCACGTCCCCGCGCTGCGCCTGCTCGAGCAGCTCCACCGCGTCCTCGACGCCCCGACCTCCCTCGCCGCCGTGCTGCGCGCCGAGGCGGAGGTCTTCGTCTCGAGCGCCGCGCGCGTCGGCGCGCTCTGGGAGATCGTCGCGCTCGAGGAGCAGGTCGGCCCGAGCGCCGCGCTCGAGGCGCTCGAGCGCATCGTGCGCGACGCGCCGAGGGACACCGCGGCGCTCTCGGCGATCATCCGCGTCGCCGGCAGGCTCGCGGGCGGCGCGGCCACCCCGCACCCGTCGGCGCTCTCCGCGCGCGGCCTGCTCGTCGACGCGATCCGCGCCAGCAAGGAGCTCACCGCCGATCCGGTCGCGCGCGCGCTCTACAACATGGAAGAGGCCCTGCTCGCCGACGCGCAGTCGGAGGCCGACGCGGCCTCCGCGCGCGCGGCCCTGGCCGGCTACCGCAGCGCGCTCGCCCTCTGGCCCGAGAGCCTGCTCGCCGCCCGCGGCCTCGACCGGCTCGCGGCGCGCCTCGGCGATCGCGGCAGCCTGATCCTCGCCCAGGTCGCGCTCGCCCGCCTCGTGCACGGCGCGCCCGCGCGCGCGGGCCACCTCGTCCGCGCCGCCGAGCTCACCGCCGAGGAGCCCGGCCCCGACGTGCAGGCGCGCGCGCTCGATCTCTACGAGGAGGCGCTCCACGTCGACGCCGACTGCGAGCCCGCGGCGCGCGCGCTCGCCCGCATGCTCTCGTCCGATCCTTCGCGCCTCGCCGATCGCCTCGGCGGCGCGCTCGAGAAGGCCGCCCGGCCCGAGGCCGTCGCGCTGCTCGGCACCGAGATCGGCCGCGCCGTGCTCCGCCACCACGCCCGCGCCGGCTCCCCCGAGCCGGGCGTCGGCATCGCCGCGATGCGCCGGGTCATCGGCGTCACCCCCGACGACCCCGAGGCGCTCCTGCTCATGGCGCGCCTGCTCATGATCCAGCGCGTCTGGGCCGAGGCGCGCGACACGCTCCAGCGCGCCGTCATCGCCGCGCCCGACGCCGACACGAAGATCACCGCCGAGCTCCTCCTCGCGGACCTCCACGAGGGCCCGCTCGGCGACCTCGTGCGCGCGCAGGAGGCCCTCCAGGCGATCCTCACGCACGACCCCAGGAACCGGCTCGCGCTCGAGCGCCTCCACAAGATCGGCGTCGCGCGCGGCGATCACGCCGTCGTGCTCCACGCCCTGGGCCGCATCGTCGAGCTCGCCGCCGATCCGGTCGCCCGCGCCGAGGCCGGCCTCCGCCTCGCCGACGCCTGCCGCGAGGCGGGCGACGCGGCCGGCGTGGTCCGCGCGCTCTGCGACGCCGTCATCACCGCCCCGGCCGACCCCCGCGCGTGGACCGCGCTCGCGCGCCTCTACCGCACCGACGCCCCCGACGGCGCCGCCGCCTACGCGAAGGCGCTCCAGCAGCTCATCGAGCTCGCGGGGTCGCGCCGCCTCCCTGTCGAGCCGCGCTGGCTGATCACGCTCGGCCTGCTCGAGGTCACGTCCCTCGTGCGCCCGCGCGAGGGCCTGGCCCACCTCCAGCAGGCCACGCTCCTCCCCGGCGCGCCCCCCGAGTCCCGCACCGCCCTGGGCCGCGGCCTCGAGGCTGCCGGCCGCAACGGCGAGGCCGTCCAGATCCTCCGCGACGCGCTCTCCGCCGACCCGGAGGTCTTCGCCCGCCTCCCTGATCTGGGTCACGCGCTCGCCGCGCTCGACGCCGCGCTCGCGAAGGACGGCCGCGCCGAGGAGCGCCTCGCCGTCGAGGAGGTCCGCGCCTGCCTCGGCGACGTCCCCCTCGACCGCGTGGCCCGCCTCCGCACGCGCCGCCTCACCCCCGAGGTCCCCTACCCCATGGTGCTCGCCGGCCCCGAGGTCGGCCGCCTGCTCGTCCCCGAGGCCCGCAGCTCGATGATCGACGTCGCGGTCGCGCTCGCCCCGGTCGCCGCGAAGGCGATCCGCTTCGAGCTGGGCAACCTCGGCATCGGCTCCCGCGAGCGCGTGAGCCCCCGCGACGGCCACCCCACCCGCCTGCTGGCCGAGCGCATCGGCCGCGCCCTCGGCGTGGAGGCCTTCGAGCTCTACCTCTCCCCCTCCTGGCAGGGCGCGGCCCGGGTCTACCCCGGCGATCCTCCCGCGATCGTGGCCGCGACGTCGTTCATCGAGCTCCCCGAGCTCGAGCAGGCGTTCGCCCTGGCGCGCCTGCTCTCGCGGGTCGCGCTCGGCTTCACGTTCCTCGACGAGATCTCGATCGAGGGCGCGGACGGCATGCTGCTCGCGGCCGTGCGCACGGTCGAGCCGGGCTTCGCCTCCGGCGAGCTTCTGCCCCCGCGCGAGCACGCCGCGCAGCAGATGCTCCCGCCGGTCCAGCGCGCGATCGGGCGGCGGCAGCGCAAGATCATCGAGGAGATCCTGCACAACCTGACGGCCGCCTACGATCCGCGGTCCTTCACGATCGGCATCCGGCGCAGCGAGTACCGGATCGCCTACGTGCTCTCCGGCGACGCGCTGGCGGCGATCGATTACCTGCGCCGGTTCGACCGGGAGATCGCGCGCTCGACGGAGGAGCCGCGGATCTTGCTCCAGCACCCCGTGACGAACGAGCTGCTCCGGTATGCGCTGACCGGGGACGCCCACGCGGAGCGGCGGCGGGCGGGGACCGTCTGGGCGGCGGTGTAGATCCTCCGGACTTCGACGGCGCCGTCCTGCTGAACGTGAGCGGGCACGCGTTCTGCCAGATCAGAACGGACATGTGTAGAGTGCGAACTGGCGCCCGCCGGGCCTTTCGGGGAAGTTCTGGAAGTGAACTCCCGTCTTCTCGAACCATGACATGCCGAGGACAGCCCACTTGATATCGCGTCCCACAAGGATGCGCTCGCGCACCACGGGCAGACGGCCGGCGCCCACAATGGCGACGTCGAAATCAATGTCCAGTCCCTTCAACGGCTTACCGCTGGCGTCTTGCAGGGAGGAGGCAGCCTCGGGCGGAGCCTCCTCACGGGAGAGCAGATCGAACACGGCGTTCCTCGGCACGAGCGAACGCGATGCTCCCGAGTCCACGAGGAAGTCCATCTGGCCGCTCGTCTTGCTCGCCAGCCCGAGCGTCACGGTCACGAATGGTGCATAGAGCCCGCCCGACAACCGGCGAAGCTTGAAC
>CAYQYG010000520.1:0-5908 GCA_964421485.1 uncultured Polyangiaceae bacterium | reverse complement strand
GGGAGATCGTGGAGGCGCTCGGGAAGATCCGGGCGAAATCGGCGCTGGGGGCGCTGATCGCGGCGCTCGACGACGTGCGGCTCCGGCCGCACGCGGCGGCGGCGCTGGCGGCGATCGGCGAGGACGCGGCGCGGCCGGCGCTGGCGGAGCAGCTCGCGGGCGAGCGCTACCAGACGGCGCGGGTGGCGATCGCCGAGGCGCTCGTGAAGCTCGGGGCCGGGCCGGAGCTCAGGGCGCCGCTCGTGCGGCTGCTGGGCACGCCGGATCCGCTGCCGGGGGGCCTCTCGATCGCGCTGCGCGCGGACATCCTGGAGCTCGTGGGCGGGCCGCGGGACCGGGATCTCGACCGGCTCCGGCGGTTCGCGAAGAGCGGCGTGGGGGTGGGCTTCTCCGTGCCCAAGGCGGGCAACGGCGAGGGGCTGCGGGTGATCTGCCGCGCGCGGAGCGCCGACGGCCAGCCGGGCGAGGTGCGCTTCGGGCCCGCGGCGAGGAGCGCGAAGCCGCCGAAGCGCGACCGCTCGTCGCTCGTGCCGGCGGACGCGCCGGAGCTCGATCCGGAGCGCGCGGTGGCGCTGCCGATCCCGCCCGGGAGCGAGCCGACCGAAGCGTTCGCGACGTTGCCCGCGACGGTCGGGGTCCGCCCCGGTGGGCACGGGGATTTCGTCGTCTACGCGACCCAGAACGTCGAGGTGCTGGCCTGCGCGGTGGTGCCGCTGAGCGACGAGATCCCGCCGCCGCCGCCTCTGCCGTGGCGCCCGGACGACGCGGGCACGGCGCCGAACGACGCCCAGGCACCGCGCGATTGACGCCGGGGGCCGCGGGACTAGAGTCCGCGCCGTGCCGGACAAGGACCGAACGCGCGAGGACACGGACGAGAAGGACGGCGGCGACGCCGAGGAGCGCGCCGCCGCCGAGGAGCGCGCGGCGGAGGAGAAGCGCGACGCCGACGACGCGCCCGAGGAGGACGAGAGCGCGGCGCGCGTCGCGAAGGCCCTCGGCGTGGGCGACGACGAGGCCGGGGAGGGCGCCGAGGCCGCCGAGGCGACCGAGGAGCCCAAGGCGCCGCCGAACCGGGCCGCGCGCCGCCGCGAGGAGTCGATCGCGCGGCGCCGCCGCAAGGCCGGCGGCGACAAGGACAAGGGCGACGAGCTCCCGAAGGACAAGAACGCGCGCGCCAAGGAGCTCCTGAACCGTCGCAAGGAGCAGGCCGCGGCGCCGAGGCCGGTGGCGCTCTTGCCGAGCGAGATGGTGGAGGACGCGCTCACCCGGATGACCTCCGGCGCGGGCCGGTGGATCCGCCGGAACTGGCCGGTGCTGCAGTGGGTGATCGTCGCCGGCGTCGTCGGCCTGGGCGGCGTGCTCTTCTACATCTCGCGCACGGAGAAGACCGCGGGCGCGGCGTCTGGAACCCTCGCCGCGGCGGTGGCTGCGGATCGCGGCAAGGTCCTCGCCGAGGACAAGCGGACCGACGAGGAGAAGGAGCTCGATCCGACGCGGGTCTTCAAGACCGCTGACGAGCGCGCGGACACGGCGCTGGCCGCCTACAACAAGGTGATCGACGAGCACGGCGGCACCGGCGCCGCGATGCTCGCGAAGCTCGGCCAGGCGGGCGTGATGCTCGACAAGAAGGACTACGCGCACGCGCTCGAGGCGTACAGCGCGGTCGCGTCCTCCACGCTCGCGGGCGCCGACCCCGACGTGAAGGGCCGCGCCCTGGAGGGCCTCGGCTTCGCCAAGGAGGGCAAGGGGGATCTCGACGGCGCGCTGGCGACGTTCAAGGAGCTCGAGGGCCTCGACGCGAAGGGCTTCAAGGAGCTCGGCCTCTACCACCAGGCGCGGATCCTCATCGCCAAGAAGGACAACGACAAGGCGAAGGAGCTGCTCAAGACGGCCCGCGAGAAGCTCGCGGCGCCGGGCGTGGACGGCCACCCGTTCCAGTTCCTCGAGGCGGTGGTCGACGACACGCTCCGGAAGCTGGATCCGTCGGCGGTGCCGGCGCGCACGCAGCTCGGCGGGCCCAAGGGCTCGTCGATGACGCCCGAGGAGATCGAGCGGCTGATCAAGCGGGCGCGCGAGAACGCCGAGAAGAAGAAGATGGGCGAGACGCATGAGTGATCGCGGCGCTCGGGGCATCGCTGCGTGCGGCGCGGCGTGCGGCGTGGCGGTGCTCGCCGGGTGCGGCGCCGTCGGCGGCGCGGCGGCCCCCGAGGCGCCGCTCTGGCTGCACCACCCGGGCTCGGCGCTCGGGATCACGATGCGGCGCGAGCTCACGGCCGAGTCGCGGAAGGCCGACGAGGACTACGAGCGCGGCCGGCCCGAGATCGACGCCGCGCACCTCCGGATCTTCGTGGGATCGAGCGATCACGGCCTGTACGCGCTGCGCGCGGACTCCGGCGAGGTGCTCTGGCGCTTCGAGACGCTCGGCGCCGTGCAGTGCGAGCCGCTCTACGACGCGGCCTCGGACGTCGTGTATTTCGGCTCGAACGACGGCGCGCTCTACATGGTCCGCGCCTCGGACGGCGGCCTCTTGCACCGCTTCATGACGAACGCCGAGGTGGCGCGCCGGCCCGTGCTGCGCGACGGCACGCTGTACGTGATGAACGCGAACGACACGCTGATGGCGCTCGACGCGACCACGCTGGCGATGCGCTGGCACCAGCACCGGACGCCGGCGTTCGGGATGGAGGTCGCGGGCTACGCGGGCCCCACGGTGGCCGGCGACCGGGTCTACACGGCGTTCTCCGACGGGACGGTGATGGCGTACGACCGCCGGGACGGCTCGGAGCAGTGGCCGACGGTCGACCTCGCGGCCGAGGCCGAGCAGGCGACCGGCGAGGCGCCGAAGTACCTGGATGTCGACACGACGCCGATCGTGCACCGGATCTCGTCCGGCGAGGTGGTGTTCGTGGCGGGCTACGCCGGCGGAGTGTTCGCGCTCGACGCGCAGGACGGGAGCCGCGCCTGGGTGAACGAGAAGGCGACCGGCGTGACGGAGCTCGTCCTGTGGGAGCAGCCGGCGCATCGCCCCAGGGGCGGCGAGGGCCCGGAGGTCCCGGCGCGGAAGATCCTGCTGGCCGCCTCGGGCCTGACGGGCCTCTGGGCGCTGGATCCGGAGGACGGCCGGACGATCTGGCGGCGGAACCTGCCGGAGGGCGGGATCTCGGCGCCCGTCCCGTGGGTCGGAGCGCTGCTCGTGGCGACGACGCGCTACGGCCTGTTCCTGTTCTCGCCGACGGACGGCGCGGTGATCGACGGGATCGACACCGGCGGGGGCGTCGCGATGACGCCCGCGGTCCATGGCCGCCGCGCGTTCGTGCTGACCAACGGCGGCGCGCTGCTCGGGCTGCACGTCCAGGCGCCGACGCCCGGCGGCTGAGCGGCGGGGCCGCCGGCTCGGGGATCGAGATCGGCGCAGGGGGACCGGGAGCGGATCCGGCTTGGGCCGGATTTCCGCGTGGATCCCTCTCCCCGAGGGCGCCGAGTAGATCGCATAAGAAACATTATGTCAACTCGACGCCTGGGCCGGGGGGCGGCCCTGTGCGGATCGTGATCCCGCGATCCGCGATCCCGCGATCCCGCGATCCGGCGACCGTGGCGCACCGCACGCAGGTCCGCGCGTCGCGCAGAGCGCGGATCGGCGCCTTGCGCAGCCTCTGGTCGAGGGCTACGGAGCGGCGCTCGCCCTCATTCCTCGCGCTTCGAACGGAGATCCATGCCCGCTCGCCCCTCGCTCGCCGGCGCCCTCGCGCCCGCCGCTGTCGCCTTTTCCCTTTGCCTCGCCACCAGCACCAGCGCCGGCGCTGACGAGGTGCCGGAGCGCGAGGTCGTCGGCCTCCCCGACGCCGCGATGGTCAGGATGACCGCCTCGGGGCCCGTCATCCTGTACAACCCCGCGCTCTGCGAGGCGGCCGGGGCCGCGCGCGAGTTCTTCCGCGCTCACGAGCTCGGGCACGTGCAGCTCGGGCACCTCGAGAACGAGATCATGATCCACACGACCGCGGGGCGCAGGACGGCCGAGTACGAGGCGGACTGCTACGCGGCGAGGCGCTCCTCCCCCGAGGCCGTGAAGGCCATGGTGCAGCTCGTGCTCAGGCAGGCGCCGGCCGCGCGCGACGCGATCTACGGCACCAAGCAGCAGCGCGCGGCCCGGATCCTCGCCTGCGCGGCCAGGCCGCGCGCCTGACGCGGCGCCCTGAACGGCGCAGTCAGGTGGCAGCGTCCTCGTCCCCGTCCTCGTCTTCGGGCTCCGGGGGCTTCGGGGCGACGCGCGCCCAGAGGACCTGCTCACCCGGGCGGGTCAGCGGGCGGCCGGAGGCCTCGCGCTCCTCTCGCCAGCGGAGCACCTTCGCGGGCACGTCGGCCGACAGCGGCGTGAACCCTGCCTTGGCGTAGAAAGCCGTGGCCCAGGTCGCTCTCTGCCACACGCGGACCACGGCGACCTCGAGCCCGACGTCGCGGGCTCCCTCCCAGAACGCCTCAAGCAGGCGGGTGCCGACGCCGAACCGCTGGTGATCGGGGTGCACTGAGATGTCGGCGAGGTAGGCGACCCCCGGGGACTCGTCGCGCCAGGCCATGTAGCCGGCGACGACGTGATCGGCCTCGGCGACGCGCACGTCGTGATCCCGCGGCAGCGCGGCGAAATCCGCGGTCGTGCGCGCCGGAACCTCCGCCGCGTCGAAGCCGATGTCGTAGTACATCTGGCAGCAGGCTCGCTCCAGCTCGAGCAGATCCGGGAGCTGGGCCTCCTGCAGGCCGGTGATGCGGATGCGGGCCGGGGGGGATCGATCGCCTTTCATGCCGCCGAGGCTACCGCCGAATCGCGATGTGGTGGGCGGATTGTGAGGGTCAGGTGCCGCCGAAGAGGCGCGCGATCGCCTCGCCGTCGAGGGCGCTCAGCGGGACCAGGATCGCGGCGGCGGCGCCGGTGGGCGGCTCGCCGCGCTCATCGAGCGGCACCAGCCGGACCTCGCCGGGCACCGACGTGCCCAGCACGGCGACGCGCACGGCGGCGAGCGACACGATCGGCGCGGCGAGGTGCGGCACCCGGGGGGAGCGCCAGCGGGGCGGGTCGCCTGCGGCCGCGAAGGGCCCCTCGCCGAGGCCCTCCGGCGCGGCGCCCTGCCCCGAGGTGTCCTCCAGGTCGTTGGCCGTGGCGCCGTCGGCGCCGTCGTGCGGGGCGGGCGCGCCGGCGAGCTGTCCGGTCTCGACCATCGCCTCGGCGAGCAGCGGGCCGTCGCTCGGCATGGCGCCCGCCCAGTGCGGGACCGACGCCTGCGGTGCGCGCGCGGCCGGCGCCTGCGGCGCGACGTCGCTCGGCGGCTCGGGGGCCGGTGCCTCCGCGGCGGGAGGCTTGGCGGCCAGGGCGCCCGCGATCGGCGGCTCGGCGTCCGCGTCGCCGCGGCCGCCCTGGATCACCCGCGTGTCCTCGTCGAGGTCGTCGATGCGGATCCCGGCCAGCTCGGCCTGCTCCCGCCGGAGCTGCGAGAGGTCGCGCTGCATGGTGACCTCGTCGTCGGGCCACGCGCTCCGGCGCTCCTCGGGCGCGTGGGTGACGCGGGGCGCGTGCGGGGCATCGGGCTCACCACGACGGCGCGCGGGAGCCGCCGCCTCCGCGGCCTGCGTTGCGGCGGCGGCCGCGGCGGGCGAAGGCGTCTCGCCGGCGGTGCCCCGGGCGCGGCGCCGCCCGTCGGACGCGGAGCGAGCCCGCGCGGGCTGCTGTTCGGCCATCTGTCTCGCGGCGGCCTGCTGTGCGGCGGCCTGCCTCGCCGCCGCTTGCTGTGCGGCGGCCTGTCTCGCGGCGGCCTGCCTTGCGGCGGCCTGCCTCGCCGCCGCTTGCTGTGCGGCGGCTTGTCTCGCGGCGGCCTGCTGCGCGGCGGCCTGCTGCGCGGCGGCCTGCTGCGCGGCGGCC
>CAYQYG010000519.1:0-5918 GCA_964421485.1 uncultured Polyangiaceae bacterium | reverse complement strand
CGGCGCCGACGCCGAACTCGGCCTCGCCGGGCTGCGCCTTGCCCGGCGCGGCGCGCTCCTCGGCCCGCGCGGCGCGCTCCTCGGCGTGCGCGGCGCGCTTCTCGGCCTGCGCGGCGCGCTGCTCGGCCTGCGTGGCGCGCTTCTCGGCCTGCGCGGCGCGCTGCTCGGCCCTCGTCGCGCCGGGCTCCGCCGCGCCCTGCTGCGCCTTCGAACCGGGCGGCCGCTGCCCCGGCGGGCAGGGGCAGAGCCCGGTCTGCGGCGCGCCGGGCTGCGCCTGCGTGGTCTGCGCGCCTGCGGCGCCGGCGAACGTCATCGTGGCCACGGCGGCCACCGCGACGGCCGCAAGTCCTCGCCTTCTCATCACATGCCTCCTCGGTTGGCTCGGATCCCACGGGCGCCGCGCGCGCGGCGGATCCCGCACGCGAGCGCGGGCCCCGCGCCGCGGCGCGCGGATCGACGGCGGCTCCGCCTCCAGGGCGACGCCCGCGTCACCGCGTCCCGCGTCCGGCGAGCGCCCGTGCACGCGCCGGACCATCCGCTCGTGTGCAGCGCGGGGCCGTGTGAGGCCGTCCGGCCGCGGCCGCGGCGCCGTATCTCGCGTTTCGCCCAGGGACCCAGGCCGCGAGGCCGGGGCGCGCATGTCCCTCAAGTACGGGGGGCACGCCGGTCAAAGGCGCGCGGCGCGCGGAGCCGCGCGTCCGGATGGATCCGGAGCGGGGGGGCCGCGTATCGTGGTGCCTCCTCCGAGGAGGCAAGGCGCGGCGGACGCGGCGGGGGACGCGCTCGACGGAATGTTGTCCGAGAGGTCCGGGAAGAGGCGTCGAAATGAGCCGGACCGAGGGCGCCGGTCGTCCACTGGAACCGCCCGGGGTCCGGCGCGTAGTCCACCAGGCAAACCACGAGAGCACGAGGAGCAGACCCATGATGTCCAGCAAGAGCATCTTCGAGACCCTGGCGGCGCTCGGCGCGGGCGCGATCCTGGCGGCGGGCTGCGGCGGCGCGCAGACGCCGGTGAACTCGCAGGAGGTCCCCGCGGCGCAGAGCAGCGAGCCGGCCTCGACCGTGCCCGAGGCCCCCGCTCCGGCCGAGAGCCAGCCGGCTGACGCCCCCGCCGGCGCGGCGGACAAGGCCGGCGCGGCGGACAAGGCCGCCACGCCGGCCGCCGCAGCGGCCCCGGCCATGCCGGCCGCCGCGATCCCGGCCGCCGCTCCGTCCCCGGCTCCGGCCGCGGCCCCGGCCGCCGCCGCTCCGGCCCTGGTCAAGCCGGCCGCCAAGCCCGCTGGCACCAAGCCCGCCGCCCCGAAGAAGAAGGACGCGAGCGCGAGCTGCGGCCAGGGCACCTGCGGCCAGGGCACCTGCGGGGGCTGAGGCCGCGCGACGTCCTGGATCGACCCATGCTCGGCCAGCGGATGGAAATCGGGGGCTCCGGGTCGAGCGCCGCGCGCCGCGCCCGGAGCGGGAGCACCCTCTCCGGCGTCGGGCTCGGGCTCCGGTGGGAGCACCTCGAGGATCTGCTCGCCGCGATCGACGCGGGCGCGGCGCCGGCCGTCCCGTTCTTCGAGATCACGCCCGAGAACTACATGCGCCGCGGCGGCTGGATCCCCGCGGCGCTGGAGCGCGTCCGGGCGAGCTATCCGCTCCTCACGCACGGGCTGACGCTCTCGATCGGCGGGGTCGATCCGCTCGAGCCGGAGCACCTGGGGCGGCTGAAGCGCACGCTCGACCGGCTCGATCCGCCGTTCCACAGCGATCACCTCTGCTTCTCGGGCACGGGCGGGCGGATGCTGCACGACCTCTTGCCGCTGCCGTTCACGAGCGCCTCGGCGAGGAACGCGGCCGCGCGCGTGCGCGAGGCGCGCGATCGGCTGGGGCGGCCGGTCGCGATCGAGAACATCACCTATTACCTCGTGCCGGGGCGCGCCGCGCTCGACGAGGCGGATTTCCTCGTCGAGGTGCTCGAGCGCGCCGATTGCGGGCTCCTGCTGGACGTGAACAACGTGTACGTGAACAGCGTGAACCACGGGTATGACGCCGCGGCGTTCGTCGCGCGGATGCCGCCGGAGCGGGTGGTCTCGATGCACGTCGCGGGGCACGAGCGGCGGCGCGGAGACGGGCTCTCGCCGTCGCCGGGGCCGCCGGGCGAGCCGGGCACGGTGCTGATCGACACGCACGGGGCGCCCGTGATCGATCCGGTCCTCGAGCTGCTGGAGGCGGCGATCGCGCGCGCGGGGCCGGTGCCGGTGGTGCTCGAGCGCGACCACGACATCCCGCCGCTCGGCGCGCTGCTCGGCGAGCTGCGCGCGGTGGAGGCCGCGTACCTCCGCGGGCTCGCGGCGCGCGCGGGAGGGCCCGCGCCGTGAGCGGTCCGACCCCCGGGGACGCGGACGTCGCGGCGCTGCTCGGCGCGCTGCAGGGGACCGTGAGCGCGGCGCGCGAGGAGGACGTCGCCGCGGACCCGCGCGCGTGGCTCGCGGGCGCGGGCGTCTCGGGGGACCACCTCGAGGCGATGGCGTCGATCCCGGCGGAGCGGCTGCTGATCTACCGGCGGCTCGTCCGGCAGGGCCTGCGCGGCGCGATCCGGTGCGAGATCCCGCGCGCGGCGGCGCGGCTCGGGCCCGCGTTCGACGCGTACGTGGATCGCTTCCTGGCCGAGGAGCTGCCCCGCTCGCCGTACCTGCGCGACGTCGCGTTCGAGCTCGTGCGGTGGGCGGCGCCCCTGTGGGCCGAGGACCCGGACGTGCCCTCGTACATCCCGGATCTCGCGCGCCACGAGCTCATCGCGTTCGTCGCGGCCGGCGCGGCGGCGGACGAGGAGGGCGCGGCGGCCGCGATCACGGGCGAGGAGCTGTCGCTCGATCGAGGGGCGCGGTTCCACCCGTCGGCCACGCTCGTCCGGTACGAGCACGCGGTGCACCGGCTCCAGGCCGACGAGGCCGCCCGCGACGTGCCGGCCCGCGAGCCGACGGCGCTGCTCGCGTACCGGGACGCGGCGCACGAGGTCCGCTACCTCGAGCTGAGCCCGCCGGCGGCGGCGATCGTGGGCCGGCTCCTCGCCGGGGCCACGCTGCGCGACGCGGTGGTCGGCGGGTGCGGGGAGCTCGGCCACGCCCTCGACGGCGCCGTGCTCCAGGGGACCGCCGCGCTGCTCGCCGATCTGGGCGAGCGCGGCGCGCTGCTCGGCGCGGCGGGTGTTTGAATGACCCGCTTCGGTGATAAGGTCGCCGTCGGGGTGCACGGCATGATGGCGGCGCCCTCTCCGCCGAGGACCTCATGAGCCAGCCACCGAGCCGCGATCCCCTGGGCATCGCGGGCACCCTCATCGCCGAGAAGTACAGGATCAGCCACGCGGTCGGCGAGGGTGGGTTCAGCGTCGTCTACAGGGCCGAGCACACGATCTGGCAGCAGCCCGTCGCGCTGAAGTGCTTCAAGATCCTGGCGAACGCGGCGCCCGGGCAGCGCGAGCAGCTCCTCGACGGCTTCATCCAGGAGGGCCGCCTGATGGCCGAGCTCTCCAGCCGCTCCGCGGCGATCGTGCAGGCGCGCGACGTCGGGACGTTCACCACGCCCGACGGCCACTGGCTCCCGTACATGGTGCTGGAGTGGCTCGAGGGGAAGCCGCTCGACGCGATCCTCTGGCAGGAGTCGCGCGCAGGGATCGCGCCGCGCGCGCTGCGCGAGGCGATGGCGCTGCTCGATCCCGCGGCCGCGGCGCTGGAGCTCGTGCACTCCCGCAACATCGCGCACCGCGACGTCAAGCCCGCCAACATCTTCGTGATCGGGGACCCCCGCGGCGCCGGCGCGCACGTGAAGGTGCTCGATTTCGGGATCGCGAAGGTGATGGCGGAGCACATGGCCGCCGCGACCGCGCTCGCGCACACCGGCAAGGACATCACGGCGTTCACCCCGAGCTACGGCGCGCCCGAGCAGTTCAGCCGCACGCACGGCGCCACCGGCCCCTGGACCGACGTGTTCGCGATGGCGCTGATCCTGGTCGAGATGGTCACCGGCCGCCCCGCCCTGCAGGGCGACGACTACCTCCAGCTCGCGATCATGAGCCGCGATCCCCAGCGCCGCCCCACGCCCCGCGCGATGGGCGTCGAGCTCGGCGCCGCGGTCGAGGCCGTGTTCCTGAAGGCGCTCGCGGTGTCCCCCGGCGACCGCTTCCCCTCGATGGGCCGCTTCTGGGCCGCGCTCCACCACGCCGTCTTGCCGGAGAGCCCCGGCGCCGCCCCCGGCCTGATGCCCTCGATGAGCGGCCTCTCGACCCCGATCCCGGGCCGCCCCTCGGCGCCGATGTCCGCCCCCTACGCCCCGACGGCTCCCTCGGGCCCGGGTTATCCATATCCATCGCTGCCGGGCGTGCCCTCGATGCAGAGCGGGCCGCAGGGCATGCCCGGCGGTGCGTACTCGCCCCCGAGCGCCCCCTACGCCGCCGGCTCCATGAGCGGCGGCTACACCCCTCTGCCCATCCCCACCGGCGAGACCCACGCCGCCGGGGTGTCCACGACCGCCGGCGCCGCCGCGCCCGCGAGGACCTCCCGCGCCCTGATGGCCCTCGGCGGCCTCGCCCTGGTGCTCCTCGCGGCCGGCGGCTTCACCGCCTTCAAGCTGCTCGGCGCCTCCCCGCCCCCTGCCCCCTCGGCCCCCGTCGCCCCCGCGCCCGTCCCCTCGGGGAGCGCCGCCCCCGTCGCCTCCGCGCGCCTCACCGAGTGCCCCGCCGGAATGGTCCTCATCCCCGGCGGCAAGTTCTTCATGGGCTCGGACGACCCCTCGTTCAAGCTCTGGCAGCCCGCGCACAAGGTCACGATCGACACGTTCTGCATCGATGTCCACGAGGTCACTGCCGGCGAGTACAAGGCCTGCTCCGACAAGGGCGAGTGCAAGCGCCCCCCCGAGATCCCCGATTACCCCAGGGCCGGCGGCGTGACCGACGCCGAGCACGAGAAGACGAGGACCGCCCTCGCCGAGCTCTGCACGTTCGGAAAGGACGGCCTCGAGGAGCACCCGATCAACTGCGTCCCCTGGGCCCTGGCGGACGCGTATTGCCGGGTGCACGAGAAGCATCTCCCGACGGAGGCCGAATGGGAGTACGCCGCCCGCGGCTCCGACGGCCGCAAGTTCCCCTGGGGCGACGCCCCCGGCGACCACACGTTCATGAACGCCTGTGGCAAGGAGTGCACGGCCTGGGAGATCGCGCACGGCCTGAAGCCCAGCCCCACGATGTACCCCGCCGACGACGGCTTCCCCGGCACGGCCCCCGTCGGCTCCTTCCCCAAGGGCAGGACGAGGTTCGGCGCCGACGATTTCGTCGGCAACGTGTGGGAGTGGACCGCCGACTGGTTCGAGACCTACAAGGCCGACGAGGTGGTCAATCCGACGGGGGCGCCGGCCGGCGATCGCAAGGCCATTCGCGGCGGGGGCTACAATGGCGGTTTTGCGCTGTGGGTGAACCCGGCGTTCCGCTATCACCAGCTGGCGACCGCGAGCGCCCCCGGGATCGGCTTCCGCTGCGCCAGGGGCCTCTAGCGGGGCAGGGCCCCGGCCCAGCGCAGGGGGCTTCGCCCCCTACGCTCCGGGGCGGGAAGGCCCCGCCGCCGTCCGGGAAGCCTCCGGGGAGGCCGGGAAGCCGGGAGCGGTGCCGCCGCGCATCGTCCATCACGTGCAGCGTCTGCCGTTCCAGCAAGAGTCCTGTGTCGTCGCGAAGCGGCGCGACGACTGGAGCAGATTTCCCTTGAAATCGTAGGCCGAGCTCGTGACCACGCCGGCCCCATCGTTCCGCTGGTAGGGTCGGCCGCGCAAGTTGATCGACGCGACTCCTCACGGCTGCGCTGCCTCGATGGACGGACGCGGGAAGCGGTGATCAGGGTTCGGTTCAGATTTTTCGCGCCGGGCGCGCAACTGCCGGCGCGGTCGCGTCG
>CAYQYG010000518.1:0-6004 GCA_964421485.1 uncultured Polyangiaceae bacterium | reverse complement strand
GCCTCGCGCTCGCGCGGCGCCGCGGGCGCACCCGCTGGCTCGTGCGCGCCGCCGCACGGCGCGACGAGATGTTCCGGATCGACCCGCGCCGCGGCGCCAACGAGGAGGCGGGCCTCCTGCCGGTCCTCCGCCCGGGCCCGGAGCCCCTCGATCACGTCGTCCTGCGCCGCGCGGCCGCAGGCGATCCGTACCGCGGCGCCTCCGGCTGGGTCCCGGTCGCGCTCACCCCGTAGGGCCCCTCGGCGAGGATCAGGGCCTCGCGCGCGCCCGGAGCGCGGCGGCCCCATCGAGGAGCGGACCGTCTTCGCGGAGGCGGAGACGCCGTCGGGGCGCAAGGTGACCGTGCTGCGGGCCTGAGCCGCGCCGCCCCGGCCCGGAATCGGCCCGCTCGCGCGGCGAGCGATGGTCGTACAATGGCCGCCCCCACGCCGAGAGGACCGGTCGATGCGCGTCGCCCTGCTGTACCCGCCGCCCTGGAAGATCGCCGCCCCCGGAGAGCCCCCGGACCGCTCCGGCGACGGCCCGCCCGCCGAGTACCGCGAGGGCGACCTCGATCCCGACTTCCACCAGATCCCCTACGGCCTGCTCTCGCTGGCCGCGGAGGCGATCCGCGCCGGCCACCAGGTCAAGGTGCTGAACCTCTCCGCGTTCCCCTGGTCGCGCGTGGAGCAGGTGATCCGCGCGCTCGACGCGGAGGTCTTCGGCCTGTCGTGCTGGACCGCGAACCGCCGCGGCGCGGCGCTCGCGGCCCGCGCGATCCGCGCCCACCACCCGCGCGCCCACGTGATCGTCGGCGGCCCGCACGCGAGCCCGCTCGCGAAGGAGATGCTCGCGCATCACCCCGAGATCGACACGGTCGCGGTCGGCGAGAGCGAGCTCACGCTGCTCGATCTGCTCGATCGCCTCTCCGCCGGCCGCCCCGTGGAGGGCCTCCCCGGCGCGTTCTACCGGGAGGGCGGCGAGATCAAGCAGGGCCCCCCCCGCCCCGCGATCGAGCCGCTCGACGCGCTGGCGTCGCCGCACGACCACTTCGCCACGCACATCGTGATGACGTCGCGCGGCTGCCCGTGGGCCTGCACGTTCTGCGGGGCCGAGGCGACGTGGGGCCGCGGGTTCCGGGGCCAGTCGGTGCCGTACGTGCTCGACGCGCTGGAGCGCGCGCTGGAGCGCCTGCCCGTGAAGATGATCCAGATCAAGGACGACACCTTCACGACGAGCCGGAAGCGGGTCATCGACATCTGCCGCGGGATCCGCGAGCGAAAGCTGAATTTCCTCTGGAGCTGCGACACGCGCGTGGACGTGCTGGGCGACGATCTGCTCCGGGAGATGCGCCTCGCCGGCTGCGAGCGGCTGTCGCTCGGGGTGGAGTCGGGCTCGCCGGAGATCCTGGCGAGGATCGACAAGAAGATCACCGTCGACAAGATCATCGACTCGACGAACCTGGCGAAGAAATACGGGATCCAGGTCCGCTTCTACATGATGCTCGGCAACCGCGGGGAGACGGCGCGGACGTTCCGCGAGACCCTGGCGTTCCTCGAGCGCGCGCGCCCGCACCAGTACATCTTCTCGTGCCTGTCGATCTACCCGGGCACGAGGGATTTCGACGACGCGGAGGCGGCCGGCTGGCTGGACCGGGAGGCGTATTTCACGGGCGATTTCCAGGAGCTCAAGACGCCGTTCGACGCGACGCCGGAGGACACGGCGCTGATGGACGCGTGGTTCCGCCAGAACAGCGGGGTGCGCGACATGCACCGGCCCGGGGCGGCCGAGTGCCTGGAGATCCTGAAGCGGCTCGGCGACCACCACGCGGCGCACCTGGACGTGGCCGGCGCTCATTACCGGGAGGGGCGCCACGAGCTCGCGGAGCGGCACGTGCGGAAGGCGCTGGAGCTCGGGCACCCATTGCCCGGGCTGGCGTACAACTACCTGGCGTGCATCGCGCTGAAGCGCGGCGACGTGCAGGGCATGCAGGACCATTTCACGCAGGCGGCGAAGGTGGATCCGCAGCACTACGTGCTGATCCGGAACGTGCAGGCGGCGCGGGAGTGGTTCAAGCAGGGCGGGCCCGGGAGGGGGCAGCCGCTGGAGCTCGTGGCGCGGCACGATTTCCAGCTCCTGGAGCGGACGATCCAGCCGGCGCTGCCCGGTCCGCTGCCGGACGATTTCGCGGAGTGGGCGCCCCCGACCCCCGGATCCCGGAGCGCGGCGTCGCCGGTGCTGCCGGCCGAGGGGGAGGGGCCGCAGCGGACGCGGCTCAAGGTGGTGCCGACTTCATAGCTCGAGAGAGAGAGAGAGAGAATCACAGGGAGGCGGGGAGGCGGGGAGATCAGAAATCAGAAATCAGAAATCAGTGATCAGAAAATTCTCTTCTCTCTCTCCTCCCCGCCTCCCCGCCTCCCTGTGATCCTCTCTCTTCTCTCCTCTCCTCTCCGATCCCCGGCGCGATTTCCGGCGGGCGGTATCAGGGCGCCGGGGTGCGGGCGATCGTCTTGCGGAGCGTCGCCTCGGCCCCCGAGGGGGGAGGGGTGTGGTAGGTGTAATCGGCGTCGGCGCCGCTGGAGAGGGCGCAGTGAATGGCGGCGCGGTAGCGGGTGAGCGCCGCTTCGAGGTCGCCGCGGCCGGCGGCGGCGGCGCCCAGATCATCGAGGGCGCCGGCGAGCGGGGCGCAGGTGCCGATGGGGGCCGGGAGCTCGAGCGGCGGGAGGGACGCGCAGCAGCGGGCGCGGATGACGGCGAAGCCGGCCATTTCATACCAGTGGAGCTGCGCCCACTCGCGCATGGCGTCGCTCACCTCGTCGCCCGCCGCGAGCACGACGCGCTGCTTCATGCCCGCGGCGCCGCGGCGGGGATCGGCCTCGGCGCAGATCCAGGCGAAATCGGCGCGGGCGCCGGGGGGGAAGGCGCCGGGGGCGAGCTGCTGCACGGCGCAGGTGTCAATGGCCGCGGGAGCGGATGCGGACACGGGAGCGGATGCGGACACGGACGCGGGTGCGGGTGCGGACGCGGATACGGACACGGAGACAGGAACGGACACGGACGCGGGCACGGTCTCGCGGGCGGAAGCGGGCGCGGCGGCGGCTCCGGGGGGGACGGGGGCGGCGGACGGCGGCGCGGCCAGGCGAGCGCGCAGGCCGAGCAGGGCGCCGACACCGAGCGCGCAGACCGCGACCGCGACGCCGACCCGGCTCGAGCGTGGGCGCGCCGCGGCGGTGGACGGCGGCGAGGCCTGGTCCGGAGGCGGGTGAGATCGCTGCGGCGCCGGATGGTCGGAGGGCGAGGCCTGGCCCAGGGCCGAGGTCGTCGAGCTCGGCGCGACGGAGGGCGCGGGCGGCGCGGACGCCGGGGCCGGGGGCGCGGAGGGATCGACGGACACGGAGGACGCGGCGGGCGCAGCGCCGAGGCCGGGGGCGGCGAGGGTCGGCGCGGCGAGGACGGCGACCAGGCCGGCGGGCGGGGGCTCCGAGAACGGGCGGCGAGGGGCCTCGTCGAGCCATTGCGAGGCGATCGCGCCGCCGGCGATGTCGGTGTCGATGCCGCGCGCCTGCGCCCAGCGGGCGAGCGCCCTGCCCAGCTCGGACATGCTCTGCCAGCGGCAGTGGCGGTCCTTCTCGAGGCCCCGGGAGAGAATGGCCCAGAGGGCCTCGTCGACGTCGGCGGGCGGGGAGGGGGCTTGCTCCACGATGGCGCGGAGCAGGGCGTAATGGCTCGCGCCGCGGAACGGCGGCTCGCCCGCGAGGGCCTCGTAGAGCACGACGGACAGCGACCAGACATCGGACCGCTCGTCGAGGTCCTTCTCGCCGCGGACCTGCTCGGGGGACATGTAATCGGGGCTGCCGAGCACGATGCCGTCCTGCGTGACCTGCCGCTCGTCGTCGCCGCGGAGGAGCATGGCGATGCCGAAGTCGGCGACCTTGGGGACCACGACGCCGCGGGGGCCGCTCGCGAGCAGGATGTTCTCGGGCTTGACGTCGCGGTGCACGACCCCCTCGACGTGCGCGGCGCCGAGGGCGGCGGCGACCGGGAGGAGGGTCCGGACCGCGCTCGCGGCGGGGAGGCGGCCCTTGCGCGCGAGCAGGAGGCGGAGGGGCTCGCCGTCGACGAGCTCCATGACGATGAACGGATCGCCGCGCTCGGTCTCGCCGAAGTCGAAGACGCGGACGATGGAGGGGTGGGTGAGGCGGGCGGCGGCGCGGGCCTCGATCAGGAGGCGCCGCGAGGTCTCCTCGCTGGCGCGATCCCGGCGGATGAGCTTGACGGCGACGTCGGCCTCGAGGACCTCGTTGCGGGCGAGCCAGACGGCGCCCATGCCCCCCTCGCCGAGCGCGCGCTCGAGGCGGTACTTGGAGGCGATGATGTCGCCGGGCGCATACTCGGCCTGAGCCCCCGCGCCTCCGGCGCGGGCGCCCGAGATGAGCGTGGGGGCGACCTTGTCGTCCGGAGCGGATCTTCGAGGGGGTGGGCCGGCCATCGGGAGCGCGCGCATGAAGGCGCTGCTTGCACTGTATCCCAGCCGCGCGTGGACGAATACGACCGAGCGTGCCGGGGCGGCGGATCTTGCGAGGGGGGCCCGGCGTCGCCCGCGACAGGTGCGAGCGCCTGGCCGGCGCGCCCTCCGGCGCGCCCCCCTGATGGGCGCGCCGCGCTCCGGGCTGCGGCATCCAAGGGGGCGCACACCACCGGAGGGAGGTCTCCTTGAGGATGCTAGCTGTCCCGCTCGTGCTCACGCTCGCCGCCACGCTGGGCTCCGCGATGCCCGCCATGCGCACCGGCGCCCCGGACGACGCCCCTGCCACACGCCTCGACGGCCCGGACGCGGACGAGGCGCCGCCGCCGGACGCGGGGCCGGACGCGGACGCGGGAGCCGGGTCGGACGCGGGGGCCGAGCCGGACTCCGGCTCGCACGACGATGACCCCTATGGCGAGGAGAAAGACGCCCTGCGCGAGCGCTGATCCTGATAGGAGCGAGGTCGCGCGCGAGCGAACGGCCGCTGGATCTGCTCGGAGGAATGAGAGCCTCGTCGCGCGCGAGGCCGAGCTCCTCCGCGGAGCGCCCCAAGAACTGGCCGGAGCGTCCCAAGAACCGGCCGGTGCGTCCCAAGAACCGGCCGGTGCCAGACGCAGGTCCTGGCGATCGGACGCTGGTGGCGGACGAACCGCCCGGCCAACCCGGGCCTCTTTCTCGCCGAGCTCCGCGCTGGGCTGAATATCGTCGCGCTATGGCATACGTCCCGCGGTGGCAGGCTGCCCATGTAGACTGACGCGCGATCGGGTCGGGGAGCCGTTCGGGAGGTCCGGAGATCGCTGCGAGCGGGAGCGGAAGGCTGCGCGGGGCGCGCATGGAACCATGCGGCACGGGTGCGCGTCGCGCGGTCAGCTCGGCGCGCACGAGGTGGGTCCGTTGCGGGAGGGCTGATCGGACGCGCGGCGAGGGTGTCGCCACGTGGCTCGGAGGGTGCCGGCGGCGCCGCGACCGTGCCGCCACGTGGCGCGCGGCGCGGAGCGGGACGCGACAGGCGTGTCGCCACGTGGCGGCGCTCCTGGACGGGCATGGGCGGAGCGTGCGGCAGCCTGGCGACAGGGTCGCCGCAACTTCGGCGACCCATCCGCCACGTGGCCGCGCTCCAGGTCGCGGCTGGGCCGCGGCGGCGGCAAGGACGCCGGTGCCTCCGCCACGAGCGCGCCACCCCACAGGAAACGTGGCGGCTGGATCGCCGCGGTCGCCGCGGGCGCCGGCGGCCTCGCGGAGCCCGGAGATCGTCGGCTCGCAGGCCGGGAGGCGCGCTATCCGCGGCCGGGGCCGGAGCCGGGGAGGTGGGCGAGGAGCTTCTGGACGAGGGGCTTGAGGAGGGAGTCGCTCGTGCTGGGCTTGTCGAGGAGGACTTTCCATTTGCCGGCGGCGGTGCGCTCGAAGCGGACGTGGGTCTGGAGGATGACGAGGGCGCCGACGACGAGGGCGACGGTCTCGGCGGCGTCGAAGCGCTCGGGCTGGGGGCCGTCGAGGAGG
>CAYQYG010000517.1:0-6012 GCA_964421485.1 uncultured Polyangiaceae bacterium | reverse complement strand
GGCGCGGTCACGGTCACGGGCGCGGTCACGGGCGCGGTCACGGGCGCGGACGCGGGCGCGGGCGCGGGCGCGGGCGCGGGCGCACCGGCGGGGCCGCGGATCTACTCCAAGGCGCGCTTCGCGTGGATCAACCCGGGGCCGCGGCCCTCGAAGGGATGGCTCGGCTACCTCGGGCTCGGCGGATCGGTCGCATTGCGCGGGGACGCGGAGGCCGCGCGCGCGGCAGGGCCGGACTGCCAGGCGTGGTACGCGGTCGAGCCGCAGGGGTACGTCTGCGCAGGGGCTGCGGCGACCGTCGACCCGGCGGATCCGGCGGTGGTCGCGCTCGCGCGCGACGCGCCGCGCGTCACCTCGCCGTGGCCCTACGAATACGCGGAGTCGATCGGCGCGCCGCGGTACGCGCGCATCCCCGACCTCGAGGAGCAGCACGAGAAGGAGTGGGACCTCGACGACCACCTCGCCAAGGTCGCGCGGGCGCGCGAGGCGAAGGACGCGGAGGCGATCAAGGCGATCGACAAGGCCCTCGCCGGCGTCGACCTCGCGCCTGCGGGCGTGGCGGCGCCCGAGCTCTTCCCCTTCGGCGGCCTCGTGCGCGAGGCGCGCAAGCGCGTCGTCGAGGGATCCACGATCGCGTTCACGCGAGCCTTCGACGCCGGCGGGCGCGCGTGGGTGCTGACGTCGGACCAGGCGATCGTGCCCCGCGATCGGATCCGCCCCTACCCGCGCTCGACGTTCGAGGGCGTGTGGCTCCGCGACGGCCGGGCGCTCCCGATCGCGTTCTTCCGGAAGAAGCCGCGGCCGAAGCTCCGGCGCACCGAGGCCGGCGCGTTCGAGCCCACCGGCGAGTCGTTCGCCCGCCTCGCGTGGGTCGGCCTCACCGGCAAGTCCGAGGGCGAGGGCAAGGAGCGCCGCATCGAGACCCGCGAGCCCGGGATCTGGGTGCTCGAGTCCGATGCGACGGTGATCGAGGCGTTCGACGGCCGCCCCCCGTTCACGCGCGATCCCGAGCCGGGCGCGCGGCCGCGCAAGTGGATGGACGTCAGCGTGCTCGGCGGCTGGCTCGTGGCCTACGAGGAGCGGACGCCCGTCTTCGTCACGCTGATCTCCCCCGGCCGCGGCGGCATCCCGACCGAGGGCGTGCCGGCGATCGAGACGGCCGCCACGCCGACAGGCACGTTCCGCGTCGACGGCAAGTTCGTCACCGCGACGATGGTCTCGAGCACGAATGACCTGATCGTGCACTCCGAGGTGCAGTTCGTGCAGAACTTCCACGGGCCGCACGCGCTCCACGGCGCCTACTGGCACGACGCGTGGGGCGAGCCGAAGAGCGGCGGCTGCGTGAACCTGTCGCCGATCGACGCGAAGCAGATGTTCGAGTGGACCGATCCGCCGCTGCCCCCCGGCTGGCACGGCATGCGCGCCGTGAAGGAGCTCGGCCCCTCCACCGTCGTGCGCGTGCACCGGTGAGGCGCGCTACCCCGCCGCCAGGCGCGCCGCGAGGCGCGAGGCGGCCTCGGCGAAGGGGCCCGGCTCGGGCAGGAGGCTGACGACCAGGAAGCCGTCGCGCGGCATGTCGAAGAAGTAGCCGGGGTGGACGATCACGCCGTCCTCGCGCACGAGCAGCTCGACCCAGCCGTCCTCGTCGTGCAGGCGCGGGACCTCGAGGATCGCGTACCAGCCGCCGTCGACGGGCAGGCGGCGCACCGCGCCGGCGGGGGCGAGCGCGGCGTCGAGGGCCGCGAGGTTCCCGCGCACGCGCGCGAGGATCGCCTGCTGGATCGGCGCGCGCGCGGCCAGGATCTCCGGCGCGGCGAGCTGCACGGGCGTGGACGCGGAGAGGTAGGTGTCGGCGATGACCTCGAGGCGCCGGACGGCGGCCCCGACGAGGTCCGGGGGGCCCGAGACGGCGATCCAGCCGAGCTTGAGCTGCGGCAGGGCGACGACCTTGGAGAGGCCGCTCAGCGCGAACGTGAGCGCGCCCGCGCGGCCCGCGAAGCTCGGGAGGCGATCGGGCGGGAGCGGGCCGTGAGCGTAGTCGCCGAAGACCTCGTCGACGATCAGCGCGAGGCCGCGCTCGGCCGCGATGGCCTCGAGCGCGGCGGCCTCGTCGCGGCGGGCGAACGAGCCCGTGGGGTTGTTCGGGTGCACGAGCGCGATCGCGCGCGTGCGCTCGGTGATCCCGCGCGCGACCGCGCCGAGGTCGACGCGCCACCCCTCCTCGCGGACGAGCGGGTAAGGGGCGAGCGCCACGTCCTCGAGGCACGCGAGGTACTCGAGGAGCGGATAGGACGGGGCGGGCACGAGCACGTCGTCGCCGCGCTCGGCGAGGAGCTTGAGCAGCCAGCCATACGCCTCGCTGGTGCTCGCCGAGAGGACGACGCGCGCGGGGTCGATCTCGACGCCGCGATCCCGGTAGTACGCCGCGACCGCGGCGCGCGCGGCGGGGTGGCCGAGGGGGAGCGGCTCGTAGCGCGCGCCGCGTGGATCGCCGAGGCGCGCGACGAGGTGCGCGGTGTCCGCGATCGCGCAGCGGGTCGGGTTCGACTCGGTGAGGTCGACGAGCGGGCGGAGCGCGGCGCGGGCCTCCGCGATCACCGAGGTCAGCCGGTTCTCCGAGAGGTCCCAGCCGGTGCGCGCGGCGAAGCGGAGCGGCCTCACGGCCACGCGCACGAGACGAGCTGGATCGGCGCGCCGCGGCCCTCGCTGACGGTGACGTACGCGTCCCCCGATCGGAGCCACGCGATCGACTCGCCCTGCTCCTCCTCCGCGACCGGCAGCGCGCACGGCGCGCCCGCGAGCGCCTGCGCGACGGTCTGGCCCTCGCGCATCGGATGAAAGAACACGTGCGTGTACGTGCGCATCAGCACGCCCTTGCCCTGCGGGTGCACATCGCCCCCCGTATAGCGCGGGCTGCCCTGCGGAGGCGCGATCTCGCCGGCGGGGAGGAGCGTGACCCGCCGGCCGGGCGCGAGCGGCGCGGGGAACGTGAAGATCCTGGACGCGCCGGAGTGGACCTTCGTGACGATCGAGATCTCACCGGTCACGGGGTGCACGAGGAGCGCCTCGGCGTCGTGGCTGCCGTCGGGGTACTCGAACGGGAGGACCTCGGCCGCGATCGGTCCGGCCGGGCGGCCGGCGCCGACCTGCGGGGGCTCGGGCACGCGGTAGAGCGCGCAGGCGCCGCGCTTGCGCCGGTTGTCGCCGAAATCGGCGAGGTAGAGGCAGCTCGATGCGGCGGCCCCGGGAGCGCAGGGGCCGCGGGCCATGTCCTCCCAGTCGACGGCCTCGGCGCCGGCCAGGTCGAAGGCGCCCAGATCGCCTCCGCTGCGGGTCATCGCGAAGAAGCGCGGCGAGTCGCCGGAGTCGTTGTGCAGATAGATCACGTCGGCGTGGATCGCGCTCGCCGCGAGGCCCGAGGTCTCGGTCACCTCGGCGCCGAGCACGGCGCCGGCGCCCCGCGGCGCGGCGCACACCGGGCAGCCCGCGATCGGGCGCCCGTCCCCGCCGTCCCCGGCGACCGCGCCGCCGCCGCTCCGCCCGCACCCCTGGGACGCGGCGGGCGCGAGCAGGATCAGCGCGAGCGAGGCGATGCGGCGCACGGTCCGTGCAGCATAGCGCCTGATCCGCGGGCTGCCCGGTGTGCGCCGCGCCGAATGGCGACCCGGAGCCCCGCTGCTGGTACGCTCCCGGCGTGGTCGTGATCGAGCTCTACGGCGTCCCGCGGCTCCGGGCTGGCCGGGAGGCGATCGAGGTGGAGGGCTGCTCGCTGGGCGAGGCGCTGCGCGCGCTCGGACAGCAGTGCCCGGCGCTCGCGCCGTCGGTCGTCCACGAGGGGCGCCTCGGCCCCGCGTACCTCGTCGCGGTGAACGGCCTCCAGATCACCGCCGATCCCGTCACCCCGCTCGCCGACGGGGACGTGCTCGTGCTGATCTCCGCGGACGCCGGGGGATGACCGTGCGCGGTGGGTGGTTCGGCCGGTACCTCCGCGTGGACCTCGCGACGGGCGAGGCGCGCGCGAGGCCGATCGAGGAGGCCGCCCTGCGCGCGCTGATCGGCGGCGTGGGGCTCGGGGCGCTGCTGCTCCTGCGCGAGACGCGGCCCGGCTTCGACGCGCTGGGCGAGGGCGCCGCGCTCGTGATGGCCTTCGGTCCGCTCACCGGCACGCCCCTCACCACGTCGGCGAAGCTCGCGATCGTCGCGAAATCGCCGCTCACGGATCGGCTGAACGACGCGCTCACGTCCTCGAGCTTCGCGCTCGCCGGCAAGCGCGCCGGCTTCGACGCGATCGTGCTCACGGGCCGCGCCGCCGAGCCCTCGGTCGCGCTGATCGACGGCGACCGCGTCGAGATCGTCCCCTGCCCCGACCTCTGGGGCCAGGACCTCCCCGTCTCGGAGGCCGCGGCCGCGCTGGAGGCGCGGCACCCCGGCTACGAGCTCTCGATCGTCGGCCCCGCAGGCGAGCGGCTCGTGCGCTACGCGGGGCTCGCCAACGGCGGGAGGCACGCGGGCCGCGGCGGGCTCGGCGCGGTGCTCGGCAGCATGCGCGTCAAGGCCGTCGGCGTGCGCGGCAGCGGCCGGGTCCCGATCGCGTCGCCGGAGCGGACGCTCGCGATCTCGCGCGACCTCGCCGCGCGCTCGCTCGGGCCCGCGACCGAGAAGTACCGCGAGATCGGCACCGTCGCGAACCTCGCGGCGCTGAACCGGCTCGCCGCGCTGCCGACCAGGAACTTCCAGCAGGGCACCTTCGAGGGCGCGGCCGCGCTCTCGGGCGAGGCGCTGCGCCTGACGCGCGAGCGGGGGCGCGGCTCGTGCGCCGGCTGCACGATCGGCTGCGAGCACTTCTTCGACGCGGGGTTCGGGGCGCAGGGCGCGCCACCTGGAGCGCGACCCGGAGCCCCGAGCGTCGAACCGGGCAGCCATGCGCCCGGCGCCGCCCCGGTGAAGGCCGAGTACGAGAGCGTCTTCGCGCTCGGCCCGCTGTGCGGCGTGGCCGACCCCGGGATCGTGCTCGCCGCGTCGCGCGCCTGCGACGAGCTCGGCCTCGACACGATCTCGACGGGCGCGACGATCGCCTTCGCGATGGAGTGCGCCGAGCGCGGCCTGCTCTCCGGCGCTCCGTGGGCGCGCGGCGCCGAGGGGCTCCGCTTCGGCGACGGCGAGCGCGTCCTCTCGCTCATCGGGGACATCGCCCGCCGCCGCGGCCCGCTCGGCGATCTGCTCGCCGAGGGCACGCGCCGCGCCGCCCGCGCGATCGGCCCGCCCGCGCCCGACTTCGCGCCGCACGTGAAGGGCCTGGAGATCCCCGGCTACGAGCCGCGCGCGCTCCAGACGATGGCGCTCGGCTTCGCCGTCTCCCCGCGCGGCGCCGATCACAACCGCAGCGGCGCCTACGAGGTCGACCTCTCCGGCGCGGCCGATCGCCTCGCGGCCACGCCCGAGGCGGCGCGCGGCGCCGTCGAGACCGAGGATCGCGCGGCCGTCATGGACTCGCTCATCCTCTGCAAGTTCCTCCGCGGCGCGCTCCGCGATCTCTTCGCCGAGGCCGCGGAGATGCTCGAGGCGGTCACCGGCGCCGGCGCGGGCCCCGCCGACGTGCGCGCCGCCGCGCGCCGGATCGTCCTGCTCAAGCGGCTGTTCAACGCCCGCGAGGGCTGGACCCCCGCCGAGGACACCCTCCCCGCGCGCTTCTTCGACGCGCCCTTGCCGGGCGGCGTCGCGCGCGGCGCGCGGCTCTCGCGCGGGCAGCTCGCCGCGATGCTCCGCGCCTACTATGCGGCGCGCGGGCTCAGGGAGGACGGGACGATCCCGGTCGAGGCCATCGCCGCGGCCGGCCTCGAGGGCCTCGCGGGCGTAGACGCGCCCTCCGCGGAGGCGCGCGAGGAGGTCAGGGGATGAACGGCTCGACCGGCGCCGCGCGGCGGCGGCGGCCGAGCGCGGCGGCCGCGGCGGCGGCGAGGCCGAGCGCGGCGTCGCGCCGCGCGCCGCCCGCGCCGACCGCGGCGCAGGAGCACG
>CAYQYG010000516.1:0-6021 GCA_964421485.1 uncultured Polyangiaceae bacterium | reverse complement strand
CCATCCGCGAGGGCGGCAAGACGGTGGGCGCCGGCGTCGTCACCAAGATCCTCGTCTAAGGGAGCCCGCGTCATGGCCGATACCACGAAGATCCGGATTCGCCTCAAGGCGTTCGATCACCAGCTCCTCGACAAGTCGACGAGCGACATCGTCGAGACCGCGAAGCGGACGGGCGCGCACGTGGCGGGCCCGATCCCGCTGCCTACCGAGATCCGCCGCTACACGGTCCTCCGCGGGCCGCACGTCGACAAGAAGTCGCGCGAGCAGTTCGAGATCCGGACCCACAAGCGCCTGCTCGACATCATCGAGCCGACGCAGCAAACCCTCGACGCGCTGATGAAGCTCGATCTCTCGGCCGGCGTCGACGTCGAGATCAAGAGCTGAGGGGACCGCGAAGCGGATCCCCGACTCATGTAAAGGAGAGGGTACGACCATGAAGGTGACCGTCTACAACCTCAAGCGAGAGCCGGTCGGCGAGATCGACCTCGCGGACGAGGTCTTCGGGACCGAGGTCAAGGAGCACCTGTTCTACGAGGTGGTCAAGGCCCAGCTCGCCTCGCGCCGCGCAGGCACGAAGGCGACGAAGGAGCGCTCTGCCGTCAGCGGCTCGACGAAGAAGCTGTATCGCCAGAAGGGCACGGGCCGGGCGCGCCAGGGCTCGCTCCGCGCGCCGCACCACCCCGGAGGCGGCATGGCCCACGCGCTCGAGCCGAAGGACTGGAGCTACCGCCCGCCGCGCAAGGTGCGCATCGGCGCGTTGAAGAGCGCGCTCTCGCTGTTCGCCAAGGAGAACCGGCTCATCGTGCTCGACAGCCTCGAGCTCGAGGAGATCAAGACCAAGGCGCTCGCCGCGACGCTCGCGACGCTGCAGGCCAACAAGAAGGCCCTCGTCGTCGACAGCGCCGGCAATGACAAGCTCGTGAAGAGCATCCGGAACCTGGAGAACCACCAGTTCCTGCCGCCGGAGGGGGTCAACGTGTACGACCTGCTCCGCCACGATCACCTCGTCGTCTCGAAGGACGCTGCCAAGGCGCTCGAGGCGCGGTGCCTTCGCTAGGAACAGGAAGGGGAGCCCGCCATGCAACCTGAGCAGATCATCCGCCGACCGATCATCCTGACGGAGAAGTCGAGCCGGCTCCGCGAGCAGGGGAACAAGGTCATCTTCGAGGTCCGCCGCGAGGCGAACAAGATCCAGATCAAGGACGCGATCCAGTCCCTCTTCAAGGTGGGGGTGCTGGACGTGAACACGCTGGTCATGCGCGGCAAGGACAAGCGCATGGGGCGCGGCTACGCGAAGCTGCGCAACTGGAAGAAGGCGATTGTCACCCTGAAGCCGGGTGACGAGATCCAGTTCTTCGACGAGAAGGCGGAGTAGCCATGGGAATCAGATCCTTCAAGCCGACCTCTCCGGCCCGGCGCTTTTATTCGGTCAGCGATTTCAAGGAGATCACGAAGGCCGAGCCGGAGCGCTCGCTCGTCGAGCAGCAGACGTCGACGGGCGGCCGTAACAACAATGGCCGGATCACGTCGCGGTTCCGCGGCGGCGGCCACAAGCAGCGCTACCGGGTCATCGATTTCCGGCGCGACAAGATCGGCATCCCCGCCAAGGTCGCGGCCGTGGAGTACGATCCGAACCGGACGGCGCGCATCGCGCTGCTGCACTACGCCGACGGCGAGAAGCGCTACATCCTCGCGCCGGACGGCCTGACAGTGGGCGCGACGCTCGTCTCGAGCCGGAACGCCGACATCAAGCCCGGCAACAGCCTGACGCTCCGCCACATCCCGCCGGGCACGTCGATCCACAACGTGGAGCTGAAGAAGGGCAAGGGCGGGCAGCTCGTGCGCTCGGCCGGCGTCGCGGCGCAGCTCATGGCGAAGGACGGCGACTACGCGCAGGTGAGGCTGCCGAGCGGCGAGATCCGCAAGGTGCACCTCGACTGCCGGGCGACGATCGGCCAGGTGTCGAACGTGGAGCACGCGAACATCAGCCTGGGCAAGGCGGGGCGCTCGCGCTGGCTGGGTCGCAGGCCGCACAACCGCGGCGTGACGATGAACCCCGTCGATCACCCGATGGGCGGCGGCGAGGGCCGGACGAGCGGCGGGCGCCACCCGTGCTCGCCCTGGGGGCAGCTCACCAAGGGGCTCAAGACGCGGAACAACAAGCGCACCGACGGCATGATCGTGCGGCGGCGCGGGACCAAGGGTTAACCAATGCCGAGGAGCATCAAGAAGGGTCCCTTCATCGACGGCCACCTGATGGAGAAGATCCAGGCGGCGCAGGCGACGGGGGCGAAGAAGGTCATCAAGACGTGGTCGCGCCGCTCGACCATCCTGCCCGAGTCGGTGGGCCTGACGTTCGCGGTGCACAACGGGCGCAAGTTCGTGCCGGTGTTCGTGACCGAGAACATGGTCGGTCACAAGCTGGGCGAGTTCGCGCCGACGCGGACGTTCCACGGCCACTCGGGCGACAAGAAGGCCAAGGTCGCAGCGAAGCCGGCGCCGCGCTGAGCCGCTAGCCGGCGCCGCGCAGCAGAAAACATCAGCCACCCGGCATGGCGATTGACGCGGGGGCTGCCCGGAAGGGCGGCCCCCGTTTCTTTTCATCAATGGCTGTCGTGGACGGGGCGCCGGGCCGAGCGCGCCGGCGGGGGGGGATCAGAACGTGCCGCGGAGGGTGGCGTAGCCGGGGGCGACGCCGATCGCGACGCGAGGCGGGGCGCCGCCCTGCTGCTCGGCAGAGGTGTCGTCGCCGGTGAGGCTCAGGACGAAGAGGGTTGCGCCGGCGGCGATGCCGACCGCGCCGACGACCAGGCCGACATTGGCGAGGGTCTGCTGGGTCTTGCCCTTGTCGATGTCGTCCTGACGCTCGGGGGGGCAGGGGCCGTTGCACGTGTCGGAGAGGTCCGAGTAGGTGCTGTTCGACATGATGCCGGCGACCGTGAAGAGGGCGAGGCCGGCGACGCCCACGCCGCCGGCGATGTACGCGTAGGGGCGGAGGCCGGCGCGGGAGCTGGGGGCTTCGGGGGTGAGCTGGACGCTGGCGGCGGCGGGGGCGGGGGCAGCGTCGAGGGTGACGTCGTTCCTGTCGCCGGCGGCGAGGGTCAGGGTCTGCGTGACAGGGGCGCCGGCGGTGGAGGTGACGACCACGTCGACCTGGCCAGGCTTCGCGGGGTAGGGCTTGCCCCACTGGTCCTTGGGCACGTCCTTGCCGCCGACGCGGAGGCCCGCGGCCGACTCGGGGTGGGTGATGGTGACGCTCACGAGGGCGAGCTTCTTCGCGACCTCGTCGCGCTCGATCTGGGCGGTCTCCTGCGTCTTGGCGAAGCGCTCCTCCGTCCTGGCGCGCTCCGCGGCCTCGTCGGCGACGCCCTGGAACTCGAGGTAGGCGTCGACGTGCTCGCCGAGATCGGCGAGGCAGCGGGCGATGTAGAGGCGGGAGTTGGGGCTCGCCACGGTCGCGTACGAGGCGCGGAACTCCTCGAGCGCGGCCGCGTACTTCTTCTGGGCGTACAGCGCGGAGCCCTTCTTGAAGAGGTTCTGCGCCTTCTCGACCGCATCCGGCGAGGGGGTCGCGGGCGCGGCCGGGGCCGCCGCAGATCCGCCCGGGGCCTGCGCGCGCGCAGGGGTGGGGCAGGTCGCGAGGACCGCGAAGGAGGAGACAGCGCAGAGGGCCAGCGTCGGATACCAGGCTCGCATTCGCACGTGTTCAGATCCGGGTTGGGTCGTAGGTCTTCTTGGGGGGAGGCTTGGTCGGAGTCGTCTTCGGCGGCGTCGTCGACCTGGGCGGCGGGGTGCGCGTGGTCGGCGGCTTCGCCGTCGCAGGGGCCTTCGCGGTCGGAGGCGGCGGCGCAGTGGCCGGCGGCTGCGGCTCGGTGGTGTCGGCAGGAGGCGGCTGCGCCTCGGCCGTGCCGCCGGGCGGCGTGGGCGGCGGCTCGGCCAGGGGATCCGGGGCGCTCGGCGCCGCCGCCGTGGTCTGGGGCGGCGGCTCGGTCGGCGGCGGGGCGGGCGGCGTCTCGGCGACGCTGGTCGTGGTCTGCGACGTGGTCCCGGCGCGATCCGGGGGGCTGGAGCCGCCGCCCGCGAAGAGGGCGATGGCGCCGAGCACGGCGGCCGCGCCGACCGCGCCGATCACGATGCGCTGCATGCGCTTCTTGCGCTGATCCGCGTCGGGCGCGCCCGGCTCGAGCAGCGGGCCGGCTTCGGCGAGCGGCGCAGCCGCGTCGGCGCCGATGTCGACGGCCACGTCGATCGCGGGCGCGGCGGCCGCCGCTTCGGGCGCCGCGTCCGCCGAGGCCGCTTCGGGGGCGGGCGGGGGCTGCGCGGAGGGCGCGATGATCAGCTTCGGCGGGTGCGCGACGTCACGGGTCGGCGCGACCACCTCCTCGAACGAGACCTCGTCGACGAGGTCCGAGCTGCTGATCATGGGCGCGTTCTTGAAGCCGGGCGAGGACGTCGCGCCGCTCGCGCCCGCCTCGGCGGCGGGCGCACGCGCGGGCGTGGGTTGCGCCGCCTCCTGCGCCGCAGCGGGCTCCTCGGCGGCAGGCGCGGGCGCGCCGCCGGCGGGCCGCGGCTCCGAGATCACCGCCGCGCCCGCGTCCACCGTGGCGATCGCGTCGCGCAGGTCCTGGGCGCGCTTCGCCTGGATGCTGCCGATCGCCTCGCGCACGAAATCGGCGACGTCCTCGTCGGTCGTGGGCTCTCCGAGCAGCGACGCGACCTGATCGAGCGCCCGCTGCATCTCGGCGCACGTCGAGTACCGCATCGAGCGGTCCTTCTCGAGCGCCTTCTGGATCACCTTCTCGAACTCGGGGTGGATCGCCTCGTTGAGCTCGCGCGGCGCCATCGGGTTCTTGAGGGCGATGTTCTCGACGGTCGCCATCTCCGTCTCGCCGCGGAACGGGTGCAGGCCCGTGGTGAGCACGTAGAGCAGCGCGCCGAGCGAGAAGATGTCGCTGCGGCGATCGATCGGGAGCCCGCCGAGCTGCTCGGGCGAGAGGTACGGGGTCTTGCCCTTCACCACGCCGCCGGCGCGTGTGACGTGCAGGCGGCCCTTCGATTTCGCGACGCCGAAGTCGACGATCTTCACGAAGCCCGCGGTCGAGACGAGCACGTTCGCGGGCGACACGTCGCGGTGGACGAGGTCGAGCAGCGCGCCGTGATCGTCGCGGAGCTCGTGCGCGTTGTGGAGGCCGGCGCAGATCTGCGAGGCGATGCGGAGCGCGATGCGCTGCGGGATGCCGCCGAGCGGCTTCGACGCCTTCTGGAGCGTGCTCAGCGTCTCGCCGTCGACCCACTCCATGACGAGGTAGAGGACGTCCTCCTCCTCGCCGAGGTCGAGGATCTCCGCGACGTTCGGGTGGCGGATGCGCGCGGCGACGCGCGCCTCGTCGAGGAACATCGTCTGGAAATCAGGGTCGTCGGAGACGTCGGGGAGCATCGTCTTGACGGCGACGATCTTCTGGAAGCCCCGGGTGCCCTGCAGGCGCGCGGCCCACACGGCGGCCATGCCGCCCTTGGCGACGGGCATCAGGATCTCGTAGCGGCCGAGCGTGCTGCCGGGGCCGAGGCGATCCACCGCCGACGCGGCGCGGCCGCGCGTGCGCAGGAGCCCCTGCGGCCCGGTGGGCGTCGGCGTGTGCGTCATGAGGCCGGAGCTCGGCGCGGCCTCGACCTCGCGCGCGCTCTCGGGCGCTGCGTTGACGGCCACGGGGGCAGGCGCGAGCTTCCTGGCGGCGGCGCCGTCCGGCGTCGTGGGCGCCGTCGGGCGGCCCGGCGCGCGAGGCGCGGCAGGCGCCGGCCGGCCGGGCACCGCCTTGGGCGGCACGGGCAGCGCAGGCTTCCTCGGCGGCGCGGCCTTGCCCGCAGCAGGCGGGGCCGCTTCCTTCTGAGCGGCGGCACCGCTGCTCGCAGGCGCCGGATCCGACGTCACGGGCTCCGCGCCGGAAGCCGGCTCGGCGGGCTTCGCGTCGGCGGGCTTCGCGTCGGCGGGCTTCGCGTCGGCGGGCTTCGCGTCGGCGGGCT
>CAYQYG010000515.1:0-6042 GCA_964421485.1 uncultured Polyangiaceae bacterium | reverse complement strand
AGTCGCATGCGCGAACGATGACGGGCACAATCAGAACATCGTTGTCGTTCCATCGGCGCAGCGCAGGCTCGAGTTCAAGTTGCTGACAGGATTTCGACGCAAGGAAGCTGGCGCTCACGATGAGTACAATGATATCTGCGACTTGCAACTCTCGGTCTATTGTGCGCTTCCAGTCCTGCCCAGGCCCAATTTCTCCATCGTGCCACTTGTCAATAATGCCCGCGGAACACAGACCTTCGAGGTGCACGGTCAGCGCGTCGCGAAAGGCAACGTCCTCGTGAGCGTAGGAGATGAACACGCGCTTACGCTTCATACCATCGTGACCCCTGGGCCGTCATGGTCTCCGCCTGCCCAACATCGCGTTCAGATGTCATATGCGGCCATATTCCACGATCCCGGGGATTAGGCCGCGACCATATTCCATGATTCCGGGGTTGGACAGCGTGGATATTCCAGTTCGGCTGCGAGCGGAGGGGCCCGGCGCTCCGGCGGCGTTTCGCGCCGGAGCGCCGCCGCCGAGCCCCGCCGTGGACCGCAACCGACCGGGCGTCGCGAGGCTGCCGGACCTGCTGGGCGCGGCGGCGGGAGGCGCCGGCCAGCGACCCGCGCAGCACGCTGCGCCCCCGCAAGGCGAGAGGGGCGCACTGGGCCGCTCTCGTGGGTCGTGGTCGCGGCCGCCTCATCGCGAGCCCGCCGGGCCGGGTGGCCTGCGGCTGGAAGCGCTGGGCACCGACCCGCGCGGAACGGTGCGCTTCCGCGGGGCACAGGGCTCTTGACTTCCAGGCCGAGATCGGTTGTCGGCACTCGCGCTCCACGTCGGCCAAGGGCGTCGCCCTCGCCTTGCCGGGCCCGGTCCCGCCGCCGCTGCTTCAACCCGTCCCCGTGCCGCCGGTCCCGCCGCCGCCCTTCGTGGTCCCGTCGCCCTCGTCGGTCGATTCGGTCTGGCCGGCGCGCCGGCGGGCGGTCGGGCGGACGACGTCGGCGAGATCGTTGCGGCGGGCGACCTCGTAGCAGCTCGTCGTCACGGCGTCGACGAAGGGGTAGACGAGGGACCACTCGGCGAGGGCGCCGGTCTTGGCTTCGAGGGTGAGCTGGGCTTCGCGGCGCTCCCGCTCCACGTCGGCGAGGGCGCCGCTCACGGCGTCCAGCTTCTCCTTGATGGCATTGGCGATGGCGATCGGATTGACGGTGACGCCGGGCTGGAGCGACGGCTCGACGAGCGGGCGGGTGCGGAGCTTGTCCTCGATGAGCGTCGCGGTGCGGAGGAGGAGGTCGCCGGCGTCGGGGATCGGCGACGGGATGCCATAGGCCGTGAGGACCGCGGGGCCGAAGTTGTTGGCAATGGTGGCGCGGGTGCTGGTGAGCAGCGTCCGGAGGCCGGCGAGGCCCTCGTCGCGGGCGGCCCGCGGCGCCTCGTCGTCGGCGAGCTCGGCGGCGTGCGCCAGGTCCGCGGCGCTCAGGCGATCTCGATTGCGCGCGAGCACCGCGTGCAACGCTTGAAGCACGCCGGCCACGGTGAGCTGCGGTGGTGCGCCCTCCGGGAAGAGCAATGCCTCGAGCGCTGGCACCACCTCCGGGCCGTGCACCTCGAGAGACGACATGATGGTCTTGCTGATGGATATCCGGTCAGCGACAAAGTTTCGATACGTCGGGCATGGATTTCGAAGTACACGCAGAACAGCCACCCTCGCAAGACCCCCGAAGCCAGGATCGCCCGCTCTGGTCGTCGAGGAATTCAATTCATCCGTCCGAGTTGCACGAACACCGTGGCTGTCAGGTGGTCGCCTGGGGTCTGGCCGCCGACCCCGGTGGTCGCCGGGGGGGGTCGGCGTCTCCGACTGGCTGGGCCTGATCGAACCGCTGCCACTGGACGGAGGGCCGGGGGCGGGGCGGCGCCGGGAGCGCCCATCGAGAGCGTCGTCATCGTCCTCTCGGGCCGGCGGCAACCATGGCCGGCTGCCGGGAAGCGCTCCACCGCCTGGCCGGGGCGTCCGTTCTCCGGCGTCCACTTCCGCATCGACGCGGTGTACCAGCGCACCGTCGCCGAGCTCCGGGGCCGTGGCAGCGTGCTCTGGCTGGTGTTCGCCCCGCTCGCCCGGGACGCGACCCTCGCGGCGCTTCAGGAGGTGGTCGACGAGATCCACGCCGAGGAGCGCGCGGAGCTCTATACGGCGCTCCTCGTGATGGCGGCCGTGGACCCTTGGAGCCATGATTTCCGGGAGGAGCTCATGCTGATGGTGGACAACAAGGAAGAGGGGCTGCTCAAGCGCACCCCGATCATCGGTGAGATGATCATCGAGGCCGAGCAGAAGGGCGAGCAGCGGGGTGAGCGGCGGGCCATCGCCGCGCTCCTCGGCCGGCTGTTCGCGCGGCGCCTCGGACGCCGGCTCACGGCCGGCGAGAAGCGCTCCGTCCTTCAGCGCTCGCGCACGCTCGGCTCCGACGAGGTCGAGGGGGCCCTGCTCGATCTCGACGCCGACGCGCTGGAGCGCTGGCTGGCCGAGCCGGCGCCTCGAGCCCGTGTCGCCGCGGCGCCGGCCCAGCCCAGGCGATCGACGCCGTCGCGCGCACGCCGGTAAGGAATCGAGCCCTCTCGATACGAGATCGGGCTCCGGACGGTCCGGAGCGCGATCTCAGGCCAGCATCGCCCGGAGCGCGTCCCCGGTGAGCGTCTCCACCTCGCACAGCCGCTTCGCGATCCGCTCCAGCGCCTCCCGGCGCGACCGGAGCAGCGCCCGCGCGCGGGCCTCCGCCTCGGCCAGGAGCCGCCCGACCTCGGCGTCCACCTCGCGGGCCGTCGCGTCGCTGTGCTCCCGGCCGGGTGCCATTCCTGGACGGCGCGAATCCAGCGCAGATAGACCCACGGCGTGGCCCATTCCGAGCTCCCGGACCATCCGGCGGGCCAGGTCGGTCGCGTTGGAGAGATCGTCCTGCGCGCCGGTGGAGATGTCGCCGAAGACCTCTTCCTCGGCGACACGGCCGCCCAGGAGGACCACGAGCTTGTCGAGGATCTCCTGGCGGCTCCAGAGGTAGCGGTCCTCCTGGGGCTCTTGCATGGTGTAGCCGAGCGCGGCGGCGCCTCGGGGGATGATCGAGACCTTGCGGACCCGGTCCTGCGTGGGGAGCAGCTCGGCGGCGAGGGCGTGGCCGACCTCGTGGTAGGCGACGATCAGCTTCTCACGAGGGCCCAGGCGGCGGCTCCGGCGCTCCAGGCCGGCGAGGCCGCGCTCCAGGGAGGCCTCGAGGTCCTCCTGGGCGACAGCGTGGGCGCGGCGGCGGGCGGCGAGCAGGGCGGCCTCGTTGATGAGGTTGGCCAGATCCGCGCCGACCAGGCCGGCGGTCTGGGCGGCGACGGCGGCGAGGTCGGCGCCGGGGGCGAGGGCGACCTTGCGGGCGTGCACGTCGAGGATCTCCCGGCGCTCGGCGAGATCGGGGCGGTCGACGTGGATCCGGCGATCGAAGCGGCCGGCGCGGAGCAGGGCGGGGTCGAGGATCTCGGCGCGGTTGGTGGCGGCGAGCACGATCATGCCGGTGTGGGAGTCGAAGCCGTCCATCTCCGTGAGGAGCTGGTTCAGGGTCTGCTCGCGCTCGTCGTTGCCGCCGATGGGGCCGCCCAGGCCGCGGGCCTTGCCGACCGCGTCGAGCTCGTCGATGAAGATGATGCAGGGGCCGCGGTCGCGCGCCTGCGTGAAGAGGTCGCGCACGCGGGCGGCGCCGACGCCGACGAACATCTCGACGAACTCGGAGCCGGTGGCGCTGAAGAAGGGGACGCTGGCCTCGCCGGCGACCGCGCGGGCGAGCAGGGTCTTGCCGGTGCCCGGGGGGCCGACGAGCAGGACGCCCTTGGGCATGCGGCCGCCCAGGCGGCGGTAGCGATCCGGGGCGCGGAGGAACTCGACGACCTCGGCGAGCTCGGCCTTGGCCTCGACGCTGCCGGCGACGTCGCGGAAGGTGATGGGGCCGGCGCGATCGGCGTAGACGCGCGCCTTGTTCTTTCCGAATGAGAGGACAGGGCTGGTGGGGGAAGGCGAGGGGGCCTTGCGCGAGAAGAAGTGCGCGAGCGCGAGCGCGCCGACGAGCGGCACCGCCCACCAGAGCGCCGTGGGCAAGCCGTGGCCGGCGGCGCGGGTGTACGGGATGTCGCGCTCGTCGAGCGCGGCGAGCAGGTCCTTCTCCAGCGCCTCGATCCGGCCGGTCCGGTAGGTGCGCGCAGTGCGCGCGACCGCGTCGGGGGCGGTCCGGGCGATGTAGACGTCGTCCCGGATCTCCAGCTCCACGATCTCCCGGCCCTCCGCGAGCTGCCGGAACCGGTTGTACGAGATGCGCTCATCAGCGGAGCTCACCGCCTGGACGAGCAACGCCGCCCCGAGCGCGGCGACCAGATAGATCCAGAACGACCGCATTCCCCCCTGCGCCCTCTGGTGGACGGCCGGTGCACGGACCCTGCCAGGCCGCTCGTGCAGGGGCGGCGCGGCCGGCCGGGCGCTGCGCCATATGGACAGGCGCCGCGAACCGATCCACCCTCGCTCACATGCCGTGGACTCGCTCCCTTCGCTGGACCCCCGTGGTCCTCGCGGCGTCGCTCGTCGGGTGCAGCGCATCGACCACGCCGCCGGCCGAGTCGCCCGAGACATCCGCGCCGGAGCTGGCCGGCGGCTCCGAGCCCGCGCCGGACTCACCGCCGGCCGATGAGCCCCCCCCGCCCAAGCCGGGCGAGGTGGTCGGCCGCGAGGGGCCGGCCGATCTCATCCCGGACGACTACTCGATGCTGAACGGCGACTGCGTGGAGCTCGGCAAGCGCCTCGCGGAGCTGACCCGCTCGGATCAGGCCACGCTGCTCAGCCCGAAGCTCACGGCCGCGCAGCGCGCGCAGGCCGAGAAGAGCATCGACGACGTCGCGACGAAGATCGGGAGCAAGTGGACCGAGGGGTGCCAGAAGGACCTCGTCGGCAAGACGGTGGATCGCAAGGCCCTCAAGTGCGCGTCCGACTCCAAGACGGTCAAGGAGTTCGACGCCTGCCTCAACGCCCCGAAGTGATGGCGGGCGGGCCGCTCGACGATCCGTGGATCGCCGCCCAGATCGAGGCGGCCGTGGCGCCGTACGTGGGCCGGCTGCCCGCGCGCGATCTGGAGTGGATGCGCGCGCAGCTCGCCGAGGTGCTGTCCAGCGACCCGCGCGCCGCGGGGCTCCTGCGCGCCGCGCACCCGCGCGAGGTCGACCACAGCGGCGAGCGGCTCGTGCCGGGAGCAGAGGCGCCCGATGCGCCCGCGGCGGCGAAGCGCGGGCGCCACAAGGCGGGCTAGCCGGTGTCCGCGACGCTCGACCAGCTCATGCTCGAGGGGCTCGACCTGCTCGCGCTGGTCGCCCGGCGCCTCGCGCGCCGCCTCGGCCACCGCGTGCCGCTCGAGGACCTCATCGCGATCGGGCGCCCCGCGCTCGTCCAGATCACGCGCGACTACGATCCGGCCCGCTCGAGCTTCTCGCCGTACGCCCGCGCGCGGCTCAAGTGGGCGATCATCGACGGCATCCGCCGCGAGACGCGCTGGCGCTCCGAGCTCGGCCGCGCGAACGCGCTCGCGGCCTCGGAGCGCTACGCCGAGGACGAGGGCGACGACACCGATCCGACGGACGACCCGGTCGCGCAGCGGCAGCGCCTCGCCGCGGTGCTCTCGGCGCACGCGACCGCGATGGCGATCGGCCTGCTCTCGGCCCGGTGCCACGGCGGGCACGTGTTCTCCCAGGGCGCCCAGAGCCCCGAGGAGCACGCCTCGCAGTCCGAGCTGATGGAGGCGGTCCGCGCCGCCGTGCGCGCCCTGCCCGCGCGCGAGCGGGCCCTCGTCGAGCGCCACTACTTCGAGGGCGAGCGCTTCGACCACATCGCCGAGGACCTCGGCATCAGCAAGAGCCGCGCGAGCCGCCTCCACGCCCGCGCGATCGAGGAGCTCTCGCGCGTGCTCGGGGGCGTGTTCGCCACGCCCGCGCCGCCCTAGAGCGGTGCTCAGCTGCGTGTGATACGGGCTCAGCCGCTAGGCAGGCGAGTG
>CAYQYG010000514.1:2628-6072 GCA_964421485.1 uncultured Polyangiaceae bacterium | reverse complement strand
CACCGGCGGCACCGGCGGCACCGGCGGCACCGGCGGCACCGGCGGCACCGGCGGCGCGGGCGGCGCGGGCGGCGCGGGCGGCGGGTAGCCGGTTCTCGCCGTGGCGTCCGGCATCACCGTCCGGGCCCTGGTCGTGTCGTCGTTCGCGCTGGACGGCGGCGCGATGCACGGCATCGTCCCGCGCGCGCTCTGGGAGCGCGTACACGCCCCCGATGATCGCCACCGCATCGCGCTGGTCGCCCGCGTCCTGCTCGTCGATCACGCCCCGAGCGGCGCGCGCACGCTCCTCGAGCTGGGCATGGGCCAGCGCTGGTCCGACAAGGATCGCCGCATCTACGCCCTCGCCCCCGGCCCCGACGTGCCCGACGCGCTGCGCGAGGCCGGCGTGGACCCCGACACGATCACGCACGTGGTGCTCACGCACCTGCACTGGGACCACGCGGGCGGCCTGGTCCTCTCGAAGGGCGGAGCGCCTCCAGCGCTCGCGTTCCCCCGCGCCGAGCACATCGTCGGCGACGCGTGCCTCGCTCACGCGGAGCACCCCGACGAGAAGGACCGCGGCAGCTTCCGCCCCGAGGACATCGCCCTGCTCCTGTCGGCCGGCAAGGTGCGTCGCTGGCGCGAGGGCGACCCGCTCGCCCCGGGCCTGACGGGCCGCCTCTCGAACGGTCACACGGAGGGCCTGGTCATCCCGCTCGTCCGGGAGCGGGACGACGGCCCCCCGCTCGCGTTCCCGACCGATCTGATCCCCACGCGCAGCCACCTCCGGCCCGCGTGGGTGATGGCCTACGACAACCTGCCCGCCGTCACCGTGGTCGAGAAGCGCGCCCTCATCGCGGACCTCGCCGCGATCGGCGGCGGCGTGGCGCTCTACCACGACCCCCTCGTCGAGGCCGCCTGGGCCCTGCCCGGCCAATCCGGGCTGGAGCTGGTCCCCGGCCCCCTCTCGGGCCCGCTTCGGTGACCGGGCCCGCGCCCTTCTCCGCCCCCTCTTCGTCCGGGCCGATACGGAACTCGTAGAAACCCTGGCGCGGTCGGCGATACCCTGCACCGGCTTACCGGAGGTACTCGCCTTGCGACGCCCGCTGCCCCTCGTCCTCGCCGCCCTCGCTGTCCTGGTCACCCTCCTCGTCCTCCCGCGCGGCGCGCGGGCCCAGACGATCGTGCCCGGCGGCAACATCCTCAACCAGACCTGGACCCCGGCTGGCAGCCCCTACATCGTGCAGGGCGACGCCATCGTGCCCGTCGGATCGACGCTCACGATCCAGGCCGGCACCACGGTGCAGCTCGCCAGCAGCGACGGGCAGATCTCCGGGCTCGACACCTCGCGGGTCGAGCTGACCATCAAGGGGACGCTGCTCGTGAGCGGCACCGCGGCGAACCCGGTCAACTTCCAGGCGCAGAACGGGTCGACGGCCAACATCTGGTACGGCATCGTCATCGACCCGCTGGCCGCCTCCGCGAGCATCACCGGCGCCGTCGTGCGGCACGCCGTCTACGGCATCCGATCGAGCGGCTCGGGCGCCGTGCTGAGCGTCACGGACTCGACCTTCCACACCTCGGGCTACGGCATCTACCTCGACGCGGGCTCCCCCACGCTCGCCGGGATCACGGCTTACACCAACAGCTACGGCTTCTATGTCACCGGCAGCGCCGGCGCGACGATCACGAGCTGCATCGCCCGCTCGAACACCTCGGACGGCATTCACATCCGGGCGCAGGGCGGGGCCAGCACGACCACCACCGTCACGGGCTGCACCGTCCACGCGAACAGCTCGTACGGCATCTACGTGCGCGGCGAGAGCGGCTCGTCGGCCACCGCGACCATCAAGGACAGCAACGTCACGCAGAACGGCATCTACGGCATCTACCGGTACACGTCGAGCGGCACGGCGAACGTGACCCTGACGTACTCCAACGTCTGGCAGAACGCCTCCGGCGACCTCGTGAGCGTCGCCGCCGGCGCGGGGTGCCTCTCGGCCAACCCGCTCTACGTCAGCGCGCCCGGCAACCTGCGGCTCACCTCGAACTCCCCCTCCCGCTTCGCCGGCGACGCCGGCGGAGACCTCGGCCCCCTCCCCTACACCGGCGATCCGACCTCGGGCCTGCACGGCACGCTCTGGGTCAACACCACCCTGAACCTGGCCGGCTCGCCCTACCCGGTCGCCGGCGACCTCACGGTCCCGCAGGGCGTCACGCTGACCATCCAGCCGGGCGTCACCCTCCAGTTCACGACGAGCGACGTCATGATCTCCGGTGACGACACGAGCCGCGGCGAGCTGCGGGTCGAGGGGACCCTGACCGCCGTCGGCACGGTCGCCTCGCCCATCGTGCTCACCTCGACCGGCTCCTCGGCGAACACCTGGTACGGCGTCGTCCTCCGGCCCACCGCCTCCGGCACGACCCTCGCGCACGCGACCGTCAACGAGGCGGTCTACGCCGTCAGGAACGAGGCGGCGGCCGCGACCAACGCGTTCCACCACCTCCACCTTCACACCTCGGGCTACGGCTTCTACGCGAACGCCGGGCCGAACGTGATCGACGCGATCACCGCCTACAGCAACAGCTACGGCGCGTACCTGACCGGCAGCGCCGGCGGCACCCTCACGAACGCCGTGCTCCGCAACAACACCTCGGACGGCCTGCACGTGCGGGCGAGCGGCGGCGCCAGCACCACGGTCTCGCTCACCAATTCGACCGTCCACGCGAACAGCTCGTATGGCATCTACGTGCGCGGCGAGAGCGGCTCGTCGGCCACCGCGACCGTCAAGAACAGCATCGTCACCCAGAACGGCATCTATGGCATCTATCGATACACCTCGAGCGGCACGGCGAACGTGACCCTGACCTACTCGAACGTGTGGTCGAACTCCTCGGGCGACCTCGTGAGCGTCGTCGCCGGCGCGGGCTGCATCGCGTCGAACCCGCTCTACGTCAGCCCCCCCGGCGACCTCTCGCTCCAGGGCACGAGCGTGTGCGTCGACGCCGGCACCGCGAACGGCGCGCCGAACCACGACCGGAACGACGTCGTCCGCCCCCTGAACGGCGACGGCCTGAACGGCGCCGAGTTCGACATGGGCGCCTATGAGTACGTCACCGCCGCGCTCTGCGGCGACAGCATCGTGTCGGTCGGCGAGGTCTGCGACGAGGGCGCGCTCAACGGCACCTACGGCCACTGCAAGGCCGACTGCTCCGGCCTCGGCCCGCGCTGCGGCGACGGCATCGTGAACGGCCCCGAGACCTGCGACGACGCCAACGCCAGCAACACCGACGCCTGCCTCAACACCTGCGTCACGGCGACCTGCGGCGACGGCTACGTGCGCGCCGGCGTCGAGCAATGCGACGACGCCAACGCCGCCAACACCGACGCCTGCCTCAACACCTGCGTCACGGCGACCTGCGGCGACGGCTTCGTGCGCGCCGGCGTCGAGCAATGCGACGACG
>CAYQYG010000514.1:0-2528 GCA_964421485.1 uncultured Polyangiaceae bacterium | reverse complement strand
GCGACCTGCGGCGACGGCTTCGTGCGCGCCGGCGTCGAGCAATGCGACGACGGCAACCAGCTCAACACCGACGCCTGCGTGGGCGCGTGCGTCCCCGCGGCCTGCGGCGACGGCTTCGTGCAGACCGGCGTCGAGCAGTGCGACGACGGCAACATGGTGAACGGCGACGCCTGCCCCAACAGCTGCCAGCTCCCGAGCTGCGGCGACGGCATCGTGCAGGCCGGCGTCGAGCAGTGCGACGACGGCAACCAGCTCAACACCGACGCCTGCCTCAACACCTGCGCGAGCGCGACCTGCGGCGACGGCTACGTGCAGACCGGCGTGGAGGCCTGCGACGACGGCAACCAGGTCGACAACGACGGTTGCAAGAACAACTGCTCGCTGCCCGGCTGCGGCGACGGGATCGTGACGCCGCCCGAGCAATGCGACGACGGCAACTCCAGCAACACCGACGCCTGCCTCAACACCTGCGTCAGCGCGACCTGCGGCGACGGCCACGTGCGCACCGGCGTGGAGTCCTGCGACGACGGCAACCAGAGCAACTCCGACGATTGCCTGAACACCTGCGTGGGGGCCGCCTGCGGCGACGGCCACGTGCACGACGGCGTCGAGCCCTGCGACGACGGCAACGCCAGCAACACCGACGAGTGCGTCGAGGGCTGCCTGCTCGCCGCCTGCGGCGACGGCTACGTGCAGGCCGGCGTGGAGGACTGCGACGACGGCAACTCCGTCGACGACGACGGCTGCTCGAACACCTGCCAGGGCGCGATCTGCGGCGACGGGGTGCAGCAGTCCGGCGAGGCCTGCGACGACGGCAACGCGAGCAACACCGACGATTGCCTGAACGACTGCAAGACGCCGAGCTGCGGCGACGGCTTCGTGCACGTGGGCGTGGAGGAGTGCGACGACGAAAACGGCGCGAGCGGCGACGGCTGCAGCCCCACCTGCACGCTCGAGGGCGGCGAGGGCGGCGGCGGCGGCGGGACCGGCGGGTCCTCCGGCGACGGCGGCTCCTCGTCCGGCAACGGCGGCTCCGCGGGCGGCTCGGGCGACGACGGCGGCTGCGGCTGCCGCACGGCGGGCGCGCCCGAGGCGCCCCGCGGCGCGGCGTGGCTCCTCCTGGCCGGCCTCCTGGCCCTCGTGACGAGGCGGAGGCGCGGGTGACGGGCGGCGCGCTCGCCCATTGACCCCGGAGGCCCCCGGCCCGCATTGCGCCGCGAGGGCGCCCCTCCCATGAAGATCCATTTCATCTTTCCACGCTGGCAGAAGCTGCTCGAGGCCCGCCCGGAGCTCCGGTCGGAGCTCGCGGGCTGGGAGGTCGGCAGCTTCAGCATGGCCTCCCTCGGGATCCCCACGGCCGCGGCCGATCTGCCCCCCGACGTGGAGGTGAGCTTCCAGGACGAGAACATGGTCGAGGTCGACACCTGCCCCGACGCGGATCTCGTCGGGATCGGCTTCTTCACGCCCCAGGCCTCGAGCGCCTACCGGCTCGCCGACGAGCTCCGCCGGCGGGGCAAGCGCACGATCGCCGGCGGCATCCACCCGACGATGGCGCCCGAGGACACGCTGCGCCATTTCGACTCCATCGTGGTCGGGGAGGTGGAGGGCCTGTGGCCGCGGATCCTCGGCGACCTCGAGCGGGGCGCGCTCGCGCCGCGCTACGCCCGGGAGGGCGATCCGCCGCCCGTCCTCGCGCAGCGGCCGCCCCGGCGCGAGCTCTTCCAGGGCTCGAAGTACCTCCGCACGAGCGTCGTGCAGGTCTCCCGCGGCTGCCGCCACCGCTGCCATTACTGCGTGATCCCCCGCTGCTACGGCGCGTCGATCCGCTACCGACCTGTCGCGGAGGTCGTGGAGGACATCGCCCGCCTGCCCACATCGAGCTATTACATCGCGGACGAGAACTTCGCCTTCGGCGACGCGACGGACCGGGCGTACGCGAACGAGCTGCTCGACAGGCTGATCGCCGCGAGGATCCCGAAGGCCTTCTACATCGCCGCGTACCCCTGGATGCTGAAGGAGATGGACCGGCCGTTCATGCAGCGCCTCCGGCGCGCCGGCTGCCGCCAGCTCTACGGCGTCTTCGGGCTCGACGCGCCGCTCCGGCGCGAGCTCGAGGACCCGGCGCTGATCGAGAGGCTCGAGGATCTCCGCGAGTCGAGGATCGAGCTCATGGGCAGCTTCATGCTCGGCCACGACGGCGACGACCCCTCGTCGAAGGAGCTCATCGTCGCCTTCTGCGAGCGGGTCCGCCTGAACCTCGCGGAGTTCGCGATCACGACGCCCTTCCCGGGCACGCCCCAGTTCGCGGCGATGCAGCGCGAGGGGAGGATCCTCCACGAGGAGTGGGGGCTCTACAACTGCGCCCACGTCGTCTTCCGGCCGCGCCATTTCGCGGCGGAGGAGCTCGCGGCGATGTACCTGGATCTCTGGCGGCTGTTCTATCGGGGCGTGGACCCGCTCGAGATGAAGCGGCGCTACGTGAAGGCGTTCACGCGGAGCATCCTCGAATCGGATCCGTGGTGAGCGCC
>CAYQYG010000513.1:0-6075 GCA_964421485.1 uncultured Polyangiaceae bacterium | reverse complement strand
GGCTCTCCGGCCGCGAGATCGCCCCGCTGCGCCGCGCCCACGCGGCGGCCTCGTCGCGCGCGGCCTGGCGCGCGGCTTCGGTCGCGGGCGGCCTCCTGCTCGGCTTCGACGCGCTGCTGCTCGGCCTCCTGATCCTGATCCTCGGCGCGAGCTTCGGGCTCCTGCTCGCCGGGCTCGCCACGCTGGTGCCGCTCGCGGTATTCGTGCTGTGGGCCATGCGCCGGGCGCAGGCCCGCGGCCGCGAGATCGGCCCGGCGCTCGACGCCGCGTGGCTCGCCGCGGCCACCGACGTGGCGACCCAGGCCGGGGGCGCGCTGTCGGCCGCCGAGCTCGCGGCCGCGCTCTCGATCGAGGAGCCGCAGGCGGAGGAGCTCCTGGCGCTGCTCGAGGTGAACGACATGGTCCGCGCCCCGGCGGCCGCGGGCCCGCGCGTGCGCATCGGCGCAGCGGCCGCCGCGGCGCCCGCCGCCGGCGCGATGGCCGCCGCGGAAGAAGAGGCGCTCGCGGCCGAGGAGGCCGCGCTCGCGCCGCCCGAGCGGAGCGCCGGTGTCGAGCCGCCGCGCCGCTGATCCGGCGAGCCCCGCGCGCCCCGTCGCCGCGCGCGCGGTGAAGCCTGCCGGCAAGGATCGCCGCGCGCTGACGAACGTCGGCGGCCCCTCGGAGCTCCACGGCGATCCGGCGCTCGCCGCCGTGCTCGCGGCCGCGCTCGACGTGCGCGGCGCCGGGCAGGAGGACGAGCGCGGCGCGGCCGACGGCGGCGAGGCGGGCGATCCTGCGGCGCGGGCGCACGTGCACGGCTTCCACAGCTACCCGGCGCGCATGCACCCCCAGACGGCGCGCCGCCTCGTCGAGGCGCTCTCGCGCCCCGGCGATCGCGTCCTCGATCCGTTCTGCGGCAGCGGCACGGTGCTCGTCGAGGCGCGCCTCGCCGGCCGCGCCGCGATCGGCGTGGACGCCAACCCGCTCGCCGTGCGGCTCGCGCGGCTCAAGGTCCGCGGCGTGGCCGAGCTCGAGCGCGCGCGCCTCGTCGCCGCGGCCCGCGAGGTCGCCGCCGTCGCCGACGAGCGGCGCAAGGCGCGCTCCGGCGCGAGCCGCCGCTACGGCCCCGAGGACGTCGCCCTCTTCGACGCGCACGTGCTGCTCGAGCTCGACGGCCTGCGCGTCGGCCTCGACGCGCTCCCGGACGAGCCCGCGCGCGCGGATCTCGAGCTCGTGCTCTCCGCGATCCTCACGAAGGTCAGCCGCCGCGCCTCGGACACCTCCGCGGCCGCGGCCCCTCGCCGCATCGCCGCCGGTTACCCGGCGCGCCTCTTCGTCCGCAAGGCCGAGGAGCTCGCGCGCCGCCTCGCCGAGGCCGCCCCAGCGCTCGCGGCCGCGCCGCCTGCGCGTGTCGAGGAGGGCGACGCCCGCCTGCTCCGCGGGATCGAGCCGGGCTCGATCGACCTGGTGGTCACCTCTCCCCCCTACCCCGGCGTCTACGACTACGTGGCGCACCACGAGGCCCGGCTGCGCTGGCTGCGCCTGCCTGCCGCCTCGTTCGATCGCGCCGAGATCGGCGCGCGCCGCCGCCTGGATCCGCTCGGCGCCGCCGAGGGCCGCGCGCGCTGGCACGCCGAGCTCGGCGCCTTCCTCGCCGCGATCGCCCGCGCCCTGCGCCCCGGCGCGCCCGCGGTGCTGCTCATCGCGGACAGCGTCATCGCCGGGGTCCCCATCTTCGCGATCGATGCGGTCCGCGCGGCCTGCCCGGCGGCGGGGCTCGCCTTGCGGGCCTCGGCGTCGCAGGTGCGCCCGCATTTTCACGGTCCGACCGCGCGCGCGTTCGCCCGCCGGGCGCGCCGCGAGCACGCGATCCTGCTCATCCGGCCGTGATCTCCTCCTCGCGCCGGTGCCCGCCGGTCCGGACATCCCCCCGGCCAGAACAAATTTCTCCCCGGAGGGTCTGGACATCCCCCGGCCAGAATAAAAATTCTCCCGGACGCTGCACCCATGCTCGCTCACCGGGCCGAGAAGTTGGCCCCGCCCACGCATCCCGTGCCAGGGTCCTCGCGGACATGAAGACCTCTCTTCTGCTCCTCCTCGCGCTGCTGCTCCTCGCCTGCGGCAAGGACGGCGCCCCCACCCCGGCCGCCGGCGCGACCGGCGTCGACGCCTGCGACGCCTACGTCGCCCGCCTCGAGGCCTGCGCCCGCAAGGCCCCCGCCGACAGCAGGCCCGCCCACGACGCCTCCATCGCCGCCGCGCGCGACGTCTTCGAGCTCAAGGCGCGCGACGGCGACAAGGTCGCGCTCGCCGACGCCTGCAAGCAGATGGCGGACGCGCTCGCCGAGCGCCCCGCCTGCAACTGAACGCGCCGGCGCGGCGCGATGCCCACCATCGAGCTCGAGGGCAACGACCTCGGCCCTCCGGTCTCCGCCCACGCGCCCGCGGGCGGCCGCGTCCTCGACGCCTGCGACGACGCCCGCGCCCCTGTCGCTTTCTCCTGCCGCGCCGCCACGTGCGGCACCTGCCGCGTCGACGTCCTCGCCGGCGCGCACCTCCTCGCCCCGCCTGCGGACGACGAGCGCGACCTCCTCGAGCGCCTCGGCGCCGCCCCCGCGCAGCGCCTCGCTTGCCAGGCGATCGCCCTCCCCGGCGCCGGCCTCATCCGGCTCCGCTGGGTGCGCGCGCAGTGAGCGCCCCGACGCGCACCGCGCAGCGCCGTTCGCATGCGGGCCTCGCCGCGCTTCGCACCACGAGACGCCCATCCGCGCGCGCCGCGCGCGATCACGTCGACCGCGTCCTCGATCGCGCGCGGCACGCCGCTGGCATTGGCGGTCCGGACCAACGGTGTTAAGAGCCGCGCCGCCGCTCGCACCGGCACATCAAGGAGACAGAGCAGTGACCAAAGCGAGGAAGCTCCGCGAGCTCATGGCCCGCCCGGGACCCATCGTCATCATCGGGGCCCACAACGGGCTCTCGGCCAGGATCGGCGAGGAGGCGGGCTTCGACGGCCTCTGGGCTTCGGGCTTCGAGATCTCGGCGAGCCACGGCGTGCCCGACGCGAACATCCTCACCATGGCGGAGGCCCTCCAGGCCGCCAAGATGATGAACAACACCGCGCTCCCCGTCGTCGCCGACTGCGACAACGGCTACGGCAACGCCGTCAACGTCATCCGCTGCGTCGAGGAGTACGAGGCCGCCGGCGTCGCCGCGATCTGCATCGAGGACAACATCTTCCCCAAGCGGTGCAGCTTCTACGCGGGCGTCAAGCGCGAGCTGGCCGACGTCGAGGAGCACGCCCTCAAGGTCCGGGCCGCCAAGGCCGCCCAGAAGGACCGCGACTTCGTCGTGATCGCCAGGACCGAGGCGCTCATCGCCGGCTGGGGCATGGACGAGGCGCTCAAGCGCGGCCGCGCGTACGCCGACGCCGGCGCCGACATGGTCCTCATCCACTCGAAGAGCAAGGACCCCGACGAGGTCATGTCCTTCGCGAAGGCCTGGGACCGCCCGGACACGCCGCTCGTCTGCGTCCCGACGATCTACAGGACCACCACCGTCTCCGCGCTGCACGAGGCCGGCTTCAAGCTCATCATCTTCGCGAACCACGCGATCCGCTCGTCGATCAAGGCGATGACGGAGACCCTCACCACGCTGAAGCGCGAGATGTACACGGGCAGCGTCGACGACAAGGTCGTCCCGCTCGAGCGCGTCTACCAGCTCGTCGGCGTCGACCGGATGAAGCAGGAGGAGAAGTCCTTCCTGCCCTCGGGCAGCCCCGGCGTCACCGCCGTCATCCTCGCCGCCGGCCAGAGCCAGAGCCTGCTGCCGCTCACCGAGGAGGTGCCCAAGGCGATGCTCGACATCAAGGGCAAGCCCGTCCTCGAGCGCCAGATCGAGGTCCTCAACGCGTGCGGCCTGAAGGACATCGCCGTCGTGCGCGGCTACAAGAAGGACGCGATCAAGCTCCCGAACGTCCGCTATTACGACAACGACGACTACGCCACGACGAGCGAGGCCTTCTCCCTCTTCCGCGCGGGCAAGGAGCTCCGCGGCCCGTTCGTGTTCCTCTACGGCGACATCCTCTTCGAGCGCGGCCACCTCGAGAAGCTGCTCAAGAGCCCTGCGGACATCTCGATCCTCGTCGACCGCTCCTGGAGCGAGGGCGGCCGCTCCACGGAGGGCCGCGGCGTGCCCGACCTCGTCTTGCTCAAGGACGCGCAGGAGGCCGGCTACCGCTTCGTCGGCGCCGAGGCGCCTCACCACGTCGCCCGCGTCGGCCGCGCGATCCCGCCCAGGCAGGCCCACGGCGAGTTCGTCGGCATGGCGATGTTCACCGCGAAGGGCGCGCGCCTCCTCACCGACTGCTACCACCAGCTCCAGGAGGTCGGCCCCAGGGGCGGCTTCCACGAGGCCGAGTCGCTCCGCGGCGCCTCCTTCACCGACCTGCTCCAGGAGCTCATCGACCGCGGCGCGGACGTCCAGGCGATCGACGTCTACAAGGGCTGGCTCGAGATCGACACCTTCGACGACTACCGCCGCGCCTGGGCGCTCATCAAGGAGTGACCGCGCGCATGTCGTCCCACGGATCCGGCCCGTCCCACGCGCCCGAATTCGTCGCCGCGCTCAAGGAGGCGGGCTTCGACTTCTTCGCGGGCGTCCCCTGCTCGCTGCTCAAGGGGCTCGTGTCCCTGCTCGAGCGCGACAAGGACGTCCACTACGTCTCGGCCACGCGCGAGGACAGCGCGCTCGGCATGGCCTTCGGCGCCTGGCTCGGCGGCAAGCGGCCCATGGTGCTGATGCAGAACTCCGGCCTCGGCGTGTCGGTCAACGCCCTCGCCTCGCTCACCGTCATGTACGAGGCCCCGACGCTGCTCGTCATCTCGTGGCGCGGCCAGGGCGGCAACGACGCGCCCGAGCACATCCTGATGGGCGAGATCATGCTCCCGATCCTCGACCTCCTGAAGATCCCCCATCGCGTCCTCGATCCGCGCGAGCCCATGGCCGCGCAGATCGCGTGGGCGAAGGACCTCCTCTCCTCCACCAGGAAGCCGGTCGCGCTGATCGCGCCCGCGGGGGTGCTCGAATGAACAAGCTCGACGCCGTGAGGGCGCTCATGTCCGTCGTCGGGGAGCGCGACCTGATCGTCTGCTGCAACGGGATGATCGGCCGCGAGCTCTTCACCGTGAAGGACCGCCCCTCGAACTTCTACATGATCGGCTCGATGGGCCTCGGCCTCTCGATCGGCATCGGCCTGGCGCTCGCGCAGCCGAAGCGCCGGATCTTCGTGCTCGACGGCGACGGCAACGTGCTCATGGGCATGAGCGCCCTCGCCAGCGCCGCGAGCGAGGCGCCGCCGAACCTCATCCACGTCGTGCTCGACAACCAGACCCACGCCTCCACGGGCGGCCAGCGCACGATCTCGGGCGAGGTGAGGCTCGAGTCGGTCGCGAGCGCCGTCGGCTACCGCGCCACGCACCGCGCCGACACGATCGAGGCGCTCACCGCGTCGCTCCTCGCGGCGCTCTCGCAGCCCGGCCCGGTGATGGTGCTCGGCGTCGTCGAGGGCGGCACGACCAAGGGCCTCGGCCGCGTCGAGCCCGCGCCGCCCGAGCTCGCGGCCCGCTTCGCCGCGGAGGCGCGCCGATGAGGGCCATCCTGCTCGCCGCCGGCCGCGGCCGCCGCCTCGGGAGCGACGCCCCGAAGTGCCTCATCTCGATCGAGGGCAAGACCCTGCTCGAGCGCCACTACGTCAACATGATCGAGAGCGGCATCGACCGCCTCACGATCGTCGTCGGCTTCCAGCGGGGCATGATCGAGGAGGCCGTCGCCCGCCTCCGCGGCCCGCTCGAGATCGAGCTCGTCGAGAACCCCCGCTTCGTGCACGGCAGCATCGTCTCGCTGCACGTCGCCGCGGACCGCCTCGCCGAGGGCGGCATCTGGATGGATGCCGACGTGCTCTACCCCGCGGCGCTGCTCCGCCGCCTGGTCCTGTCCCCTCACGAGAACTGCGTCCTCCTGGACGCCGGCTCCGAGGAGACCGGCGAGGAGATGATGCTCGGCGTCCGCGGCGGCCGCGTCCTCAAGATCGCGCGCCGC
>CAYQYG010000512.1:0-6092 GCA_964421485.1 uncultured Polyangiaceae bacterium | reverse complement strand
GGGTCGGCAGCGGCCGCGGCGCCCGCGGGATCGGCGGCGGCCGCCGCGGGATCCGTGGGAGCCGGGGTGGCGCCGCCGCAGGCGGCGAGGATCAGGGTCGACAGGATGGGAAGGATCGCGTTCTTGTTGCGCATGCGCGCCCGTTTACTCGACCGCCGGCGCGCTGTCCACCCGGCCGCTGACCCTAGGGCGCCTCGTCGTCGCGGATCGAGAGCTGGCCGATGAAGTCCATCTTTCCGAGCTCCACGCCTCTCGAGCGGAGGATCGCGTACGCCGTCACGGCGTGGAAGTAGAAGTTCGGCAGCCCGAACTCGACGAGGTACTCGGCGCCCGTGAGGTGCTTGCCCGGCGGGAGGAAGAACAGCCGGACGCGCCGCGCCGCTGCGCCCTCGAAGCGCTCGGGAGGCAGCGTCTTCAGGAAATCGATCGTCCTGTCGAGGCGCGCCCGGAGGTCCGCGACCGTGACCTCGCTGTCCTCGAACGAGGGGGGATCTCCCCCGGACAGCCGGGCCGCGCAGCCCTTCGCGTTGTCGGAGAGCACCTGGATCTGCCGCGTGAAATGGAACTGATCCGGCGCGAGCCGCGCCGTGAGCAGCGACTGGATGTCTATCTGTGATTTCTCTGCGAATGCCTCGGCCTTGTCGAGCCAGCCTCGCGCCTGGGCCAGCACCCGGATGAACTGCGGCACGGTGAGATCGTAGACGTTCATGGTTCGAGTCCTCGGAGGGGTAGCGGGAGCAGACTATCCCCCGCCCGCGCGCCTCGACAAGGAGAGCGGCACGGATCCGGACGCGAATCCGGGAACGGACGCGGATCCGGGAACGGACGCGGATCCGGGAACGGACGCGGATCCGGGACCTGAGCATCGCCCTCCGCCCCCTGCGGCGCGAAGATTGTCCCGCGGGCCGCGCCGCGCCCGCTGTACCATCCGCCGCGCCCATGGATATCCCCTCGACCCCCTCCCGCGCCCTCGCGCCGGCGCGGTGGAGCGCGTGAGATGCCGACCCTCGTCTACAACCCCGGCGAGCTCGGCGAGGTGGAGTTCGCGATCGAGGGCGCCGCCGTCACCATCGGCCGCGCGGAGAGCCAGACCATCTGCATCCCCCACAAGAGCCTGTCGCGCAGCCACGCGCGCATCGAGCCGGACGGCGGCTCCTACTTCATCGTCGATCTCGATAGCAAGAACGGCACCTTCGTGAACGGCGCGCGCGTGCACCGGAGCGAGATCCGCCACGGCGACACCATCTCCCTCGGCGACCTCGACCTGCTCTTCCGGGTCGAGGTCACGTTCACCCACGCCCTCCGGGAGGCGACCCTCGGGCCGCAGCCCCAGGCCGTCCGCCCCGTGCTGCGCACGCCGATGACCAAGCTCGTCGGCGAGCCCGGCGCCCGCGACCCCGCGTCCCGGAGCCAGAGCCGCCTCAAGATCCTGATCGAGGTCGCCAAGCTCCTCCAGCTCTCCGACGACCTCGACTCGCTGCTCCGCACGATCCTGGACCTCGTGTTCCAGATCCTCGACGTCGAGCGCGGCGCGCTCCTGCTCTTCGATCCGGCGACCGGCACGCTCGAGCCGCGCGTGGTCAAGACGGCGCGGCCCACGGACGACGGCGCGCCGATCTACAGCCAGAACATCGTCGAGTACGTGCTCGAGAGGAGCGTCGGCGTGCTCTTCGCCGACGCGATGAGCGACCCCCGCCTCGACCCCGCGCGATCGGCCGCCGCGCAGTCGGTCCGCGCGTCGATGTGCGTCCCGCTCAGGCCGAGGGGCGACGTGATCGGCGTCCTCTATGTCGACAACCTGAGCTCCGCGCACCTCTACTCCGAGGACGACCTCGAGTTCCTCGTCGCGTTCACGAGCCAGGCCGCGGTCGCGATCGAGAACGCCGCGCTCTACCGGCGGCTCGAGCAGGAGACCGTCGCGCGCATGCAGCTCATCATGGAGGCGAAGCTCGCCTCGCTCGGCCTGATGGTCTCCGGCATCGCGCACGAGCTCCGCAATCCATTGAATTTCATGATGAACTTCGCCGATATCTCGACCGGGCTCGCGGCCGAGCTCGAGGAGGGCCTGCGCGCGCACGGCGGCGCGCTGCCGCCCTCGGCGCGCGCCGAGCTGGAGGAGACGGCGGCCTGCCTGGTGGAGAACACGGGGCGGATCAGCGAGCACGGGCAGCGCGCGGACGCGGTGATCCAGGGCATGCTCAAGCACGCCCACCGCCCGCCGGGCGCGCGCGAGCCGGCCGATCTGAACGCGGTCGTGGCCGACGCGGCGCGCCTCGCGCTGGAGGTGCCGCAGGCGAGCGACGTCGGGGTCCGGGTGATCACCGAATACGATCCGGCGATCGGCGCGGTGGAGATGTCGGCCCAGGAGATCGGGCGCGTGTTCCTGAACGTCGTCGAGAACGCGCTCCACGCCATGCGCGAGAAGCGGCGCGCGCGCGGCGCGGGGTACGCCCCGGAGCTCCGCATCCGTACGGCGGCGCGCGGGGGCGAGGTCGAGGTGCGGATCCGCGACAACGGGACGGGGATCCCCAGGGACGCCCTGGCGCGGCTGTTCGAACCATTCTTCACGACGAAGCCGCCGGGGCAGGGGACGGGGCTCGGGCTCTCGCTGAGCCGCGAGATCGTGGTGCAGGGCCACCGGGGGACCATGCGCGTCGAGAGCGATCCCGGCGAGGGCACGGAGGTCATCGTGACGCTGCCGACGGACGCCGCGCGCTCGTCCCGGATCTGAGCGCGCGCGGAGCATCTCGAGGCGCGCAGCGCTGGATCCGCGGAGTCGAAGGGCATATCCTCGGGGGCGCACGGCAGACGTGCCCTTTGCTTCCCCGGAGATCGACAATGAGGCCCACCAAGCGAGTCCGCTCCCTGCCCCTGCTCGCCGCCCTCGCCCTCGCCGGCGCCTGCACGAACGTGACCGACGCGCCGCCCGGCGCCGGCCACGGCGTCCCGAACATCCCCATCGCCGGCGTCGCCAACCCCGGGACCCCCTTTGACGGCCATCTCCCGGCCGATCAGCAGGCCGAGCTCGACGCCCTGCTCGCCGAGATGAAGGCCTCGGAGGACATGACGGCCGGGGAGCTCGCCGACCTCTATGAGGTCCCGTTCTCGGCCGGGCTCGGGTACGACCCGACGACCGCCCTCGGGCTGCCGCTGATCCAGGGCTCCGCGCTGGCCCTGAGCCCCGACGAGCTCGCCGCGCTCGGGGCGAACGGCCTCGTGATCTCCGAGCAGAAGCGCTTCCCCACGTTCGTGTACGGCTACGAGGCCATCTATGCCCAGGACCTCCCGCTGTTCGTCTCGGCGGACTCCATCCTGTTCGCCGTGCACCGATCGTATGACGAGATCCTGAAGGCCGTGGAGGTCGCGTCGCTGCTCCCGGAGCTCTCTGACATGCTGGACGAGATGCGGTCGAGCCTCGCCGCCGGCGGCGCCGCCGCGCTCGGCGCGCAGGCCCGCGCGGACGCGGACGTCTTCCTCGCCGTCGCGGAGAGCCTGCTCGCGGACAGCCTCGCGGCCCCGGTCGCCGGCGGCGACGCGGCGCTGATCGGCGCCCTCTTCAACGGCGCGAAGGCCGCCTCGGGCGCGCGGGACGTGACGCTCTTCGGCACGAACCGGACCATCGATTTCTCGCAGTTCAAGCCGCGCGGCCATTACACGGATTCCCCGGAGCTCGAGCGCTATTTCCGCGCGATGATGTGGCTCGGCCGCATCGATTTCCGCATGCTCGAGGCGCAGCCGGACCACTCGCTCGTCTTCCGGCGGCGTCAGCTCGAGGGCGCGCTCGCGCTGCGCGAGCTCATCGGCGAGGCCACGAGGAGCCGGTGGATCCGCATCGACGCCGCGATCCAGGCCTTCGTCGGCGAGGCCGACTACATGGTCCTCCCGGAGCTCGACGGCCTGCTCGCCGACCTCGGCGCCTCGAGCGCCGCCGATCTCGCCGCCATCCCGGACGCGGTGATCGGGCAGGCGATCCTCGACGGCGGCTACGGCACGCAGCGCATCTCCAGCCACATCATGGTGAACGGCCTCGGCGAGGCCACGATGCCGCTCTCCTCGAGCTTCGCCCTGTTCGGCCAGCGCTACGTGGTCGACTCCCACGTCTTCTCGAACGTGGTCTACGACCGCGTGCAGGGCGGGAGCGTCCTCCGGATGATGCCGAGCCCGCTCGACGCGGCCTTCGCCGCGTTCGGCAACGACCAGGCGGGCCAGCTCCTCGACACGGAGCTCACGAAGTACGGCTACGCCCCGGATCTGCACATGATGCGGGTGCTCGTCGACGCGCACCCGGCCGATTACTGGACGGAGAACCTGTACAACCTCTGGCTCTCCTCGCTCCGGACGCTCTCGCCGGGCGACGAGGTCTCGCAATGGGCGGCCGTGGGCCTGCCCTCCATCGCGGCGACGGAGCCCTGGGGCCGGCGGCTGCTCTCGACGCAGCTCGCCTCCTGGGCGGAGCTCCGGCACGACACGATACTCTACGCCAAGCAGTCCTACACCGGCGGCTCGACGTGCGAGTTCCCGGACGCCTACGTCGAGCCCTACCCGGCGTTCTTCGCCTCGATCGCGTCCCTCGCCGAGCGCGGCGAGGGCCTCGTCGCGGGCCTCGACCTCTCCGCGTCCCCCTGGCTCGCCCAGAAGATCCCTTCCTACTTCGCGGAGCTCAAGGCCGTCGCGGGCACGCTGCAATCGATGGCGGAGCACCAGCGCACCGGCACGCCGTTCACCGCGGAGCAGATGGCGTTCATCAACCAGGCGGTCGCCGTGCAAATGGGCTGCGGGGATCCGGAGGGCGCGGAGGGCTGGTACGCCAACCTGTTCTTCGACGCCTACAACAGCGTGCAGTTCGACCCGACGATCGCGGACGTGCACACCCAGCCGACGGACGAGGTCGGGAACCCGGTCGGCCGCGTCCTCCACGTCGGCACCGGCAGCCCGCGCCTCCTCGTGGTGACGGCCGAGACGTGCACCGGCCCGCGCGCCTACGTCGGCCTCGCCTCGTCCTATTTCGAGCGGGTCACCGAGGATTTCGAGCGCCTCGACGATCCGGCGTGGTCCGACGAGCTGGAGTCGGCGACGCCGCCCGACGTCCCCTGGATGACCGACCTCGTGGTGCGCTGAAGGGCGCGCCGGCGGCGGGGCGGCGGGGAGGGCCGCCCCGGCGCGACGCTCCGGCTTGACAGCTCGCGCGCCGCTCCCGCATCATCCACGAATGCTCGCGAGGACCACGCGCCCGATCCGCGCTCGGGCCGCCATTGCGATCGCGCTCCTGGCGCTCTCCTCCGCCGGGTGCGGCGTGGAGCACATCAACCCCGTCGGCGGCGGCGCTCACGCAGGCGGCGCGGGCGGCGAGGGGGTGGGCGGCGCGCTCGCGGGCGGCGCAGGCGGCACGGGCGGCGAGGGGGTGGGGGGCGCGCTCGCGGGCGGCGCAGGCGGCGCGGGCGGCGCAGGCGGCGCGGGCGGCGCGGGCGGCGGCCAGCAGGTCGCGCAGGTCCCCGATTTCTCCCTCATGGACGTGAACCCTGCGTCGGCGCGATACGATCAGCCGGTATCGCCGCGCGACTACCTGATGCGGGTGTCCGCGTGGTACTTCGGCCACGCCACGTGAGGCTACTGTCGTAACCAGTTTGGTTACCTGGACCGGATGCAGAACGAGCTCGACGCCGAGGGCTTCGAGGGCAAGATCGAGATCCTCGGCGTGAACGGCGCCGGCTACGAGGCCGCCAGCTTCATGATGTACGCGGGGCGCGAGCTCCCCTGGCTCGAGGACACGGAGGCTGCGTCGGTGTGGACCTCGTGGGCCGTCACGTACCGGGACGTGGTCATCCTCGACGGAGAGAACCGCCCGATCGGCGTCTATAATCTCACCGAGCACAACCTCACCGATCCCGCGAATTTCTCGACCCTCAAGGGCCTGCTGATGGACGCCGCGAGCCCCTGACGCTCGCGCCGCCCTTCTTGCCGGCGGAGCTCGTTCCATGCGACCTGACATCACGATCCTCCGGCTGAGCGGTGCTCTCACGGTGCTCGGGGGCCTGCTCTGCGTGGCGGCCGCGGCCGGCGCGGCCACGTCCTGCTGCGGCGACGACACCGAG
>CAYQYG010000511.1:0-6116 GCA_964421485.1 uncultured Polyangiaceae bacterium | reverse complement strand
CGTCGCCGCCACCATCGGCGACTTCGAATCCCACGTGCAGCACTTCATCGACACCACGCCGTTCACGGTCACGGCGAACATCGAGTACCCCGCCATGGGCGCGGGCGGGCCGAACGTGCTCGATCCGGCGGCGACGACCTTCGGTCAGGGCAGCATGGCGGCGACGCTCCCCCGCGGCGCCTCCCTCAAGATCTTCATGAAGCGCGTCGGCGGCAGCTCCGACTGGGGGTTCAATCCATCCACGAAGGACTGCTGGGACGTCACCACGTTCGACATCGACCTGGCCGAGCAGACATTCACCATCGCCGCCACGGACGTCGACCGGACCTGCGACATGAGGGAGTTCATGGTGTTCTCCGGGGCCGTGGTCCAGGTCGACTACTTCGAGAACGGCGCGATGACCCCGACGTTCACCAAGACGGTCGATGGCACGTTCCAGTAGATCCGCTCAGGGCTCGAGCACCCGCTCCTCCGTCGAGCCGGCCTCCGCCGCCACGTCCGAGTAGATCTCCGGAAACTGGAGAGGGTTTTCGACGATTCGGGTGATCGCTCTGTCGACCTCGGACTCGAACCGGAAACCGAGGCCCGGGCGCTCCTGGTCATACCGGAGGGAAGCCTCGAGGAGCTCGACCTCTGCTTCCCGGCGCAGCTCCAGGCGCCTCATCGACGCACATTGCGCAGCTGCGACAGGATATACCACCGTCGAGAGCACGACCCGGCCGCCTCGGGCTTCACGCCGGCGGTCGGGCTGGTCTCTGCTTGCCGTTCCCCGCAGCCGCCGCCCCTCAGCCGCCGGGGCAACCCGCGGTGGACGCCTCGCAGTCGTTCGGACACACCTCGCAGATGGTGCACGTGGCCAGCGCGATGTAAGCTGCCGCGCCCGCCGGGAAGGTCGCGGAGCACGCGTCGGCGCAGGCCGAGTCCTCCGGCGCGCAGGCGGCCATGCAGTCGGCGAAATCGGAACAGCCCGATCCGGCGGCGGCACAGGCAGCCATCTCGGTCGCGCATTCGCCCTGCACCGCGCACCCGATGCAGCCTGCCCCCACCCAGCCGCAGCCGTCCGGATTGTTGTCGCAGGTCGAGACCGGCTCCGGCTCCGGCTCCGGCTCCGGTACGATAATAACATTCATGTCATTGACAGCCTCCTCCTCACCGCTGTCGGTGCCGCTCTCGGACTCGTAGCACGCCTCCAATGCGCCGACGGCCACGAGCATGCCCACCACCCCGACCCATACCCTGCTGACTCGCACCATAGATCACCTCCGCCGCAAATGACCGGGAACGACATGGCAAACCGTGGGCCAATCCATGGCGAGGCATCTCGGTGTCCAGGTGCATGTCCGGGCTGCGCAACTTGCGCAGGCCTCGCGACGTAATGTGAGCAGCCCGGCGCAGCTTGCGCACCGGAGGTCCAAGCGGTCCACCAGGGGTCCGCGGCGGGTCCTCTCCGCGCCTCTGGCACTCCCTCGGGAACCGCGTACGATCGCGTCGATGGCCCGGCTGCGGTACATCCTCGTCGTCCTGGTGGGCGATGCCATGAGCATCCCGCGAGGCGAGGCCTCGCTGGAGATGCGGGTGAAGCGCGCTCCGGACGGCGCGGCGCGGCTCGTCGTCGAGGTAGCGGGTGCCGGCGGCGACATCCAGGTCGCGCCGCTCGAGGAGCCGGGGCCAGCGGCGCCGGAGCGCGCCCGTACCGGGACCTGACCGGCGACGTCGTCTGACGACGCGCGGGCGTCCACGATTCCTTGACGATCACCTGGCCGGCGGGCGCGGGGGCTCCCTGCTGGGGATAGGCGGCAGCGTCGCGCACCCGTTCCGGCCAGCGAGCTCGCGCGTCTGCGGGTGCCCGACCTGCTCGAGGGCGAGGCGCTGACCGCCGACGAGATCGCCGCGCGGACCGGGAGCGACGCCGACGCCATGGCGCGGACGATGCGGGCGGCGGTGTTCGCCGGTCTCTTCGTGCGTCGCGCCGACGGGCGCTTCGCCAACAACCGCATGTCGCGGGCGCTGCTCGACGTCGAGGACTCGACGCGGGCGTTCGCCATGTACTTCGGGGCGAAGTCGAATCAGCACGCGTGGACCGACTTCGGCGAGACGCTGCGCACCGGCAAGAACGCGTTCGAGCGCGTGCACGGGAGCCTGGCGGCGGGAGATGGAGGGCTCAACGCCTCGGTCTGCCAGTAGGTGGCGCTCATGTCCTGGCCCAGAAGGTCGATCTGGATGACTCCACGGGCGAGGGTGAATGACGCTCATTGCTGGGTGTGCTCAGCGCGCCTCGACCGCTCCCATTCCCGGTATGCGACAGGATCGTAGACGTATTCCAGCGTTGGCACGAAGCGGAGCTCCCGTCCGCCGAACTTCCGCTTGAAGACGCTGATGTCCGTCCATCCGTCATCCGGCGCGCCCTGCGGCGTGACGCCGAACAGATCATAGGATTGGCAGCCGAGACCTTTTGCCCTCCTCATGATCTCGAAGTGCAGCAGGTACGGCGCCATCACGTTGCGATGAATGGAGCGTGAGCCACCGTAATAATACGTCGCCGTGCGACCGCAATAGACCACGAGCGCCGTCGCAAGCCTGGTGCCGTGGTACTCCGCAAAGAATACGGAACCGCGCTGGGAGGCGGAGAGCATGGGAATCAGCGTGCGAAAGTAATCGGCGCTGCGTCGACTCTTGCCCTTGCGGGTGAATGTCTCCCCGTAAATGCTCAAAAAATCGTCGATGGCTCGCGGCGAAGCGTCCTCGACGACCGACACGCCGTGTCGCTGAGCGACCCCGATGTTGTACCTGCCTTTGGGCTTCATCTGGGCCAGTATGGCGCTCTCGCAGGCGTTCAGATCGACGCACAGGGTATCCCGCGGCGAGCCGTAATAGTGGCGGGATTCCCGGAAGCCTTTCACGAAGCCGGGCACGTTCTCCCATCGGGGATTGATGGACAGGTGGCTGACCGCTTCCTGCTCGGTCTGACGTTTTCTTTCGATGAAATCCATGACTGCGCGAAAGACCTGTTCTTGCTCTGCGATAGAGTCGCGCTCGAGGAACACCGGACCGTCAGGGATGTAGTAGCAGCATTTTCCGGGCGCGAACGATTGGGCCAGGACCATGGCGCCGCCGACGATGGCTTCGCCGTCCCTGAGCACCGTCCCAAAGTGCCTCCACCCGCGGGTGACCCTCAGGGCCGTATACCAGGACGACTGCCGAAAGCCCGTATCGGTCTCGGTCTCGAGGAACTCGTCCCAGGCCTTCCACTGCTCCGACTCCTTGGCGTGCTGCCCGCCGGCTGCTTCAACTTGCATCGCTCCCTCCCTCACACCATCTCCACAGACGCCTGGCGCGCGTCACGCGCACGGCGCCGATGACCGCGTTGACGCGTCGCTCGCGCTCGAGGTCGAGGTGACTCGTCGCCTCGTCGGGAAGAAGAATGCCGGGCTCGCGGTAGAGGGCGCGCGCGATCAGCACGCGCTGCTTCTGTCCGCCCGAGAGCACGGTGCCCATGTCGCCGATCAGCGTGCTGTAGGCCATGGGCATCGCGGCGATGTCCTCGTGCACGGCCGCGAGCTTCGCGCATTGGACCACGCGCTCGGGTTCAGGGGCGTCCGAGAAGAAGGTGATGTTGTCGGCGTTGACGAACATCAGGAACAGCGTCATACCCGCGAAAATCCGTCGAGCACGATCTCCACCGTATCGGTCCCCGTTGCTGCGAGAGCGCCACCGCCCTCCCTCAAATATAATGCCGGTCACCGTGGCCAGCACCGGGACCCAAGGCGAATGCCCGATCTTTTATCTTGACGTGATGTAATGTCCAGGCTGCACACTCGTGTGCCGAGCGTCAGATGAAACCGCTGTTCAGGACGATCGCCATTGCTTGTGGAGGAAACGGGAAGCCGCTCCGCTGCGGGTTAGTCGATTTCGAAGGTCCGGCGCAGCAGCGTCGCCCAGTCGATGCGCGGCGACGTCGGGAGGAGCAGGCCGCCGAGCAGTCGAGCGAGCACGGTCCTGTGCATCGAAAGCGGCGGGATGACGGCCTCGTACTCGACGCCGCCCGGCTGGAACGGCGCGTGCGCGCCGCTCGATCCCCCGCCTCCAGGCTCCATGAGCTCGGTGGCGTTCGAGTCGGTGTCGCGCCAGCTCGAACCGATCGGGCCCACCACGTTCTGTTGCCAGCCGCTGCCCTGAGCGCCGGCGGCCCGGAGCCGCCCGTGGCGTGAGCCCGCTTCCGGCCGCGCCGGCGCCGTGCCATGGTCGCGCCGTGCTCGCGATCGAGGCCGCGTCGGTGACGAAGGTGTACCGGGGCCTGTTCCGCAAGAATGGCGGTCAGACCGCGCTCGCCGGGCTCACCCTCGCCATTCCGCGCGGGAGCGCGTTCGGCCTCATCGGGCTGAACGGGGCCGGCAAGACGACGTTCATCAAGGCGATGCTGGGCATCGTGCGCCCCACGAGCGGCTCGGTGCGCGTGCTCGGGGGCGATCCGGAGGACCCGCGCGTGCGCGCCCGGATCGGCTATCTGCCCGAGCGGCTGTTCCTGACCAGCGCGTTCACGCCCCGGCAATTCCTGGCGAGCGTGGCGCGGATGAAGGGCCTGTCCGCGGACGACGCGACCCTGCGCGCGCAGATCGAGCGCGTGGGCCTCGGCGCCGACGCGGACCGCAAGATCGGCGGGTTCTCCAAGGGGATGCGGCAGCGGCTGGGCCTCGCGGCGGCGCTCGTCGGGCGGCCGGAGCTGCTCGTGCTCGATGAGCCAACCGACGGGGTGGATCCGCTGGGTCGCGCGGAGATCCGGCGGATCCTGCGCGAGGAGCGGGCGCGGGGCGCGACGCTCTTCCTGAACTCGCACCTCTTGAGCGAGACCGAGCGCGTCTGCGATCGCATCGGGATCCTCGCGGGCGGGCGGCTCGTGCGGGAGGGCGCGCTGCTCGATCTCTGCGGGAGCGAGACGGCCTACCGGGCGCGGTTCGCGCCCGGCGCGAGCGCCGAGGCCCTCGCGCCCCTGGGCTTCCGGCCGGCCGACGCGAAGGGGGTCTTCCGCGTGGACGCCGGGAGCCCGGCCGAGCTCAATGACAAGCTGGACCTCGCCCGGCGCGCAGGCGCGCTGCTCGTGGAGCTCGCGCGCGACCTGCGCGACCTCGAGGACGTGCTGGCCGAGGCGCTCGGCGCGGGCGCGGCCGCGGGCACGGATACGGGCGCGGGCACGGATACGGGCGCGGATACGGGCGCGGGCACGGATACGGGCGCGGATACGGACGCGGGCGCGGGCGCGGGCACGGATACGGGCGCGGGCGCGGCCGCGGCGGCGGTCGGGGAGGGCGCGCCGTGAGGGCGGCGCTCACCGTGGCGGGAGATCTCCTGCGCGAGGCCGCGTCGCGCCGGTGGTTCCTCGCGCTCGGCATCGGCATCACCACGGCGCTCCTGGTGCTGGGCTTCGCGCTGCGGCTGGAGGTCGTGGACGGGGCGCTCGCGGCGACGCGGCTGTTCGGGCGCGACGTCCACTCCGACATCCGCTCGGTCGACGTCGCGCTGCGCTTCGTATACCGGGCGGCGGCCTATGTGCTGTTCTACGGGGGGCTCGCGTTCGGGATCGTCGCGTGCGCGGACTTCGGGCCGAGCCTGCTCGCGCCCGGGCGCATCGAGCACCTCCTGGCGCTGCCGGTCCGGCGCGCCGAGCTCCTCCTGGGCACCTTCCTCGGGGTGCTCGCGCTCTCGCTGATCGGGGCGGCGTACGGGGCGGGCGGGTTCACGCTGATCTTCGCGGCGAAGACGGGCTACTGGACGGTGCGGCCCGTGGCGGCGGCGCTGCTCGCGAGCGTGACGTTCGCGGGGATCTACGGGGCGATGCTGACCGCGGCGGTCGCATTGCGAAGCGCGGCGCTCTCCGCGGCGGTCGGCGTGGTGCTCTTCCTCGTGGGGATCGTCGCGGGCTACCGGGACCGGCTCGAACCATTCTTCGAATCGGGCCCGGCGCGCCGGGCGTTCCGGGCGATCACGCTCCTCCTGCCGCGGGTCTCGGCGCTGGCCGACGCCTCGGCGGACATCGCCGCGTCGGCGGCCGTGAACCTGGACGTCCTCGCGAGCCAGGTGGCGGGCCTCCTGGTGTTCGGCCTCTCCGCCCTGGCGCTCGG
>CAYQYG010000510.1:0-6117 GCA_964421485.1 uncultured Polyangiaceae bacterium | reverse complement strand
CGCGGCGCCCGCGTCGTCGGCCTCGGAGCCCGCCGCGCCGGCGCCCCCCGCGCCCGCCGGCGGCTTCACCGCGGGCCTCGCGCCGATGCCGGGCGACGCCGAGGTGCCCATCGCGTGGATGCCGCCGGGCACCGCCGCGAGCCCGCTGCCGAGCGACGAGGTCTTCCCGCCGCAGACCATCACGATCCGGTTCACCCACAAGCAGCACGTCAAGGAGCGCAAGCAGGCATGCAAGACGTGCCACCCGGGCGCGTACACGAGCGAGGCCGTCACGGACCGGCTGATGCCGAAGCCCGCGACGTGCGACGGCTGCCACGACGTCGATCACTCCGACCTCGCCAGCGTCAAGGCGGGGACCGACGCGAACGGCCAGTGCGCGTTCTGCCACACGGGCGACAGCGCGGGCGCGGGCGGCAAGGTCGCGCCGCTCGTGCTGCCGCACGCGAACCTGCGGTTCCCGCACAAGAAGCACCTCGCGCGGAACATCCAGTGCGGGCAGTGCCACGGGCAGGTGGGCGAGCTGGAGCTCGCGACGCGCGATCAGCTGCCGCGCATGGCGGGCTGCTTCACCTGCCACAACATGAGCGGCGCGGCGCAGGGCGAGGCCAGGGGGGAGTGCACGGTCTGCCACACGGCGCAGCCGGACGGCCGCCTGCTGACCTCGTTCTCGACCGGCGCTCTGGTGCCGCCGCGCTGGCTCTTCAACGCGGGGCACACACCGGACTGGATCGAGCGCCACAGGACCGTCGCCGCGGACAACAGCGCGTTCTGCGGCTCGTGCCACACCACGAACGATTGCACCGACTGCCATGACGGGAGGGTGCGGAACCGCCAGGTCCACCCGAACGACTGGCTCTCGATGCACCCGCAGGCGGCCAGGCAGGACAACCCCCGCTGCGTGAGCTGCCACCAGGAGCAGACGTTCTGCGCGGATTGCCACCGGCGCACCGGCGTCGCGCGCGATGCGCCGAGCGGCAACCGGCCCGCCGGGCGCAGGTTCCACCCGCCTGCGTCGGTGTGGAGCACGGCGCCGCGCGGGCCCAAGCATCACGCGTGGGAGGCCGAGCGGAACCTGAACGCGTGCGTCTCTTGCCACACGGAGCGCGACTGCGCGACGTGCCACGCGACGAAGGGGCTGTCAGGCGGCCAGGGGGTGAACCCGCACCCGATCGGCTTCGAGGGCAAGTGCAGGACCGCGTTCTCGCGGAACCCTCGCCCCTGCCTCGTTTGCCATCAGTCGAACGACTCGTTCCTGAGGGCGTGCCGATGAAAAGTCGAAAGAGGACAGCATATTCCTTGCGTCTGCCTTCCGGCGGCGGGTATAGCGAAGGGCGCGCGGCTTCCGCGAAGAATGCCGGGGGCGCCAAGGAGAACGGGCGTGAAGGAGCTGATCAAGTACCTGCTCGACAACCTCTATCTGGATTTCCAGGGCGAGATCACGCTGGAGACGGTCCGCGGTTTCCTCCGGGAGGACGACGGACGCGAGGCGCGTCAGCTCCTGTCGAAGCTCATCGAGGAGAAGGGGGTCGACGACATGCTGATCACCCTCGCGGACTGCCTGAAGGAGCACATCCAGACGGGGATCAACGAGAAAGTGATCCGCGAGCAGCTCTCGACCTACTCGGAGAGCTGAGCACACGGCGACGCTGCGCTCCCCTCACCCTCTTCCTGGCGGCCGCCGCGACGGCGGGTTGTGACGTCGGGAGTCCATCCTACCAGCCAGTCGACGCTCCCCCGCTCCACGTCGTCGACGTCCTCGCCACGACGGGTCTCGACGACGACTTCCACCCGGTCCGCAGCTCGGTCGCGGTGGACGGCTCGACGATCGTGCTCGGCACCTCGAGCTTCGTGCTGAAGTTCGATCGGTTCCTCCTGCCGAGCACGGTGATCCGGCAGTCGGTCTGCCTGCAGGCGGATCTCGTCGAGGTGCAGGCGCCCGGCCAGTGCAAGCGCGGGGTGCTGCTCGAGCCGGCCTACGATCCGATCCGGCGCGAGGTGATCTACCGCCGGAACGCCGGCGAGCCGCGGCTCGCGCCGGGCACGAGGTACCGGCTCACGGTGCTGCCGCCGGTCGACGAGGGCGCGGCGGGGTTCCGGGCGTTCGACGGCGCGCCGCTCGAGGGTCGGGTGCAGCTCGACGTCACGGTCGCGGACAGCGAGCCGCCGGGGGCCCAGGACGAGCTGCCGCCGTCCGGGGACCTGTTCTGCGCGCGGGATCCGGAGTGCCTGTCCGGGTGCGGCGGCGACGCGGCGTGCGAGCAGGGCTGCGAGCGGATCGGCGTGGAGCCGCTCATCACGTCGTGCGCCTTCGGCTCGGGGTGCCACCGCGACGCGTACAGGGGGACGACGCTGGTCCGGGGCGCGGTGGAGGGGCTGAACCTCGAGACGGCCGCGTACATCCAGTCGACGGCGATCGGGCGCGTCGCGCACCAGACGCAGACCGGCGAGCACGCGGACGAGGGCGATCGGGCCCCGCTCCGCTTCGGCCGCGCGATGCCGATCATCGATCCCTCGAACCCGGGCAACAGCTACCTGCTCTACAAGATCGCCGCCGGGCCCAACGTGTCCGGCGACGCGGCGAGCGCGGCGGAGATCCAGCGCCTCCGTGGCTCGATCGTCGTGGGGCTTCCGATGCCGCCGTACTCCGGCGCAGGCTCCGCGACCTTCGACGTGGCAGGCGCCGCGCTCATCAGCGAGTGGATCGCCCAGGGCGCCCCCATGCGCGACTGCTCACTGCCGCCGTTCGACTGAGCCGGGTCGGCCACCCCGGAGGGGGACCTCCGGGCCCGATCCGGGGGGGAGCTACACGACGCGGTTTCGGCCGGATTTCTTCGCCTCGTAGAGGCGGGCGTCGGCGGTCTGGTAGAGCTCGACCGGGGAGAGCGGCGCCTCGGGGGCGATCGCGGCGACGCCGAAGCTCGAGGTGACCTGCATCTCGACGTCCTCGAAGCGGAAGGGGGTGCGCGAGACGGCGACGCGGAGCTTCTCGGCGAGCACGCGCGCGCTCTCGATCGGGATCTCGGGCGCGAGGAGCGCGAACTCCTCGCCGCCGACGCGCGCGAGCACGTCGTCGCGGCGGATGCTGGAGTTGATGAGGGCGGCGAACTGGCGGAGGACCGCATCGCCGGCGAGGTGGCCGCGGGTGTCGTTGATCCGCTTGAAGTGATCGATGTCGAACAGCAGGAGCGAGAGGTGGCGCTGGTAGCGGATCGCGCGGGACACCTCGCGGTCCAGGGCCGTCTCGAAGGACCGCTTGTTGTGGACCTGCGTGAGGCCGTCGCAGGTCATGAGGCGGTAGATCTCCTCGTGATAGGAGAGCTCGATGTTGCTGCCCTGGATGAACTTGAAGATCGTGCGGCCGATCTTGAGCTGGTCGCTGTCGCGCAGCGCGCGCTCGCGGACGGCCACGTCGTTCACGTAGGTGCCGTTGGTCGAGTTGAGATCGCGGACCACGTAGCCGGAGCCGTTCCAGGAGATGGCCGCGTGGCGCCGGCTCACGGCGTCGTCGTCGAGCGGGATGGTGCTCGTCATCGAGCGGCCGCACTCGATCGCCTCGGTGCCAAGGGGGATGCGCCTGCCGAGATCGACGCCGTAGATCACGACGAGGCACGCGGTGCCCGGCGCCGAGGGGAGCTCGGGCACCGCCAGCGCCGCCGCGGTCGTGACGATGGTCTGCCGGTGGTCGAGATCGGGGTCCGACACGACGAGCCGCAGAGGAGTACACCAGAGCCGGCGCCCGCTGGCAACGCCGGGCATGGCTGATGAGATGCCATGGTAGGCCGGCGACCGGGCGCAACATACATCGCGACGTGCATCGACACCGCGTCGCTCGAGGGCTTCACCGCGCGCGCACGCGGAGGGCCAGAGGACACGTGCGCGCCATCACCGCTCGGCGGCGACGGCTGCCCTTGTGCCACGGCGATCGGCGCAGCGCGCGCGGACGGCGGAGAGCGCAGCCCCCCGGGGCGCCCGGGTCTCGTAACTCAGTTGACTGACCTGCTTATTCCTCCCAGCATAGAGGCATGTTCACACACGAGGCAACCGCATCCGAGTTGGCACCTCGCTTCGAGCTCCTCGAGTGCGCGGGGTCCGGCGGATCGGCGGAGGTCTGGCGGGCGATGGATCGGGCGCGGGGGTGCGCGGTCGCGCTCAAGCTCGAGCGCGATGCTGCGGCGCGGGCGGCGCTCGCGCGCGAGGCGGAGCACGCCGCGCTGGCGCTCTCCCCTCGCCTGCCCGAGCTGGTCGACGTGGGGTGGCTCTGCGTGCGCGGGCGATCAGCGTACGTCGAGGGGGGCGCGCGGCTCCCGGGTGAGCACGCGCGCGCGTTCGTCGCGCTGCGCTGGGTGGAGGGGCGACCGGCCGCGGAGGCGTGCCGCGATCTGCGCGCGTCGGGGCGGATCGCGCTCGCGCTCGCGGCGGCGCGCGACGGCGGCGAGGCGCTCGCCGATCTGCACGCGATCGGGCTCGCGCACGGTGATCTGAAGCCGGAGAACCTGATCATCTCGCCGGAGGGGCGGGCGTCGGTGATCGATCTCGGCCTCGCGTGCCCGCTGCAGAGGCGTCAGGTGGAGGGCGGGACGCTGCGGTACCTGGCGCGCGAGGACGCGGATCTCGGGGACGCGCGGGCCCGTGATCTGCTCGCGCTCGGCGCGCTGCTCGCGGAGATCGCGGCGCCGGAGGTGGCCGCAGCGGACGATCCGATCCGCGCGGCGCGCGCGGCGCTGCTCTCGCCGGCGGGGCTCGGCGGGGCGGCGGGGAGCGAGGCGGCGGGCCTGTTGCAGGCGATCTGCGGGGCGCTGCTCTCGCCCAACCCCGCGGCGCGGCCCTCTGCGGCGTGGGTCACGGAGGCGGCGCAGGGAGGCAGCGCGGAGGGGCGCGCGCAGCGCACGGAGCGCGAGCGGCAGGAGCGCGACGCGCGGCGCGTGCGGGCGGCCTACCTGCGGCTCCGGCGCGACGAGATCGAGGGCGCGCAGGCCCCGCGCGGCGACGCGGCGCCGTGGCTCGCCGAGGCGATCGCGATCACGCAGCGAGCGCGCGCGCTCGCCGGCCTGGCCCCCTCGTCGGCTGCCGGCCCTGCCGACCGCGCAGGGGGCGCCGACGCGATCGACCCGGCCGGCGTCGCGCGGTGGCTCACGGCGCTCGTGGGGACCGGCGCGGCGGCCTGGCCCGTGGGCGCGATCGCGGCCGTGCCGGAGCGCGAGCTCGCGCGCGCCCTCGTCGCGCTGGCGCGCCGGATCCCGCCGCGGGCCTGGACGCTCGGGGACGTCGAGGAGGCGGCGCTCGGGCGCGGCGCCCGGCGCGAGGTGTGCGCGGAGGCGGCCGCGGCGGACCCGATCGACGCGGCGGCGGCCGCGCGGCTCGCGATCGCGATCGCCCGGGTCCCCCCGGATCCGCTCGCGCTCGAGGCCGTCGAGCGGCGCATGGACGCGCCGGCGCCGCTCGTCCTCGCGGCGGCCGACGCGCTCAGATTGCACGGCGATTTCGGGCGGGCGCGGAGCCTCGTGATGCGCGCGGGCGCCCTCGAGGCGCCGGGGGCCGCGCCGCTCGCGGCGGACGTCCTGCGGCGCGCGGGCGAGCGCGCGCTCGCGGCGGAGCGGGCCCGCGCGGCGATCGACGGCGGGGCTGATCCCGAGGCGCGGGCGCGCGCCGTCCTCGCGCGGATCGCGATCGACGACGGGAGGCTCGACGACGCCGAGGCGATCGCGGGCGACGCCGCGACGGCGGCCCTCTGCGAGATCCGCGCGCTCGTCGCGGTCACGCGCGGCGACTCCCCGCGCGCGCTCGCCGAGGTCGAGCGGGCCGAGGCGCTCGCCGGCTCCGTCGAGGAGCGGGCGCGCGCGGCCGCGCTGCGCGGATACGCCTGCCACGCGGACGATCCGCCGCGCGCGCTGGAGGCGTACTCCGCCGCGGTGGACTACGCCGTGCGCGCCGGCGCCGTCATCGAGGAGGCGACGTACCGCACGGGCGAGGCCGCGGCCGCCGTCGACCTCGGCGAGCTCGCGCGCGCCATCGAGACGGCGACGCGCGCCGCCCTGCTCTGGGAGCACCTCGGCCGCCCCGCGCAGGCCGCGCGCGCCAGGCTCGCGTGCGCGGCCGCGTGGGCGACCGCGGGCGCCG
>CAYQYG010000509.1:0-6153 GCA_964421485.1 uncultured Polyangiaceae bacterium | reverse complement strand
CCCCGCACCCCGCACCCCGCACCCCGCACCTCGCGCCGCGCGCCGCGCGCCCGCGCGCTCCCACCGTCCACACCAGCGTGGCGGCAGCAATCCATTCGTGGCTCGATGCTATGAGCGCCGGCTCCAGGGATCAACAGGGTCGTTTGAAAATCCGCCGATCCGGCGACGCGCCGGGCGTTCTCGACGGCCACAGGACCGCGCGGCGCCGTGGCTCCGTCTGGAACGGGTGAGAAGGGGCTTCACGGCGGCGGGGACGCCGGGGTAGAGTGCGGCGCATGAAATACCTCATTGCCATGAGCCTCGCGCTCGCCGGCTGCGGATCCAGCGCGCCCAAGGTCGAGGAGCCGGCGCCTGCCGCGCCCGCGGCCGCGGCCCCCGCGGAGGGCGCGGCGGCCGAGGCGAAGGAGCCCGAGGCCGAGGCGGACAGCAAGGAGATCCCGACCGGGTGCGCGGGGGACGACGCGAGCGCGTGCGTGATGCCGAGGGGGTTCGTGCGGCGCCTCTGCTCGGGGGCCTACGCGGAGCTCGCGCTGATGCTCTTCCAGAAGGGATCGCCCTGGCGGCGCGCCTACGTCGCCGTCAGGGAGGCGGCGCCGTTCAACGGGCTGAACGGGCCGAGCTCGGACGAGAAGCTCACCTTCGAGGAGGAGCTGCTCGTGCTCTCGGAGAAGAAGGTGGACACGGGCGGCATGCAGGTGAGCGGCGCCGGCGCGAGCTTCGACCTGCTCCGCTGGGACGGCACGTGCGTGACCCTCTCGGCCGAGGAGATCCGCTTCGCCGCCCCCTCGAAGCCGAAGCACGCGACGATCCCCTGGCGCATCCTCGAGGACGCGACCCAGAACGCGCTCCTCGCGGACGAGGCGCTCGCGAAGGTGGCCGCCGAGCGCAAGAAGGAATGCAAGGGCGCGACCATGGGCAACGTGACGGCGAAATGCGAGAAGGCCGACAAGGCGCTGAATGACCTGGTGGTGAAGGCGGTCCGGAGCGGCACGCCGGTGCCGAAGCCCGCGAAGGTGCCCTGATCAGGGCGCGACCCGCGCGCGGAGGACCGGCATCTCCTTGCGCAGGTGCTCCACCGCGGACTGCCAGACCAGCGGGTCCGTGCCGTTCGGATCCTCGGCGACCGCGGGCGCGATCTGCGCCTTGATGAAATCGATGCGGGCGTCGATCTCCGGCTGGGAGGCGGGGCCGGCGAGCAGCTCGGCGGTGGCCGCCTGGTAATCGGCCCAGGTCACCGTGGCCAGGCGGCGGATCAGGTCGTCGCACGCCGGCGGCAGGGCCGAGACGTTCAGGAAGATCGGGATGGGGTCGCAGGTCGCGGGGATCTCGTTCCAGTCCGGTATCCCGTATTTCTGCCGGACGGGGCTCGGCGTGACGAACGTGTTGTCCATGTCCCACGGCACGAGCCAGACGCGGTCCCTGTCGGTCTGCTCGTACCAGTAATAGTTGTGATTGAAGCAGGCGCCGCCGTGGCAATACCACGCGACGATGCCGTCCCAGTTCTCGATGAGCCGATCGACGGCGAGGTATCGCATCAGGGTGGGCACGTCCATCCAGGCCTCGAGCGTGGCGCGGAAGCCGGCGTCATCGGTCTGGGCGAGCGCGGCGGCGAAGCGCTGCATGCGGTCGACGCTGGGGTCCTCGTCCTCGTTCGTCTCGAGCGCGTCGAGGTACGGCTGCGGGGCGGTGTAGACGGGCCAGACCTCCTTGTAGAGGTTGCCCTCGCCGCCGTCGGCCCCGCCGAAGCGGTCGCGCGTGAACACGCCGTCGACCGCCTCGACCAGGGCGAACAGGCCCAGGAGCTCGCCGTTCACGACGAGCCGGGCGTGCACGGCGCGCGGGGCGGGGACGCCCGAGGCGCGGAAGAGGCCATACGCGATGCGGTCGTGCATCGCCGTCGGGTCGGACCTCATCGAGTGGAAATTGAGCCGCTTCAGGCCGTAGAAGCGCTGGTCCGGGACGTACTCGTTGAACTTGAGCTTCATCGAGAGCTTGTCGCAGGTGCGGTTGCCCTGCTGGTCGAAGCACAGCCGGAGGTTGCCGACGGCGCCCTTGTAGCGCACGCCGATGTTCTCCCAGCGCTGGCCGTCCACCGTGAGCGTCGCGGGGACGTATTGCTCTTCGAGGGCGTGATCGTTGAGCCACGCCCAGTCGGCGCCGGCGACGGTGAGCTCGTAGGTGCGCAGCACGGCCTCGTCGAAGACGACCTCCGCGCCGGGCTCGGGCTCGGGCTCGGGCTCGGGGGTCCGGTCCGCGGCGGCGGGATCGGAGCCGCAGGCGGCGAGGGCGAGGAGCGGGAGCAGGGGAGCGGCGCGGCGGAGCATGCGCCGAGGATACCACGGCGCGCGCGCGTCGCCGTGGCCGAGCGTGGTGCCCGTGATCGTCTGCGGGACCGCGGAGCCGAGGTCGGCGACGGGGCGCACGGGCGGCTACTCCTGGGCGACGCGCAGCGTGAAGGAGCAGGTGTCGAGAGGCGCGTCCACGATGACGAAGACGCTCTGGCCCTGGACGAGATCGACCGTGACCTTCGACTCCCAGCCGGAGGCGTAATCGTCGTTGCACGCGAGCTCGGCGCAGCCCGCGTCCATGACGGCGAGCACGACGTTGCAGGACGAGTCGGCGGTGCTGAAGGCGTACGCGCCGTCCGCGGGCGCCGTGAACGTGTACGCCACGTCGGGGAGGCCGACGCTCCAGCCGCAGCTCGGCGTGTACCGGTCGAGCGCGCCGGACAAGTCGCCGTCGACGGTCTGCGGCACGATCGAGCCGAGATCCGTGGCGCTGCAGACGCCGCACGCGCCCGTCGGGCAGAAGCAGGCGCCGGCGTCGCAGATCTGGCCGCCGGAGCACTCCTGGTCGCAGCCGCCGCAGTGCTGGCTATCGGTCTGGGTGTCGACGCAGGCCCCGGCGCACTCCTCCAGGCCGGGCGGGCACGCCTGGCAGGCGCCGGCCACGCAGGCGTCGCCGGGGTCGCACGGGGCGTCGCACGCGCCGCAATGGGCGTCGCTGGCCTGCGTGTCGACGCAGGCGCCGCCGCACAGGGTGCGCTCCGGGGGGCACGCGGCGAGGCAGACGCCGTCGACGCACGCGCCGCCCTCGGCGCAGGCGACCCCGCACGCGCCGCAGTGGGCCATGTCGGTCAGGGGATCGACGCAGAGGCCGTCGCAGCTCACCGCGCCGGGCCCGCAGGACGTGGCGCACGTGCCCTGCGCGCAGGCCGAGCCGTCAGGGCAGGCGTGGCCGCACGCGCCGCAGTGGTCGTCGCTCGCCTGGAGGTCGACGCACCGGCCGCCGCACGCGGTCTGGCCCTCGGGGCAGGCGCCCGCGGCGGTGCTGTCGGCGCAGGAGGCGGCGAGGGCGAGGACCGCGGCGAGGAGGGAGAGGCTCGAGGCAGCGGCGTGGCGGGAGGCGGAGCGCTTCATGGTCACCTCGGTCTCAGAGGCAGCCGTAATCGGCGCCGTCGCAGTCGTTGTAACACTCGACGCAGAACGTGCAGACGACGAGGTAGTTGAAGAGCTCGGCGCCCTGGGGGTGATTCTCCGCGCACTGGTCGATGCAGTCCTGATAGAAGCACGCGTCGGCGCACATCCAGAACGCGACGCAGTCTCCGGTCGGGTCGTTCTGGCAAGCGGCGAGCTCACCGGCGCAGTTGCCGGCGAGCGCGCAGCCGGTGCAGCCGGACGAGATGTCGCCGCAGAGGCCGGTGTTGTCGCACGCGCCCCCGGCGTGGCACGAGCCTCCGAGGCACCCGCTCCCCGGGCCGCAGCTCACGCCGCAGCCGCCGCAGTTGTGGGGGTCCGACTGGGTGCTCGTGCAGGCGCCCTGGCAATACGTCTGGCCGGGCGGGCACGGCGCCTCGCAGGCGCCGGCCACGCAGCTCTCGCCCGCCCCGCACGCGACGTCGCAGGCGCCGCAATGCGAGGGGTCGGTCTGCGGGTCCACGCACTGCCCGCCGCACTCGGTGAGGTCGCTCGGGCAGGTGGCGATGCACGCGCCGTCCGAGCACGTGGTGTTGAGCGGGCAGCGGCCGTTGCAGGCGCCGCAATGGTCCCGGTCGGTCTTGGTGTCGACGCAGGCGCCGGCGCACCTCGTCTCCCCGGCCGCGCACGGCGGGCCGCACGCGCCGGCCACGCAGGTCTCGCCGGCCGCGCACGCGGCGCCGCACGCGCCGCAGTGGTCCGAGTCGGCCTCGAGATCCACGCACGCGCCGCCGCAGGTGGTGAGGCCCTCGTCGCAGATGGCCTCCCCGGCGCACGAGGGCGCCCCTGCGAGCGCCGCGAAGAGGGCGAGGCCAAGGGCCGAGACCGCGGCCCGGAGGCCGCGAGCCGTATGGTGCATTGAGGACCCTCCGGTCGGGCCGGCGCGCGCCGGCCGAAGAAAGCGATAAGGTGTCAGCGAGGATACGTCGGGGCGGCGCGCCCAGTCAAGTGAGTCCGCGAGGAGCGCGCCTCGCGGAAACGGACATGGGCGCGGGAGCGGGAACGGATGCGGAAACGGACATGGGCGCGGGAACGGGCGCGGGAACGGACGCGGGAACGGGCGGGACGCTCAGGGGCAGCTCACCAAGCCGGCGCAGGTCAGGGGGCACGCGTCGCAGACCGCGCACTGCATGAGCTGCGTGTAGAGGTTCTCGCCGGCGGGGTACGTCAGCTGGCACGCGTCGAAGCACGCCTGGTCGTCCGGAGCGCACTGGCTGATGCAGCTCACGTAGTCCATACAATCGCCGCTGTTGTTGCACGCGTCGTGCTCCGCGGCGCAGAGGCCGTCGATGGCGCAATAGATGCAGCCGGCCCCCGAGTGGCCGCAGTAGCCCATCCAGTCGCAGACCCCGGCGCTGCCCTGGTTCACGTGCAGCGAGAAGTCGCCCTCGGTGACGCCATGGCCGTCCACCACGATGACGACCGTCTGCCCCGCGGTCAGCGCGAGCGTCAGGAGGGACCCCGGGCCGACCGCGTTGTCGTTGCACCCGAGCTCCAGGCCCGAGCACGTCGCGTCGCGCACGTGGAGCACCATGTTGAAGGGGGAGCTGAAGGAGGCGGAGGTGCGGAACGTGTAATCGCCGTCCGCGGGCGCCGTGAAGGTGTAGCTCGCGTCGCCGCTCGTCGAGGGCGCGCAGCTCGGCGTGAGCGCGTCACCGCGGCCGAGCGTGGTGCCCGTGATGGTCTGCGGGACCGTGGAGCCGAGGTCGGCGACGGGGCACATGGGCGGCTGCTGCTGGGCGGCGCTCAGCGTGAAGGAGCCGATGTTCCCGTCCACGATGACGAGGACGCTCTGGCCCTGGACGAGATCGACCGTGACCCTCGACCATATGGTTGAGGCGTGATCGTCGTTGCACGCGAGCTCGGCGCAGCCCGCGTCCGTGACGGCGAGCACGGTGTCGTTGTCCGAGCCGGCGGTGTCGAAGACGTACGCGCCGTCCGCGGGCGCGGTGAACGTGTACGCGACGTCGGGGCTGCCGGAGCTCCCGCAGCCCGGCGTGTACCCGCCGGGCGCGTTGTGCGTGTCGCCGTAGACGGTCTGCGGCACGATCGAGCCGAGATCCGTGACGCTGCAGACGCCGCACGCGCCCGTCGGGCAGACGCAGGCGCCGGCCTCGCAGGTCTGGCCGGCCATGCACCCGTGGTTGCAGCCGCCGCAGTGCTGGCTATCGGTCTGGGTGTCGACGCAGTCGCCTTTGCAGTAGTTGAGGCCCGCGCCGCAGGTGCTCTGGCAGACGCCGCCCTCGCACTGGTAGCCGGGCGCGCAGCTCAGGTGGCAGTCGCCGCAATGCAGGCTATTGGTCTGGGTGTCGGCGCAGGTGCCGCCGCACACCTCCAGGCCGGGCGGGCACGCCTGGCAGGCGCCGGCCACGCAGGCGAGGCCGGGGTCGCACGGGGCGTCACACGCGCCGCAATGGGCGGCGCTGGCCTGCGTGTCGACGCAGGCGCCGCCGCACAGGGTGCGCTCCGGGGGGCACGCGGCGAGGCAGACGCCGTCGACGCACGCGCCGCCCTCGGCGCAGGCGACCCCGCACGCGCCGCAGTGGGCCATGTCGGTCAGGGGATCGACGCAGAGGCCGTCGCAGCTCACCGCGCCGGGCCCGCAGGACGTGGCGCACGTGCCCTGCGCGCAGGCCGAGCCGTCAGGGCAGGCGTGGCCGCACGCGCCGCAGTGGTC
>CAYQYG010000508.1:0-6169 GCA_964421485.1 uncultured Polyangiaceae bacterium | reverse complement strand
CTCGGCGGAGGCGTCGGCGTGCGCGTCGAGGTCGTGCAGGGTGCGGGAGCGCTCGCCGTGGATCTGCTCCTCGAAGAGGGAGTGCATGACGACGGCGGGGGCGCCGGCGTCGGCGAGGCGCCGGACCGTGTCGAGATCGTCCACCATCGGCGAGGCACCCGGCAGGAGCGGGTGGGGCAGGGTGAGACCGAGGTACTGGGTCGAGAGATCCATGATCAGCCGTCCTTCGCCGGCGTCGTGCCGGCGGCGAGCGCCTGGTAGAGCGCGAAGCGGGCCGCGACGTCGCGCTGGGCGCGGGACATGAGGTCGCGGAAGCGCAGGGGGTCCTGCTCCTCCACCATGCGGAAGCGCGTCTCGTTGCGCGCGAAATCGACGAGCTTGCCCTTCGGCGCGGGGGAGTCGAGCGAGAGCGGGCTCTCGCCCTGCGCGAGGCGGCGGGGGTCGTAGCGGTAGACGGGCCAGTAGCCGGTCTCGACGGCGAGCTTCTGCTGGGCGGCGCCCTGGGCCATGTCGTAGCCGTGCGCGATGCAATGGGAGTAGGCGATGATGAGCGACGGGCCGGGGTAGGAGTCGGCCTCCTGGAAGGCCTTGACGGTCTGGGCGTCGCGCGCGCCCATGGCGACGCGGGCGACGTAGACGTGGCCGTAGGCCATGGCCGCGAGGCCGAGGTCCTTCTTGGGCACGGCCTTGCCGGCGGCGGCGAACTTGGCGGCGGCGCCGAGCGGGGTCGATTTCGACTGCTGGCCGCCGGTGTTCGAGTAGACCTCGGTGTCGAGCACGAGCACGTTGACGTCGCGGTCCGAGGCGAGCACGTGATCGAGGCCGCCATAGCCGATGTCATAGGCCCAGCCGTCGCCGCCGACGAGCCAGACGCTCTTCTTGACGAGGGCGTCGGCGAGGAGCTCGAGGCGGCGCGCGTCGAGGGTGTCGATCGGGGCGAGGCGCCTCCTGAGCTCCGCGACGCGCTCGCGCTGCGCGGCGATGCCGGCCTCGCCGGCCTGGTCCGCGCGGAGGAGGTCGTCGACGAGCGCGCCCTCGCCGAGCCGGGGGGCGAGGGCGAGGGTGAGGCGCCGGGCCTCGGCCGCCTGGGCGTCGACCGCGAGCCGGATGCCGAAGCCGAACTCGGCGTTGTCCTCGAACAGCGAGTTGGACCAGGCCGGGCCGCGGCCGTCGGCGTTCGTCGAATACGGGGTGGTGGGGAGGTTGCCGCCGTAAATGGATGAGCAGCCGGTGGCGTTGGCGATGAGGGTGCGGTCGCCGAAGAGCTGGGTGACGAGCTTGATGTAGGGGGTCTCGCCGCAGCCGGCGCAGGCGCCGGAGCTCTCGAAGAGGGGCTCGAGGAGCTGCGTGCCCTTGATGTCGAGGTGGACCCGGGCGCGGTTCGCCTCGGGCAGGCCGAGGAAGAAGGCGTAGTTCTCGCGCTCGGCCTCGAGGCGCGGGGCCTGCTCGCCCATGTCGATGGACTTGTGGCGCGGGTTCGACTTGTCCTTGGCCGGGCAGACCTCGACGCAGAGCGAGCAGCCGGTGCAGTCCTCGGGCGCGACCTGGATGGTGTACTTCTCGCCCTTGAGGTCCTTGCCCTTGTAATCGAGGGAGAGGAAGGTCGCGGGGGCGCCCTCGAGCGACGCCGCGGGGTAGGCCTTGGCGCGGATCGCGGCGTGCGGGCAGACGAGCGCGCACTTGTTGCATTGAATGCAGATGGCGGGATCCCAGACGGGGATCTCGGCGGCGAGGTTGCGCTTCTCCCAGCGGGCGGTGCCGAGGGGCCAGGTGCCGTCGACGGGGAATGCGCTGACCGGGAGGAGGTCGCCCTTGCCGGCGAGCATCACCGCGGTGACGCGCTGGACGAAGTCGGGCGCGGCGCTGGAGACGACGGGCGGGCGGCGGCGGGTCGTGGTGGGCTCGGCGGGCACGCGGGCCTCGTGGAGGTGCGCGAGCGCGGCGTCGACGGCGGCGAAGTTCCTCTCGACCGCGGCGGCGCCCTTCCTGCGATAGGTCTCCTCGATGGCGTGCTTGACCGCGGCGATGGCCTGGTCTCGCGGGAGGACGCCGGAGAGCGCGAAGAAGCAGACCTGCATGACCGTGTTGATCCGGCCGCCCATGCCGGCGTCCCGCGCGACGCGCTCGGCGTCGATCGTATACACATGAATCTTCTTCTCGAGGATCTCCTCCTGGACCTCGCGCGGGAGCCTGTCCCAGAGCTCGTCCGGGCCGTGAGGGGAGTTCAGGAGGAGCGTGGCAGAGGGCGCGGCCTGATCGAGGATGTCGTAGCGCTCGAGGAAGCCGAAATGGTGGACCGCGACGAAGCTCGCGCGGCGGACGAGGTACGAGGAGCGGATGGGGCGGGGGCCGAAGCGGAGGTGCGAGATGGTCATCGCCCCCGATTTCTTGGAGTCGTAGACGAAGTAGCCCTGCGCCTCGTGATCGGTGCCCTCGCCGATGATCTTGATGGAGTTCTTGTTCGCGCCGACCGTGCCGTCGGAGCCGAGGCCGTAGAAGAGGGCGCGGACGACGTCGGCGGGCTCGGTGTCGAAATCGGGGTCGAGGGGCAGGGAGGTGCCGGTCACGTCGTCGACGATGCCGACGGTGAAATGGCGCTTCGGGTGGGGCGCGTCGAGCTCGTCGAGCGCGGCCTTCACCATGGCGGGGGTGAACTCCTTGGAGGAGAGGCCGTAGCGGCCGCCGAGGACGCGCTGGATGGAAGCGGCGAGCGCGTCGCCCTCGTCGCGAGCCTCGTGGAGGGCGGCGAGCACGTCGAGGTAGAGGGGGTCGCCGATCGAGCCGGGCTCCTTGGTGCGATCGAGGACGACGAGGCGCCGCGCGGTGCGGGGGAGCGCCTCCAGGAAGCGGCGGACCGAGAAGGGGCGGTAGAGGCGGACCTTGAGCACGCCGACGCGCTCGCCGCGCGCGGCGAGGTGCTCCACGGTCTCGTGCGCGGTCTCGGCGCCGGAGCCCATGATGACGATGACGCGCTCGGCCTCGGGGTGGCCGACGTAGTCGAAGAGGTGGTAGCGGCGGCCGGTGAGGGCGGCGAAGCGCTCCATGGCCTGCTCGACCCTGTCGGGGCAGGCGGCGTAGGCAGGGTTCACGGCCTCGCGGGCCTGGAAATAGGTGTCGGGGTTCTGCGCGGTGCCGCGGAGCACGGGGTGATCCGGGGAGAGGGCGCGGCGGCGGTGCGCGGCGACGAGGTCCTCGTCGATCATGGCGCGGAGGACCTCATCCGAGACCTCGTCGATCTTGGCGACCTCGTGCGAGGTGCGAAAGCCGTCGAAGAAGTGGAGGAAGGGGACGCGCGCGGCGAGCGTGGCGGCGTGCGCGACGCAGGCGAGGTCCTGCGCCTCCTGGACCGATCCCGACGCGAGCAGCGCGAAGCCGGTCTGGCGGCAGGCCATGACGTCGGAGTGGTCGCCGAAGATCGAGAGGGCGTGCGTGGCGATCGTCCGGGCGGTGACGTGCATCGCGAACGCGGTGAGCTCGCCGGCGATCTTGTACATGTTGGGGATCATCAGGAGCAGGCCCTGCGACGCGGTGAACGTCGTCGCGAGCGCGCCGCCTTGCAGCGCGCCGTGGACCGCGCCGGCGGCGCCGCCCTCGGACTGCATCTCGACGACGGTGGGCACGGCGCCCCAGAGGTTCTTGTGGCCTCGGGCGGCCCACTCGTCGCTGAGCTCGCCCATCGTGGACGAGGGGGTGATCGGGTAGATGGCGATGACCTCGCTCAGGCGGTAGGCGATCTTCGCGGCCGCCGTGTTGCCGTCGAGCGTGATCTTCAGGTTCTCAGGCATGTGGATGCGCCTCGGCTCGTGAGGGGACGAGGCCCTGCTGGCAAGGCACGTTCCGCGCGCGCCGAGGTCCGCGCCGCGCTCGCCGCGCGCTGGTTCGTCCCTGCGTCACGGCGGCCCGGAACGCAGCGCGTGCGCGGCGGTGCAGCGTTTGCGCCGGCTAGCCAGGCGGGGGGAGGGTCTCGGGGGGGGCCGCGAGGATCGAGGCGCGGCGCGCGGCGAGGCGCGCGCCCATCACGCTGGGGATGCGCTCGGCGGCGCGGATCGCCTTCTCGATCTGCTGCGCGGCCTCGGTCAGGCGGCCGCGGCGCGCGGCGGCGATGGCGCGCGCCTCGAGCACCTCGATCTGCTCCTGGCCGATCGAGCAGCGGGCGGAGCGCGCCTCGAGCTCGTCCCACGCGGGGCCGGCGGCGTCCCTGGCCGAGAGCTCGACCATGTCGCAGAGGACCTCCTCGGAGGGCGCGAGCACGCTGCCCTCGGGGGCGCCGCGCGCGCGGGCTTCCTCCTGCTGGCGGCGGATGCCGGCGACGATCTCGAGCGCGGCGGGCTCGTCGCCCTGGTAGAGGCGGAGCCGGGCGTCGAGGAGCGAGACGACGGCGGGGCACTGGCCGCCGGCCTGGCGCGTGGCGGTCCTGATGGCGGCCTGCACGTTGGGCGCGGCGTGGATGAGGTCGTCCATCAGGTAGAGGTACTCGCCGAGGTTGTAGTAGCCGAAGAGCTCGAGCGTGGGCTGGGCGAGCTCGAGGCCGATGGAGATCGTGCGCTGGAGGTCGGCGATCATCCCCTCGCGGTCCCCGCGCAGGGCCCGGAGCAGGCCGCGGGTGTTCAGCGCCGAGCCGAGGTGGAGGCGGTCGCCGCGCTCGTCGGCGCGGCGGATGGTCTCGTCGAGCGCGCGCGCGGCGTCGTCCATGCGGCCGAGGCCCTGGAGGATGAAGCCGAGCATCATCAGGGTGATGACCAGGGTCTCGTAGCCCTCGTCGCCGAGCGGCGCGGCGAGCACCGCGGCGCGCTCGAGCGCGTCGGCGGCCTCCTCCTCGCGATCGGCGCGGTGGTGCGACCGCCCGGCGCCGAGCAGGAGGCGCGCCTCGAGCAGCGGCGAGCGCGGCGCGTCGGCCCGGGCGCGCGCCCGCTCGACGCGCTCGGCCGAGGCCTGGAAATCGCGGATCCAGTCGAGCGCGGTGGCCTCGTCGAGGAGGATCTCGACCTCGGCGGCGACGTCGCCGGCGGCGGCGGCCTGCTCGCGCGCCGCGGCGAAATCGGCGAGGGCGTCGGTGTAGCGGCCGAGGCGATAGCGCATCTGGCCGCGGCCGCGGCGCGCCTCGAGCGGCGGCGCGGTCGCGAGCTCGAGCGCGCGGCCGTACGCGATCTCCGCGTCGAGGTAGGCGTGGCGCGCGCGGGCCTGCTCCGCGAGCGCGAGGTAGGCGCCCGCCGCCTCCTCGCGGAGGTCCGCGGCCGCGGCGTGCGCGGCGAGCCGGTCGAGGCGCGCCGCGGCGCCCGGGGCAGAGTGGTGCTCGAACGCGGCGTGGTGGACCCGGCGGCGGAGCGGATCGGAGGCGCCGCGCGCGACCGACTCGCGGAGCAGCGGGTGGCGGAACGCGACGCGATCGCCGGCGCGCCGCACGAGGAGGCCGGCGGTGAGCAGGCGCCCGGTGCCCGCGCCGGCGTCGAGCGGGAAGTCGGCGGCGCCGTCGCGCCGCTCGAGGGCGCGCAGGACCGAGGCGATCTCGTCCACCGTGACGTCGTCGCCGAGCAGCGCGACGAGGCGCGCGTGCGCGACGAGCGCGGGGGCGAGCGCGTCGAGCTCGCGCTGCGCGATCCACTCGAGCACGGGCAGGTCGGTCGCGCGATCGATCTCGTCGGTGGCGAGCCGGAGCGCGCCGCCCTGCGCGTCCTGCCGCACGAGGCCGTCGCGCCGGAGGCCGCTCACCAGCTCGACGAGCATGAGCGGCACCGCGGCGGCGCGGTCCACGAGGCGGTGCACGACCGCGTCGGGCACGTCGACGACCGGCAGGAGCAGCCGCCGGCAGAGGGCGGCCGCGCTCTCGGGATCGAGCGGGCCGAGCTCGTACGTCTCGCGCCGCCCGGCGCGCTCGCCCCAGTCCGGCCTGACGTTCGGGGCCCCGGGCCGCGCTGCGCTCGGCGCGCCCTCCGCCCCGAACCCCGAGCGCGTCTCGGCGAGCGCCGGCCTTCCGAAGGCCGCGATCCAGAGGCGGGCGCGCGCCTCGGCGCGCGCGGCGTAGTCGAGCGCGGAGAGCGTGGCGTCGTCGGCGAGGTGGGCGTCGTCCATGATGACGAAGCACGCCTCGGCGGCCGCGGCGCGGGCGCGCAGGGCCTCGCCGGCGGCCACGACGAGCGCGGAGCGCAGCGCGCCCGGCGCCGCGTCGAGC
>CAYQYG010000507.1:0-6197 GCA_964421485.1 uncultured Polyangiaceae bacterium | reverse complement strand
CCGCGGGGGCCCGCGCCGCGCCGCCCCCTGGTGGGGGGGCGGCGCGGCGCGGAAAGGGGGGGTCGGAGCGCGCGATCAGTTCGCGGCGCCGGGGGTGACGGTCGTCCGGAGCGCCCAGTCGCTGGTGGCGTTGTCGGTGTCCGTGCCGTTCGGGTAGCGGCCGAGCGACTTGGTCGCCGTGTTGCTGTCCGCCCTCGACGACGGCATCGCGGTGCCCTCGACGAGGCTCTTCGTGCCGGGGCCCGAGAGCACGGCCGCCGTGATGCTGCCCTCGTAGGAGACGGCATCGACGAGCGTGCTGCCGTTCACCAGGGCCACGCCGTCGGGCGCGCCGTTCTGGATGTTGTCATTGGCCGAGGAGAAGTTGATCTTGAGCGCGCCCGCGGCCGGGGTGACGGTGGAGCTGCCGACGACGAGGTACTGGCCCGCGGCGAGCGTGCCGGCCGAGCTCAGGCTCACGTTCCGGTAGACGGCGTTGTTGCCGCCGTTCACGAACTGCAGCGAGTAGCTGGAGAGGTCCACCGCGGCGCCCGTGCCGTTGTAGATCTCGACGAACTCGGCGCTGTCGGTCCCGACCTCGTCGTACTCGACCTCGTTGATCACGAGGTGGCCGCTGCCGCCGCCGCCGCCGCCCGTGTACGAGCCGGTGAGCGAGACGCCGGAGTAGGCCGAGTAGGCGTTCAGCATCACGTAATAGGTGCCCGTCTGGATGTTCGAGATCGTGCAGGTCTCGGCGTTGCCGCCGAGGTACGGGCGGCAGTCATAGGTGCTGAGGTCCGGGGAGGCGCCGAAGCGGACGTAGAGGTCCGCGTCGCCCGTGCCGCCGCTGATCGTGAAGCTCAGGCCGGTCGCGCCCGAGGGCACGGCCAGGCTGTAGAACTTCTGGCCGCCCGAGGAGTCGCTGATGCCGGTGACGGGCACGCCGTTCGTGAGCGCGGTGGGGGGCGGCGGCGGGACGCCGACGCCGACCGCGTTCCAGGCGGCCGTGACGGCGGCCTGCTCCGCGGCGGTGTAGCCGAGCTGCGCGGCGGCCTGCTCGGTCGCGGTCTTCGCGGCGGCGAAGTTGCTCGAGGCGGTCAGGATGTCGCGGTTCGCGCGATAGAAGATCTGCGCGGCCTTGGCGATGCCGATGCCGGTCACGTTGATCGAGCTCTTGCCGCGGGGGTGCGTGCCGCCCTGGGAGAGCAGGTAGAACGCGAGGTTCGAGATGCCGGAGCTGTAATGGACGTCGACGCCGCCGGCGCCGGAGGTCCAGTAATCGAGCGAGTCGCCGTCGAGCGCGGGGTCGTGCATGTAGCGGAGCGCGTCGCCGGGGGTGCCCGGCGTCCAGACGTCGTCGCCGACCAGCCAGGTGTTGTTGCTGACGACCTGGCCGTCGCGGTACCACTCGCAGACGTTGCCGAAGATGTCGCTCATCGACTCGTTGAGGCCGCCGGACTCGCCCGAGTAGGTGAGGTTCGACTCGTACTCGGTGACGCCGTGGGTGAGCTCGTGGCCCGTGACGTCCATGGAGTGGGCGAGGTTCGACGCCGTGACGCCGTCGCCGTCGCCGTACACCATCTGGGTGCCGTTCCAGTAGGCGTTGACGTAGTTGGTGCTGTAATGGACCGAGCTGATCAGCGTGCCGCCGGAGCCGTTCAGGGAGTCGCGGCCGAAGAGGTTATAGTAGCAGTCGTACACGGCGCCGAGCCAGTTGTAGTTGGTGTCGACGGTCGTCTCGCCCGTCGCCGCGCCGCCCTCGGAGCGCGCGAGGGTGCCCGGGAGCGACGTGCCGTGGTTCAGGTTGTAGACCTTGCGGTCCTTCGCGGTGTGGATGTGCGCCATGCGGTCGACGATGGCGCCGTCGACGGCATTGACGAGCACGGTGTCGCGGACCGGGGTCTGGTCGGCGCGGACGCCGGTCACCTCGACGCGATAGACGAGGCTCATGCGGTCGCCGGCGAGGTGGTACGCGAGGGGCGCGGCGTCCGCCGCCTTGGCGCCGAGCACGAAGTCCGAGTCGGCGAGGGCGGCCGCGATCGCCGCGGGGACGTCGATCTTCGGCATGGCGGCGACGTCGAGGTCGTCGCGGGCGCTGCCGTTGGCCGCATAGATGATGCCGTCGCGCACGTGAATGACGATCTCGCCGCCGATGACGTCGCGGCCGTTCTTGACCTGCTTGAAGCGGAAGTGCTGGTCGCCGATGTTGTCGGACTGGGCCCTCTTGAGGACGAGGCCCTCGGGGCTCGCGCGGAAGACGGGCGCGATCGCCTCGAGCGCCTCGCCCAGGTCGACGTCGCGCGGATCGCTCTTGATCTCGACGGAGCCGAGGATGCCCGTCAGGAAGCTCGGGACGCCGCCCTCGTCCACGCCCACCACGCGCGCGCTCGGGAGCGCGTCGAGGTACGCCTGGATGGTGCCGCCCGTCTTGTCGAGGACCTCATCCCCGACGTCGCCGGTGCCCTGGCACGCAGCGGCTGCGATGATGACCGACACAACGCCCAGACCTCGAAGCAGATTGCGAGAATTCAATGGAAACCTCTCTTTGTGATGACAGCGCTCGACAGATCTCGGCCCGCGCGCCGGCCCGCTCGTTCGAGCGGGATCGCGCCTGCGAGCTCATACCCGTCGCCTGGCGGGCCACGCCGGCAATCAGACAGGCGCCGCGAACATGCTGGCCTCGAGGCCGCGCTTCGCGGTGAGCGAGATTGCTACCAAGCGAGCGGGCTCAGGTCAACACGGACGGCGGCCGCGCGATTCGATGGTGACGCCGTCGGGGCGATGGGGCGGGTATTTTCCAGCGAGGCCGGGGCGGGAATGGCGAGGCGGATATTTTCCGGTGGAGCCGGCCCGGCGGCCGGGCCCGAGGTCCGGGGCCTCGGCCCTCGAATCCGTGTCACTTGCCCTCGCGGGCCTTCTTCTCCTCGGCGCGGAGCTGCTCCTCGCTGAGCTTGCCGCCGGCGGGGGCCGCGGGGGTGGGGGCGTCGCCGCAGGCGGCGCCCTCGGTGAGGCGGACGACGAACCAGCGCTGGCCGCGGAGGAAGCAGGCGGTGAGGTCGAGGCGCTTGTCGCCGAAGGCGGCGCGGACGTGGGGGAGCGTGGCGCGCGCGCCCTGCGCGTCGAGGGCGCCCTCGCACTTGACCTCGCCGAGGTTGATGCCGGCGTGATCGCCGTGGCCGTCCTCGAGCAGGCGCTCCTCGACGAGGTCGCAGGCGACCCCGACGTCGAGCCTGTCCGCGCCGCGCTTTCCGTCGAGGCGCTTCTGGACGCTCGCGAGCCGGTCGGCCTTCTCCTTGGTGTCGAGGTGGAACATGATCCCGAGGGTGATCATGAGCACGGTGGTGACGCAGCCGATCGCGAGCGAGGCATAGGCGCGGGTCGGGACGGCGACGCGCTCGGCCCTGGCGAGGCGGATGGCACGGAGGCCGAGGAAGGAGCCGACGAGCGAGAGGGGGGCGCAGCAGATGGGGAGGCCGAGGAGCGAGAGGACGAGGGACCATTTCGCGTTGTCGGCGACGGTGGTGAGGTTCACGCGCTGGCGCTGGACGGCGGCGGCGGCGTTGAAATGGGCCTGGTGGTGGGCCTGCTGCATGCCGAGCGGCGTGGGGGCCTTGCAGTAGGCGCACTGGAGGGCGCCGGGGTGGAGCGGGGCGTTGCAGTGGGCGCAGCGCGGCGGGTGCATCATGGCGGCGCGCCGAGGATATTCGGATCGGGGCGGGGCGAGGGCGCGAATCTGGCGTAGGATGCTCGAGGCTCGAGCGCGGAGGTCGGGATGCGGCGGTACCTGGCGGAGGGGATCGGGGCGTTCGCGGTGGTGTTCACGGGCTGCGGGGCGGCGACGCTGGGGGCGGGGCGGCTGGGGACGGCGGGGGTGGCGCTGGCGTTCGGGCTGGCGCTCTGGGCGATGACGCTGGCGCTGGGGCCGATCTCCGGGGGGTGGTTCAATCCGGCGGTGACGCTGGCGATGGCGATCGCGGGGAGGCTGCCGCGGCGGGAGCTCTTGCCTTGCTGGGCGGCGCAGCTCGCAGGGGGGGCGGCGGGGGCCGGGGCGATCCTGGCGACGGCGCAGGGGAAGCCTGGCGGGGCGCCGCTCGCGGCGGAGGCGATGGCGAACGGGTTCGATCGGCTGTCGCCGGGCTATTACGGGCTGGGGGCGGCGGCGCTGACGGAGGTGGCGCTGACGGCGATCCTGGCGCTGGTGGTGCTGGGGGCGACGGAAGGGGCGCCGGGAGGCGGGGGAGCGGGGCCCGCGCCGCGGCGGGGGCAGGCGCCGGCGGCGGCGGCCGCGGGAGGAGCGGCGTACGGGCTGGTTCACCTCGTGGGGATGCAGGTCACGGGGATGTCGGCGAACCCGGCGCGGTCGATCGGGCCGGCGCTCTTCGCGGGGGGGCTCGCGCTGGAGCAGGTGTGGCTGTTCGTGGCGGCGCCGATGGCGGGGGCGGCGCTGGCGGCGCTCGCGCACAAGGGGCTTGGGGCGCAGGGCGCCGCCAGGCGACCCGAAGCCCCAAACGACAAGTAAGGACTTGGGGCGCAGGGCGCCGCCGTTGCCGGCGCGGAGCGGTAGCGAGCGGTGGCATACTGGGCCGATGCGCCCTCGCCACGTGCCGACGTCGCGCGCCTCCGGGATCGCCCTCCTGGCCGCGATGCTCTGGATGCTGCTCACCGCCGCCGCGCAGGCCCAGCCGGCCTTCCAGCCGAAGACGTTCGAGGTCCCGATCTCGCTCGAGGCGGAGCTCGTGGACCCGGCGGATGGACGCGCGCTCGCGGCGATGAGGCTCGCGCTCCGCTGCTACGAGTGGCAGGCCCCCGAGGCGACGCGGCACTTCGTGATCGTCGGGGTCAGCGGCGAGGCGGAGCTCCGGCGGGGCAACAAGAAGACGCGCGTCGCGCTCGGCGGGCAGGTCACGCGGCGCGAGGGCAAGGGCGGGCTGCTGGAGGTGCTCGGCGACGGGAGCAGGCGGTGGCGCCTCGCCGCGGATCTGTCGATCGGCGCGCCCGGGGAAGAGCCGGCGGCGCTCGAGCTCGACGTCACCGTGATCGTGCCGCCGGAGGGCAAGCGGCGCGGGCGCGCGGTGGATCCCGGCGCGGCGCCGGCTCCTCGCGACGAGGAGATCGCGGCGCTCCGGGCGCGCGGGGACGGCGGGGAGATCACGGCGCGGGGAGCGCTCTGGGGGCGGCCCGCCGGCGCGGCGCCGGTCGCGGGCGTCGCGCGGATCGAGGAGATCTCGACGATCGCGCCGAGGGCGTCGGCGGCGGGGCGCGAGGCCGACCGGATCATCGCGCGGCTGCAGTACGTGGCGGGCGATTACCGCAACGTCGTGAAGGACGGCGCGGTCGTGAACCAGGAGGAGTTCGGGGAGCAGGTGGCGCTGCTCGCGGACACGATCGCGCTCGCGGAGTCCGCGAACGTGCCCCAGGAGCTCCACGACGGGCTGTTCGCCGTCCGGCGGCGGGTCGAGGCGAAGGCGCCGCCGCCGGAGGTCGCCGGGGCCGTGCGCGCGGCGATCCCGGGCCTCGCGAGCGCGCTCTGGGCCTCGATCACGCCGGCTTCGCCCGGCGCGCGCGATCGGGCGGCGGCGATCTTCGCCGAGCGGTGCGCGCCCTGCCACGGCGCGCAGGGGGACGGGCGCGGGCCCGCGGCGGCCAGCATCGAGCCCAGGCCGGCGGCGTTCCGCGATCCGGAGCTCGCGGAGCTGCTCAGCCCGATGAGGGCGTTCCACGCGATCTCGTTCGGCATGCCGGGCACGGCGATGCCGGCGCACGACGCGCTCCTCGAGGAGGAGCGGTGGGCGCTCGCGTTCTTCGTGTTCTCGTTCCGCCACGGCGCGGGCGGCGAGGAGGGCGCGCGGGCGCTCGAGCGCGCCGGGATCGCCGTGCCCTCGCTGGAGGAGCTGTCGCTCTGGACCGATCGGGAGCTCGAGGGGTGGCTGCGCGATCGGGTGCCGCCGGGCGACGTGGGACCGGCGCTCGCGTACCTGCGCACGGGCGCGGTCGGGGTCGCGGGCGCGAGCCCGTTCGAGCCGATGCGGCGGAGGCTCAAGGACGCGGCGCGCGCGTACGGCGCCGACGCCGCGCGGGCCGGGGCGCTGGTGGCCGAGGCGAAGGGGCTGTTCGACGGGATCGCGGGCGAGGCGCGGGGGCGCGATCCGGCGGCGGCTGGGAGGGCGGAGGAGGCGCTGCGGCGGCTCGCGGGCGCGATCTCGGCGGGCGCGGACGCG
>CAYQYG010000506.1:0-6203 GCA_964421485.1 uncultured Polyangiaceae bacterium | reverse complement strand
ACCGGGCGGCGCCCCGGGGCGGGCCGCGCTCGCGCCGCCCTTGCCGGCGCCCGCGTCGGCGGCGCTCGGCCCGCCGGGGTCTGCGGTGATCGCGCCGCCGGCCCAGGACGCGACCGCGCGGCAGACGGGCATCGGCGCGTGGCTGCCGCCCGAGGGGGTGGGCGGGGCGCGCCGCGTCGAGTTCCGGCTCCACGTCCGGCAGGGCGCGCTCACGGTCACGGTGCTCGACGCCGAGGCCCGCGTGCCCGTGCTCCCGTCCGCCGCGCTCGCCTGGCAGGCGCTCTACCCGACGCCCGATCGCGATGCGCTCCGGCTGCTCGCGCGCTTCGAGAGCGGCAACCCGCGCCACCCGGCCGTCGACATCCGCGGCGAGGACATCGCCGAGCTGCTCCCGCTGCTCGAGGGCCAGCGCGTCCTCCTGGAGCCCGCGCTGATGCAGCTCCGCTTCGGCGACGATTTCCTCCGCCCGCGCTTCGACCTGGAGACCGTCGGCGGCGACACGATCATCGTCAAGGCGAGCTTCGAGCGCCCGACCGACAAGCGCCGCTTCTCCCTGCTGCAGGGCGGCTGGTTCGAGGGCTGGCCCGGCTGGTTCATCGACACGCAGGAGGGCATCGCGCGGCGCATCGACAAGCGCGTCTCGCCGGCCGCGATGCGGCGCCTGCTCCGCTCGCCGACGATCGGCGAACCGATGAGCGAGCTGCCCCGGATCATCATGCAGGGGCTGCCGAAGATCGCGCTCGAGGTCGGCGCCGAGCTGCCCGAGCTCAGCCAGATCGCGGACGTCGTGGACCTCGTCCCCACGTTCCGGATGCGCGCGGGCGGGTCGCTGATCGAGGCGCACGTCTCGCTCTTCGCGGCGTACGGCGACGCGGAGGTCGCGGTGCGCGCCGACGGCATCTCGTTCCCCGTGCTGATCCAGCCGCCCGAGGAGGGCATGAAGCGCGCCCGCTGCATCCGCGTGGACATCGCCGCGCAGCAGGAGGCCGCGAGCAAGCTGCTCGCGCTCGGCCTCACGCCGGACGAGACCGGCCAGGGCTTCACCGCGCGCGGCGATCAGGCGCTCCGCTTCTGGACCGAGGGCCTCGCCGAGCTGCCCGAGGACTGGGACCTCTTCGTCCCGGAGGACCTCGTCGACACGCAGGTCCGCTCGAAGCCGATCGGCGTCTTCGCGAAGGTCACGAGCGGCATGGACTGGCTCAACGTCAAGCTCAGCTTCGAGAGCGAGGGCGTCGGCGTGGATCGCGACGAGCTCCGCCGCTGCCTCGCCGAGGGCAAGCGCTACGTCCGTCTCGAGGACGGCTCGTTCGCGCCGTTCGATCCCGAACAGGTCCGCGCGATGCTCGATCGCGAGGTCGAGCTCCTGACCGCCTCGGGCAAGGGCGGCCGCCTCCCGCTCGCGCAGGCGGGCCGCGTGCAGGAGCTGCTCGCGCAGACGTCCGGCGCGAGCGTCTCCGCCGGCGCGCGCGACCTCTTCCAGAAGCTCAGCAGCATCGACGAGATCGGCAGCGCCAAGAAGCCGCGCAACCTCAAGGCGACGCTCCGCCCCTACCAGGAGGCGGGCCTGTCGTGGCTCAAGTTCATCCACGACATCGGCTCCGGCGGCGTGCTCGCCGACGACATGGGCCTCGGCAAGACGGTGCAGACCATCGCCCTCCTGCTCGCGGTCAAGCAGGAGACGAAGCACATCCGCGCGCTGATCGTCGCCCCGACCAGCGTCGTCACGAACTGGGAGCGCGAGCTCGCCCGCTTCTCCCCGTCGCTCTCCGTCGCGCTCTGGCACGGCGCCGATCGCAAGGATCAGATCGACGCGGTGAAGGAGTCCGAGGTGGTGATCACGAGCTACGCGCTGCTCCGCCGCGACGAGGAGTTCCTCGCGAGGCTCGACCTCGACTACGCGATCCTCGACGAGGCGCAGCACATCAAGAACCCGATGAGCGCGACCGCGGCCGCCGCGAAGCGCCTCCGGGCGAAGCGCCGCCTCGCCCTGACCGGCACGCCGATCGAGAACCGCCTCTCGGAGATCTGGTCGATCTTCGACTTCGTCTCCCCGGGCCTGCTCGGCCCGCTCGACAGGTTCGAGGCCCGCTTCTCGCGCCCGATCGAGGCCGGCGACTACCGGACCGCGCAGCGCCTCCGCGCCACGATCCACCCCTTCATCCTGCGCCGCACGAAGCAGGAGGTCGCGAAGGACCTGCCCGAGAAGATCGAGACGGATCAGATCTGCGATCTCACGGGCGAGCAGCGCACGATCTACCTCCAGGTGGCCCGCGAGGTCCGGGCGCAGGTGCTCGGCGAGGTGGAGCGGGTGGGCCTGGCGAAGAGCCAGCTGCAGATCCTCGCCGGCCTCACGCGCCTGCGCCAGGCGGCCTGCGATCCGCGGCTGCTCGGCCTCCCCAAGGAGCTCTCCGACGAGGACTCCGGCAAGCTCGTGGCCCTGCGCGAGCTCGTCGCCGAGGCGATCGAGGGCGGCCACAAGGTCCTCATCTTCAGCCAGTTCGTGATGATGCTCAAGATCATCGAGCGGGCGATGAAGGAGGACGGCGTGGCCTACGAGTACCTCGACGGCTCGACCAAGGACCGCGCCGAGCGCGTCGAGCGCTTCCAGAACGACCCGAGCGTGCCGCTCTTCCTGATCAGCTTGAAGGCGGGCGGCACGGGCCTGAACCTGACCGCGGCCGACACGGTCATCCACTTCGATCCATGGTGGAACCCGGCCGTCGAGCAGCAGGCGACCGACCGCGCGCACCGCATCGGCCAGACGAAGGTGGTCACTGCCTACCGCCTCGTCGCCGCGGGCACGATCGAGGAGAAGATCCTCCAGCTCAAGGCCAAGAAGCGCGAGCTCGTGGCCTCGGTCCTCAGCGAGGACGTCGGCGGCGCCAAGAAGCTCACCAAGGCCGACCTCGAAGAGCTGTTCGCGGTGGACTAGCGGGGCAGGGCCCCGGCCCAACGCAGGGGGCTTCGCGCTCTCGACGTTCGGGGGCTCCGCGCGGCCAAGCCGCGCTGCGCCCCCGACCCCCCACGCTCCCGATGGTCGCTACCCCGAGGAGCTGGAGTGCCCTCCACCAACCTCTCACCCGGGGCCGGACGCCTTCGCCCGGCATGACATCGGACCCACCACGGCATTTTCATGCCGGGTGGTGCGCCCAGGCGCATGGGGTCTGTGAATCTCTCTCTGGGGATCCCCGCCGTGGCTACGACTTGCTGCTCAAGATCATCAGGTGGTACTTGCCGAACTCGCTCTGCCCGAGGGTGAAGAGCACCTCGATCAGCAGCCGGTAGGGCGTCGTCGAGTCGGCGACGATGATCGCCTCCGAGGTGGAGGGATCCAGCCCCTTCGCGGCGCGCACCGCCTTGTCGGTCTCGCGGGCGTGGGAGAGGGCGTTCGCGAGCGGCACGATGTAGAGGTCGTTCGGGCCGCTCCGCTTGTATTTCACGTCGACGCCGGACTGGGCGAGCTGCTCCCGGCTCGGCAGGAGCACGATCGGGCTCGGATCGTCGCCGACCAGGATCTGCGACTTCGAGACGATCACCACCACGCCCTCCTGCGAGGGCTCCTCCTGCATCACCGACTTCGGCAGCGTCAGGTCCTTCGACTGCGGGATCGACGCCGACGACGCCCCGATGCTCTTCAGCATGAAGACGAGGATGATCGTCATCAGGTCGAGCATCGCGGTGATGTTCAGGAAGTCGATCTCGGGCTCCCGCTTGTTGCGGCGGATCGCCTTCCGGAGCGCGGCCTTGTACTTGACCACGCTCGCCCTGGGCTCCGGGGCGCGCGGCGGAGGAGCGGCGGGCGCGCTCATCGCGCCACCCCGAAGTGCACCTCGGGGAAGAGCAGCTCCTCCCCGTCGCGACGCAGCGCGTCCATCGCGCTGATGATCGTCTGGTACTCGATCCCCGGGTTCGCCGTGATCGTCACCTGCATCTCCTCCTTGAACTCGTCGCGCGCGTTCTTGAGGCGCTTGGCGCACGCGGTCAGCGCCGGGTAGTCGTACTGCTCGTTGACCTTGGGGACGGTCACGCCGTTGCCGACGTCCTGGCAGCCCGTGGCGATGTTGCCGCTCGACGTCTTGAGCGAGATGCCCTGGCTCGTGATCAGCGCCGAGAGGTTCAGGGCCTTGCTGGAGAGCTCGCTCCGCACCTTGCCGCCGCCGATCGCGGGCGGCGTCGTGTCGATCGACGAGACGAACGTCACGGACACGCTCGCCAGCACGAAGATCATGATGTTCGTGATGATGTCGAGGTACGGGACGACGTTGAGCTCACCGGCCTCCTCGCCGACGTCGGGCTCCTTGGGCTGCGACAGGCGCCGGATCTTCGAGCGCTGCGCGGAGCTGAGCTGGGCGTCTTGTTGCGGATCCGACATGGGCTAGTAGCCGGGCTTGCTGCTGATCGTGAGCAGGTTGAAGACGCGCTCCGTCGTCGCCTCGAGATCGTGCTGGATGTTCTTCGACCTGGTGTGCAGGAGCACGTGGGCGATCATGCAGACGACCGCGATCGAGAGGCCGAACGCGGTGTTGTACATGGCCTCCGCGATGCCGTTCGAGAGCATGCGCTGCTTGTCGGCCTGGGAGAGGCCCTGGGCGGCGATGGAGGCGAAGGTGTTGATGAGGCCGCTCACCGTGCCGATGAGGCCGATCAAGGTCGCGATGTTCGCGAGCGACCAGAGCGCGCCGATGCGCTTCTCGACGGCGGGCTTGAGCTCCGAGAGCTTCTCGCTGAGCGCGGCGTCGATCTCGTCCGGGCCCTTGTTCGCGTGGGTCAGGCCCGCCTTGACGAGCTGGAGGATGGGGTAGTCGCTCGCGTCGCAGAGCTTGATCGCCCGGTCGATGTTGCCCGCCGCGACGAGCTTCTTGATCTGCGCGAAAAACTCCTTGGAATTCACGCGATAGCGGCCCAGCTGGAACGCGGTGCGCTCGATGATGATCGTCACCACCACGGCCGAGACGACCAGGTTGAACATCAGGAAGGTCGGGTTGTGCTTGATGGCCTCCCACGCCCCGCCCTCACCCCCACCCTCGGCCGCCAACATGAGCAGATGACGCATCCTCGAAGTCCCTTTCTACGCGCCGAAAAAAAGCTCTACGAACCCAGGCCGCGGCGACTATAGCCGCCCGCCGATCCCGGGTGCAAGCTCGGCGAGCCCGCGCGCCGCGCCCCTCTCCGGCGGCGCCCGGAGCCCGCGGCGAGCCGCTCGCCGCCGCGCCCCACCCCCGCCGAGCGCCGGTCAGCCCCCGCACCGCCGGCGGCGTCGCGCCGATGGCCGATCGCTTTCCCTGGCGAGGCGGCCCCTGCGATGCTGCTCGCGGCAGCAACTCACCTTCCAGAAAATTAAGGGCTGGATTACGCGCGGCCAGAGCGGAGAGCCAGGCGCGGAGAGGGTTACGCCTTCGGCGGACGATTACATAAGTGGCCGAGAATTGGAAAGTTTTGGTGGCATGGGAGCCGAGCGCGCCGCCCAAATCTCTCTTGACGGCCGCGGGTCACAGTCGCGAAGATGCGCGGGTCCCCTGGACGAGCCGGCGGAGCGTGGCCGAAAAAAGCCACTCGGCGTGCTCTCCAGCGAGCCGGGGGGCAGCGCGCGAAGCGCCGGGAGCACGGTGCGGGAGCACGGTGAACGCGCGGTGAACGCCGGATGCGGAGCGGATGGCAGCGGGATGGCTGGGATGGCTGGGATGGCGAGGACGCGAAGCCGGGCGGACGCACGAGGAAGGCGACCGGGATGACCCACCCGGCACCGGGGGACGATCAAGGCGCTTGCGGGAACATGCGTCGCTCGGCTAGCGTCGCTGCGCTGTCCCCCGCCGACGACGCGCGCGCGCGCCGCTCTGCAAGGACACAAGCCCCGGGGGGGCCGTCGATCACGACCGACGCCGCCCGATCCGAGATTCGACACGGAAGCCAATCATCGAGTGGAGCGAGCACCTCATCCTGGTGACGCGAGGCGAACTGGAGGACAGAAGCAATGCATGGAGCATACGAAGCATTCAAAGAGGGCGGGTGGGGCATGTGGCCCATCCTGTTCTGGTCGATCCTCACGATCGGCATCATTGTCGAGCGCTCGTTGTACCTGTTCGGCTCGTCCATCAACAAGGACGTGTTCCTCGCCACGATGCAGAAGTGCATCCTCGCGGGCGACGTGGCGAAGGCCGTGAAGATGTGCTCGGCGGCGAACGCGCCGCTCGCGCGCATCGTTC
>CAYQYG010000505.1:0-6226 GCA_964421485.1 uncultured Polyangiaceae bacterium | reverse complement strand
CGCCGCGCCGGGGCAGCCTCCGCCCGCGGCGCCCGCGCCCGCGCCGCCGGCCAAGCCGCCAGCGGCCAAGGCGCCGGCGAACACGCCGCCGAAGAAGTAGCCCGATCGGGGGCCCGGGGGGGGCCGCCTCGGTCATTGATTGACACAGCGTCGCGGCGAGCGCGGCGCCCGGACCCCGTCGAGATGGTGAGCGCGTCATGGTGCAGGATCTTCTGGCCGTCTACGCAGGCAGCTTCGACCCGCTCACCTTCGGCCACCTCGACCTGATCCAGCGCGCGTCGGCGCTGTTCGGCACGGTGATCATCGCGATCGGCCGGCACCCGACCAAGAAGCCGCTCTTCACGTACGCCGAGCGGATGGAGCTCTTGCGCGAGATCACGAAGCCGTTCCCCAACGTGCGCGTGGACTCGTTCGACGGGCTGCTCATCCACTACTGCCAGAAGATCGGCGCGCGGGTGATCGTGCGGGGCCTGCGCGCGGCGACGGACTTCGAATACGAGCTCCAGATCGCGCACGCGAACGCCGACATGGCGCCGGGCGTGGACACGGTCTTCCTGCCGACGCGGACCCACTACGGGTTCGTCTCCGCGTCGCTCGTGCGCGAGATCGCGAGCCACGGCGGCGACGTGAGCCACTACGCGCCGGCCATCGTCTGCGAGGCGCTCCGGTCGAAGTTCGGCGCGCCGCCGAACGGCTGAGCGAGCGGCGCTCCGGCTCAGTACGCGGCCCACGGCGTGGGCATGAAGAGCAGGACGAAGAGGAGCAGCGAGAGCACCGCGACGCCCTTCCGCAGCGGAGACAGCTCGCAGGTCTCCGTCGGCGGGTGGTCGCGGCCGCCGACGCGCAGCATGACGGTGATCAGGATGAACCAGATCAGCCACGGCATGGAGTTCGACACGGCCTGACTCACGGCGCCGGGCTCGCTCGAGGCGAGCGCGGGCCGGAGGAAGCGCGCGAGGTTCAGGAGGAACATGCCGAGCAGCCCGAGGTGCAGGGCGCGCGCGAAGCGGTCCTGCCGCGTCCCGAAGAGCGCGTAGGCGATGTGGCCGCCGTCGAGCTGGCCGATCGGGATGAGGTTGAGCGACGTGACGAAGAGGCCGGTCCAGCCCGCGAGCGCGACCGGGCTCAGGAAGACGTCGTGGTCCGGCGGGATCGGGCCGAGGACGACGCGCTTGAGCGCGAGGTAGAGCAGGCTCTGGCCCTCCTGGATCCCGGAGCCCGTGACCGGCTTCACCTCGGAGCCCATCAGGCCGATGATCAGGACCGGCAGCGCGATGACCAGGCCAGCGAGCGGGCCGGACGCGCCGATGTCGAGCAGCGCGTTGCGGGACCTGATCCGGCCCTTCATCGAGATCACCGCGCCCATGGTCCCGAACGGGCTCAGGAAAGGCATGGGGATGAAGAAGGGGAGCGACGCCTCCACGCGGTGCGCGCGGGCCGCGAAGTAGTGGCCGAACTCGTGGACGAGCAGGATCGAGAGCAGCGGGACGGCGAACGGCCAGCCATACGGGAGGTAGCGGACCAGGCCAATGAGGTCGTCCGACCTGGGCGTGTCCGGGTTCCAGAGCGTGCCCGCGAGGAACACGGAGACGACCGTGGCGAGGAAGAGGGCGAGGTTCTTCTTCCAGCGCAGCGGGCGGGGCGGGAGGGAGCTCCGGCGATCCCGATCGTGGAGGGCCGCGCCGGCGGCGTGGGTGTCGGGATCGCCGTCAGCCCGGGGGAGGTCGTCCAGGGGCATGCGGCCCGAAGCGTGGCCGCGGAATCCCCGCGGCTCAAGGGCCGCGCGGCGTGGCGGGCCGGCGGGCCCGAGGGGTGCCCCATGCCCCCGCGCAGGCGGGTAGGGTACGCTCGCCGGGTGATCTCCGCCCGCTCCTCGCCGGACGCGCTCGTGGGGAAGCTGTTCGGCGGGAAATACCGCGTGGTGCAGCTCCTCGGCAGCGGCGGCGTGGGGCACGTCTACCTGGCGGAGCGCGTGGGGGCGCGCGCGGGCGCGCGCGTGGCGCTCAAGATCCTGCGCGCGGAGCACCTCGAGGACCAGGTGATCGTGGCGCGCTTCGAGCGCGAGGCCGCGGCCGCGTCGCGCGTCCGGCACCCGAGCGTGCTCGAGGTCGAGGGGCTGGAGCGCGCGCGGGGGACGCCGTTCTTCGCGATGGAGCTGCTCGTCGGGCTCGACCTCGCGGACACGCTGGCGTCCGCGGGCGCGCTCGTGCCCGCGCGCGCGGTGCGGATCGCGGCCGACGCGGCCGCAGGGCTCGGGGCCGCGCACCGCGCCGGGGTGATCCACCGCGACGTGAAACCGGAGAACCTGTTCCTCGTGCACGCGGCGGACGGGCGCGAGATCGTGAAGGTGCTCGACTTCGGCGTGTCGTTCCTCGAGGGCGAGGACGGCCGAGGAACCCCCGGGTCGATCGTGGGCACGCCCGAGTACATGGCGCCCGAGCAGGCCCAGGGCGCGCCGCCCGCGCCTCCGGCCGACGTGTACGCGCTCGGCATCGTCCTGTACGAGATGCTCGCGGGCCGGGTGCCGTTCGTCGGGGGCTACCCCGCGGTGGCCAGGAGCCATGAGCGCGAGCCGCCGCCGCCGCTGCACCGGCTGCGCCGGGGGCTCCTGATCTCGCGGGACCTCGACGCGGTGGTGCGCCGGGCGCTGGTGAAGGACCCGCGCGCCCGGTTCGCCTCGATGGACGAGCTCCGCGGCGCGCTGCTCGAGACGCCCGAGGGGCGCGAGGCGGGGGCCGCGCCGAGCGTCGAGGGCGCCGCGGAGCCCGCGGACGCCCGCTGAGCGCGCCGGCTGAAGGGCCTGCGCGGCTCGGGCTTTGCTCTCACGGCGAAGCCCTGCTAGACGCGGGGGAGCATCTCTTCTCCGGGCGACCTTCGGGCCGGCTTGACAGGCCGGCGCCGGCCGGGGTCCCGTGGTCGCGGGTCCCGGCATCGAGGTGGTCGATCTGGATCGAGGCGTCCTCACGGGCCCCGGTCCACATGTCCGGGCGCCGCTTTCGCGGGCGTCCATCCACATCGGGGCGACGCCCCGGACCCGTGGGTCGCCCCCCAACTCCCCAGCCGGTCTCGGCCGGCTGCCTCCTGGTCTGCCATATGGGTCGTTCGACCCCGCCTCCCACCAACGAGCTTCCGTCGATCTCCGACACCGATCCCGTCGCCAGCGCCCTGCACGAGAGCCGGCCGTTCGCCGACGCCGTGCCCGTCGCCGCGAGCGATCCCTTCCAGGTGGAGCTCGTCCCCGAGGGCATCCCCGAGCCCCGCCGCTATCAGGTCGTCTTCGACGAGACGCGCATCGATCCCGACGTGCAGAAGGTGCTGCGGCGCCTCGTGCGTCACGGGCACCAGGCGTACCTCGTCGGCGGCTGCGTCCGTGATCTCCTGCTCGATCGGCGCCCCAAGGACTTCGACGTCGCCACGAGCGCGCGCCCGGAGGAGGTGCGCGAGCTGTTCAGGAACTCGCGCATCATCGGCCGCCGGTTCCGGCTGGTGCACGTGCTCTTCCAGGGCGGCAAGGTGATCGAGGTCGCGACCTTCCGCCGGAATCCCAAGGAGGACGCGGGCGAGGGCGCGGAGCTGCTCATCCGGAGCGACAACGCGTTCGGCGCCGCGCACGAGGACGCGCTCCGGCGCGACTTCCGGATCAACGCGCTCTTCTACGACATCGAGGCGCGGCAGATCCTCGACTGGGTCGGCGGCATGGATGACGTGCGGCGGCAGGTCGTGCACACGATCGGCGATCCCGAGACGCGCTTCCGCGAGGACCCGATCCGCATCCTGCGCGCGCTCAAGTTCGCCGGCCGCCTCGGCTTCGGCATCACGCCCGACGTCTACGACGCGATCGTCTTCTGCCGCGAGGCGCTCGCGCTCGCGGCGCGGCCCCGGCTCTCGGAGGAGATCCTGCGCCTCATGCGCGGCGGTCAGGCCCGCCGCACGATCTACCTCGCGTGGGAGACCGGCGTGCTCGACGTGCTCTTGCCCGAGGTCTCGGCGCTGCTCTACGACGATCGCGGCGACGGCGGCCCCGGGCAGCGCCTCTGGCGGCTGCTCGACTACATCGACCGGCGCTCGGCGGAGGACCGGGCCCTCGATGACACGGTCCTCTGGACGCTGCTGCTGCTCGAGCCGATGAAGGAGGTCTGCGAGGGCGCGCGCGATCGCGCCGCCGCGGTCGCGGACTTCCTCGAGCCGCTGATCGAACGGCTCGCGATCTCGCGCCGCTACGCCGACGGGATGCGCCGGATCGTGGCCGTCCTGCCGCGCCTCACCGGCGGTCGCGCGGGCCGCTTCGCCCGCACCGAGATCTTCCAGTCCTCCCTCGAGGTGGCCGCGGCCGATCTCACCGCCCGGGGCGAGCCCACCGATGCCATCGATCATCTCCGCTCCGCCCCGCCCCCGCGCCGGGTGCGGCACGAGTCGGCCGCGGGGCGCGGCTAGCGCCGGGAGCGGCAGCGGAAACAGCGCGCCTCGCGGGCCCGATTGGAACATCCGCGGCGCTCGTGGTTCCATAGGCTCCATGGCCGATCCGCGCGCGCCGTCCCTGCCCCCCACGCGTCGAGCCCAGCGCTGGGAGCAGGCCAGGCGGCTCTCGCGCGGCGCGCTGGCCCTCGCGTTCGCGCTCGCGCTCGCGCCGCTCGCCGGCGCCGAGGGATCGATCCTGCACGAGTACATCCCGCCGGATCCCGGGGAGGACGTCTCGCTCGCGACGACCACGCTCGACGGCGATCTCCCGGCGGCGATCCAGACGCCGAGCGGCGTCGCGACCGCGCCCGATCCGCGCAGCCCGCCGTCGACGCAGCAGCAGGTCTACAGCGGGGCCAGCAGCGACTCGAGCCCGGACTCGACGTACGAGCCGGACCGCGACACGCGGCGGCCCAACGTGGAGAACTACGACGACCCCTTCTCGCCGGCCACCGCGCCCTTCAAGCGGCTCAGCGCGTACGACGAGGTCGGGCCGGATTACGGGCTGCGCGTGCACAGGAGGGAGCTCTCGCCGGTCAAGGTCGGCGGCTCCGTCGGCCAGGGCGACGAGCCCTTTTACGGGGACATCGCGGTCGATCTGATCCCGGACCAGCCGGTGCGGATCCCGACCGTCGGGCCGGCGGCGCGCCTCCTGCGCATGCACGTGAACCCCGACCAGCCGGTCACGATCCTGAGCGACGGGGCAGACAACTGGTTCGTGAAGGGGACGACCCGCGCGCGCGTGCGGCTCGTCGTGGAGCTCGCGATCCAGCGCGCCACGTTCGGCAGCGAGTTCGCCGACGTCGACTGGGGCGTCCTCTCGGCGCACCGGCCGGCGCCGTACGCGGGGCACGACGCCGCGTTCGAGGAGGTCGCCCGCGCGATCGGCGTCTCGCGGGCGATGCGGCCGCGCGACGCGCTCCGGAAGATGGTCGAGTACTTCAGGTCCTTCGCGCCCTCGGACGATCCTCCGAGGGCGCGCGACGACATCTACCTGGACCTCGCGCTCTCGAAGAAGGGCGTGTGCAGGCATCGATCGTTCGCTTTCCTCGTGACCGCGCTGCACCTCGGGATCCCGGCGCGCATGGTCGTGAACGAGGCGCACGCGTGGGTCGAGGTCTTCGACGCGACCCTCTGGCACCGCATCGACCTCGGCGGCGCGGCGCTCAACATGGAGCAGGACATCGACCCGGGGAGGCCGCCGTACGTGCCTCCGCCGGATCCGTACGCGTGGCCGGAGTCGCGCGACTCGGGGCAGGACCTCGCGGACAGATCCCGCGCGGAGCAGCAGGCGCAGTCGCCGGGCCAGGGCAACGCCGGCAGCCCGGGCGCCGCGAGCAGCTCGAGCCCCGCGAGCAGCGCGAGCGCGGGCGCGCCGCTCGCGCCGCCGCCGCCGAGCTCGTCCGCGCCGAGCTCGCAGATCGATCCAGCGGGCGCGCAGACCGAGGTCACCGTCTCCGCGATCGACAAGGACATCCGCCGCGGGCTGCCGCTCCATCTCCAGGGGCACGTGAGCGGCGATGGCGGGCCCTGCGGGCACGTGCGCGTCGACGTGATCCTTGCGAGCGACGCGCTGCCGCAGGGGATCGTGGTCGGCTCGCTCTCCACCGACGATCGCGGCCGCTACGACGGCGCGGTGATCGTGCCGCGCGACTTCGCGGTCGGCGACTACGACCTGGTCGTGGGGACGCCGGGCGATACGCGCTGCAACGCCGGCCGGACGGGCCCGGCGGCGCGGTGAGCGAGGACGGCGCCGCCCCGTCGCCGA
>CAYQYG010000504.1:0-6246 GCA_964421485.1 uncultured Polyangiaceae bacterium | reverse complement strand
ACACGGACACGGAAGCGGGCACGGACACGGACACGGAAGCGGGCACGGACACGGAAGCGGACACGGACACGGGCGCGGAAGCGGGGGGCTTGCCACTCGGCGGCGGCGGCATTAGTCCCGCGCCGTGACCGCGCCCTCGCTGCACCCCGCCGCCCGCTTGCCCGAGGAGTGGTCGAGCGCGCTCCGCGCGCGCGGCGAGCGCTCCTTCACCGCGCGCCAGGTCTTCCACTGGATCCACCGGCGGGGCGTGCTCGACCCGGCCGCAATGTCGAACCTGCCCGGGCGCCTGCGCGAGGCGCTCGCCGCCGAGGGGCTCGGCGAGGTCGTCTCGCTCGAGCGCGTGCACCGCTCCGACGACGGCACGCGCAAGCTGCTCGTCCGGCTGCGCGACGGTGCCACCATTGAGACGGTGCTCCTGCCAGGTCGCCCGGCGGCGACCGGAGCCGGAAGCCCCGGTCCGGACGCCCAGGCCGACCTCGACGCGGACTCGGCCGCGGCGGACGACGAGGAGGACGGGGAGGGCGGCGAGCAGGCCGGCGCGGCCGCGGTGCGGGTCACCCAGTGCATCTCGACGCAGGTCGGGTGCGCGATGGGGTGCACGTTCTGCGCGAGCGGGGTCGCGGGGCTGAAGCGCCACCTCGGGCCGGAGGAGATCGTCGCGCAGGTGCTGCTCGGCCGGGCGATGGTCGAGGAGGGAGAGGCGCTCCGTAACGTGGTGTACATGGGCATGGGGGAGCCGCTCCACAACTACGAGGCGACGGCGCGCTCGCTGCGGCTCCTGACGCACCCGGAGGGGATCGGCCTGTCGACGCGCCGGGTGACGGTCTCGACGTCGGGGCTCGTGCCGGAGATCGAGCGGCTGGGCGCCGATTTCGGCGGGCAGGTCGCGCTCGCCATTTCATTGCACGCAGCGGACGACGCGACGCGATCGGCGCTGATGCCGATCAACAAGAAATACCCGCTGGAGCGATTGATGGACGCGCTCCGCGCCTATCCGCTGCCGAGGCGGCGGCGGATCACGATCGAATACACGCTCGTGGCCGGGCAGAACGACGACCCGGCCGAGGCGCGCCGGCTCGCGAAGCTCCTGCGCGGGCTGCCGGTGAAGATCAACCTCATCCCGATGAACCCGATCGAGGCGTCCACGCTGGCCCCGCCAGGGGTGGAGCGCGTGCTCGCGTTCCAGGAGGTGCTCACGGGCGCGGGGTATTCGTGCTTCGTGCGGCGCAGGCGGGGCGACGACGTCTCCGCGGCGTGCGGGCAGCTCGTGCTGCTCGGCGCGGCGCCGAAGGTGCGGCGGGGCCCGCGACCGGCTTGACGCGCGCGGGCGGTCCGCTCTAGCTCTCGCGCGTGCTCAAGAAGATCCTGGTCGCCAACCGCGGGGAGATCGCCTGCCGCGTCCTCCGCACCTGCAAGCGCCTCGGCATCGCCACCGTGGCGATCTACTCGGACGCGGACGCCGCCGCGCCGCATGCCTCGATGGCCGACGAGGCCGTGAGGATCGGGCCGCCGCCCGTCAAGGAGAGCTACCTGTCGATCGAGGCGGTCGTCGAGGCCGCACGGCGCACGGGGGCCGAGGGCGTGCACCCGGGGTACGGGCTGCTCAGCGAGAACCGCGCGTTCGCGGAGGCAGTGGCCTCGGCGGGCGTCGTGTTCATCGGGCCGCCGCCGGCCGTGCTCGATGCGTTCGGGGACAAGATCAAGGCGCGCAACGTCGCGCGGGCGGCCGGGGTGCCGCCGCCGCCCGGGAGCGACGGGCCGCTCGAGATCGCGGACGGGGCGGCGCTCGCGGCGGAGGCCGAGCGCGTGGGGTACCCGCTGCTCGTGAAGGCCGCAGGGGGCGGGGGCGGGATCGGCATGCAGATCGTCACCGAGGCGGCGAAGCTCGCGCGGGCGGCGCAGGCTTGCTCGGACAGGGGGCGATCGGCGTTCGCGGACCCGCGCGTGTACCTCGAGCGGTACATCGAGCGGCCCCGGCACATCGAGGTGCAGGTGCTCTGCGACGGGAAGGGGGGCGCGGTCGCGCTCGGGGAGCGGGAGTGCAGCGCGCAGCGGAGGCACCAGAAGATCCTCGAGGAGAGCCCCTCGCCGGCAGGGTTCTTCGAGGGGGACGAGGGAGAGGCGAGGCGGCGGCGGCTGCTCGACGACGCGCTCCGGGTCGTGTCGAGCGTGGGCTACGTGGGGGCGGGCACGGTCGAGTTCGTCTCCAGCCAGGCGGGCGAGATCTTCTTCCTCGAGGTGAACGCGCGGCTGCAGGTCGAGCACTGCGTGACCGAGATGGTGACGGGGCTCGACCTCGTCGAGCACCAGATCCGGATCGCGTCGGGAGAGGCGCTCGCGGCCGAGGTGACGGGGCACGCGCGGCGCGGGCACTCCATCGAGGCGCGCGTGTACGCCGAGGATCCAGCGAAGAAGTTCGCCCCGCAGCCGGGGCGCATCGCGCGGCTCCGGTGGCCGGAGGCGGGCGCCGATCTGCGCATCGAGACCGGGATCGCCGAGGGGCTCGAGGTGACGCCCTATTACGATCCGATGATCGCGAAATTGGTCGCGCGCGGGGCGACGCGCGCGGACGCGATCGCCCGGCTCGATCGGGCGCTCGCGGAGACCGTGCTGGAGCTCGTCGGGCCCGCCGGGCCGGCTGCCACGAACCTCGCGTTCCTGCGGCGGCTCCTCGCCTCCCCGGGCTTCTCGGGCGGGCAATACGATACGTCGCTGGCGGAGGCGCTCGCCAAAGGCGCCTAGAGCGACAAACAGGTTGAAACCACCTGGAAAGAGCGAGATCCGAGAGACCGCAAGGGCGCAAGGGACGCAAGGATCAGAGAAATATTCCTCTTACCCTTGCGTCCCTTGCGCCCTTGCGGTCGCTCTCTCTCCTCCCTCTCTTCTCTCCCGCCGTTTGGGTTTGTGCATTAGGAGATGGTCCGTGAGCCACGATCTGATCCTCGAGCCCGCCGAGCGCTGGCTGTCCCACGACCCTGATCCCGAGACGCGGAGCGAGCTCCGCCGCCTGGTCGACGCCGCCCGCGCGGGGCAGGAGGGGGCGCGCGCCGAGCTCGCGGAGCGGTTCTCGGGGCCGCTCGAGTTCGGCACCGCCGGGCTGCGCGGGGTGCTGGGCGCGGGAGAGAGCCGGATGAACCGCGCGGTCATCTTGCGGGCGACCGCGGGGCTCGCCCGGTACGTGCTCGAGTCCATCCCCGACGCGCGGACGCGCGGCGTGGTGGTCGGCTACGACGCGCGGCGGATGAGCCGGGAGCTCGCGGAGGACACGGCGTGTGTGTTCGCGGCGGCCGGCGTGCCGGCCTACCTCTCGCCGGATCGCTGCCCGACGCCGATCGCGGCGTTCGCGGTGCGGCACCTCGGGGCCGCGGCGGGGGTGATGGTGACGGCCAGCCACAACCCGCCGCAGTACAACGGGTACAAGGTCTACTGGGAGAACGGGGCGCAGATCATCCCGCCGCACGACAGCGGGATCGCAGGGGCGATCGACCACGCGCCGCCCGCGGACCTCGTGCCGCGGCTCGCGATGGACAAGGCGCGCGCCGCGGCGCTCGTGCGCGACTTCCCGGAGGCGCTCGAGCGCGACTACCTGGACGCGATCCGGTCGCTCTCGGTCCGCTCGGACGGGGACCGGACGATCTCGATCGTGTACACGCCGCTGCACGGGGTCGGCGATCGCCTGGTCCGGAAGGCGCTCGCCAGGGCGGGGTTCACGCGGGTCGTGAGCGTCCCGGAGCAGGCCGAGCCGGACGGCGCGTTCCCCACGGTCAACTTCCCGAACCCGGAGGAGAAGGGCGCGATGGACCTCGCTTTCGCGCTCGCGCGGCGGGAGGGGGCCGACCTCGTGATCGCCAACGATCCGGACGTCGATCGGCTGTCGGTCGCGGTGCGCGACGCCCGCGGCGAGTACGTGCAGCTCACGGGCAATCAGGTGGGCGCGCTGCTCGGGCATTACCTGCTCACCGAGGCACGAGGCGGGGCCGATCGGCTCGTGATCACGACGGTGGTGTCGTCGCCGATGCTGGGCGCGATCGCCCGCGCGCTGGGGGTCCGCTACGAGGAGACGCTCACGGGGTTCAAGTGGATCGCGAACCGCGCGATGGAGCTGGAGCGCACAGGCGGGGCGCGCTTCGTGTTCGGCTTCGAGGAGGCGCTCGGATACACCGTCGGGACGGTCGTGCGCGACAAGGACGGGATCAGCGCGGCGCTGCTGCTCGCGGAGCTCGCGGCGGTGCGGCGCGCCGAGGGCAAGACGCTGCTCGACGAGCTCGAGGCGCTGGCGCGGCGGTTCGGGCTGTTCGCGAGCGGGCAGCGGTCGTTCACGCTGCCAGGGCAGAGCGGGATGGAGATCATCGAGGGCGTGATGCAGCAGCTCCGGCGGAGCCCGCCCGCCGCGATCGGCGGCGCGGCCGTGATCGCCCGGGCGGACGTCGAGGCGGGCACGCGGGTCACACGGGATGGATCCGTGGAGCGGCTGCCCTTCCCGTGCAGCAACGTGCTCGTGTACGAGCTCGAGGGCGGGCACCGGATCATCGCGCGGCCGAGCGGGACCGAGCCGAAGATCAAGTTCTACTTCGACGTGCGCGAGCAGGTCCGCGAGGGCGAGCCGATCGAGCAGGCCGAGGCCCGCGCGCGCGCCCGGATGGATTCGCTCGCGTCGGCGTTCTGCCTGCTCGCCGGGATGGGGTGAGCCTCAGCCCTCGTCGTCGTCCGCGGCGGGGAGGAGCTTCGGCAGGGGGTCCTGCATCAGCTTCGTCTGCTCGAGCGCCTTCGCGACCTCGTTCGCCTCGAGCTCGCTCTCGAAGAACGCGAGCTGCTTGCCGACCTGGTCCTTCGCGTACTTGGTGCCGGTGTTGAGCAGCGCCTTGGAGCCCGCGCCGGCGAGCGCCTTCGCGAGCGCCTCGGGGCCCTTCGCGCCCGTCTCGATGCCCTTGCGCACGGTGTCGGTGAGGTCCACGGCCTGCTCGACGACCTTCGCGACCTCGCGGCCGCCGGGCACGATGGAGGCGAGGCGCTTCAAGTAGCCGAGGTAGTCGTCGCTGCCTCGCCAGAGCTCGACGGCCGTCCTGTAGACGGCCGAGGTGGGGAGGCCGGTGATCTGATCGAGGATGCTGAAGACGGATCCGATCTGATCCAGGGTGCGGTCCTGCTCGGCCTTGACCCAGGCGGCGTACTCGGGGCTGGCGAGGATCGAGCGCAGGAGCTCGCGGCCGTGGGCGAGGAGCTTGTCGCGCTCGTCCTCGGTGGCCGGGAAGGTGATGGCGCGCGGCTCGCTCTTCGAATCCTCGACGACGGCGAGGAGGACCTTGCGGATGTTCGCGGCGAGGCTCGACGAGTTCGCGTCGGTGGCGCGCACCGTGAACCCGACGGCGAGGATGTCGCCCTCGATCGCCTCGAGGCGGTGGCGGTCGTCCTCGAGGCGCTCGACGAGGAGCACGATCACCGTCTCGTAGTCCTTCGGCTTCACCTCGTAGGGGAGCTCGAAGGGCAGCTCGCCCTTCGTGACCTCGCCGGCCTGGCGGCAGAGGCGATACTGCTCCTCGCGGGTCTTCTCGATCATGCCGCGCACGTGCTGGAGCTCCAGCAGGAGGCGCGTGAGCGCCCACTCCAGGCGGTGGATCTCGGCGTAATCGGTCTGGATGTGCTCGCGCGCCTTCTCCCACGCCTTGGTGGCCGCCTGGCGGTCGGCCTCGGTCATGTCGGCGCGGAACATGAGGACGTCGGGCACGTCGCGCTCGAGGCGGAAGCCCCGCTGGGCGTCATCGACGCGGAGGTGAAATGGGACCTCGCGCGACTGCAATGCGTCGAGCGAGGTGACGCCCTTCTGCGCGAGGACGCGGTAGGCCTCGAAGCTCGCCCTCTCCGAGCTGGCCTGGAGGTCGCGGTAGCCCTTGCCATAATACTCGTACGCGCCGTGGACCCAGCCCTGGCCATAGAGGTGGGCGAGCGGGGTCTCGGGCTTGCCGCAGCCGGCGACGATCAGGGGGCCGCCGGCCACGACGAGCGGGAGCGCGCCGAGGCCGAGGAGGAGCTTGCGGCGCGGGACGAGGATCACAGCGGCGTGACCCCCGAGATGCCCTCGAACTTCGCGGCGGCCTTGCCGCTCTTCGCGCTGGCAGTGCCCTTGGGGCCGTCCTGCCCCGCGGTGCCGGCGCCGCCGCCGGGGCCGTCGGCGCCGTTCTTGCCGCTCGGCGCGCCGTTGTTGCCGGTGCCGCCGGTGCCGCCGCTGCCGCCGGCGCCCGCCGGGCC
>CAYQYG010000503.1:0-6272 GCA_964421485.1 uncultured Polyangiaceae bacterium | reverse complement strand
GGCGGGGCGCCGCTCGCCGCGCCGGGCTGGGCCGCGGCGCCGCCCCCCTCGACCTCGCCGCCGTCGTAGAACGAGGTCGTGTCCGCGGCCGGCGAGGGCGGCGGCGAGACGGCGCGGTGGTAGGCCGCGTGCAGGTCGGCGCGCTCGGCGTCGCGGCCCACGAGGTCGTTCGGCGCGAGCGCGATCTCCGCCATCCGCTCCTCGCGGGTGAGCGGGCGCTGGAGCGCGTAGAGCCGCATCTGCACGGGCACCTGGTAGCCCTGCGCGTCGTCCAGATCGAGCGAGGGCGCGTCGCCCCAGCGGAAGTCGCGCCGGACCAGCCGGTAGACGCCGCCCGCCACCCACGTCTTGCCGGACGGCGTCTTGCCGCCGAGCCGCTCCGCGAGGAAGTTCGCCGGCTCCTGGAGCGCGTGGTGGATGAGCCGCCCCTGGTCGTCGCGCTCGCCCGTGGCGATGCCGCGCACGATGCCGATCGCCGCGCGGAGCTCGACCGGCAGGTCCTCCGACGCGCCCGCGAGCGCCTCGTGCACGTCGATCGCGAGCGAGGCCGCGTCCGCCGCCGCGCGCGAGGGGTTCTCCATGAGCCCCACGACCGCGCGCGCCGAGGCCCCCTCCTGCCACGACCAGACCGCGCCGCGCTTCCAGGCGATGTCCTCGAGCGTCGCGCGGATCTGGTGGTGCGAGCGCAGCGCCGCCGCGCGCCCCTGCGCCGCCTCGAGCTCGGCGATGCCCTCGATCCGCAGCGTCACGACCGCGACGTGCCGGACCTCCCGCACCGCGCGCGCGCTCGTGCCTGGCGCGCCCGCGCCCGCCTCCGACTCCTGCCCCGTGCGCGCCGCGGGCACGGCCGCGAGCGTCTGCGGCTGCGCCGCCGACTCGACCTCCGCGTGCGACTGCTGGACGAGGTCGCGCCCGAGCAGGTGCGCCGCGGTCTGCTCGACCGAGGCGTTGTCGACGAGCTCCTGCCGCGCGAGCAGCACGCGCGCGATGGCGCCCGCCATGTCGCGCGCGGTCTGGAACCGCGCCTCCGGCGAGCGCGCCATGGCCCGCATCACGATCGCCTCGATCTCCTTCGGCGCGTCGGGCGCGTGCGCGGACGGCGGGTCGAAGCGCCCCTCCCGGACCGCCTCGAGCAGCGCCTCGTCGTCGAGCTTGCCGTACGGCGACCGGAGCGCGACGAGCTCGTAGAGCACGACCCCGAGCGCGTAGATGTCGCTCCGCCGGTCGACCTTCTCGCCGCGGGCCTGCTCGGGCGACATGTACCCGAACTTGCCCTTGAGCACGCCCGGCTCCTCGCGGAAGAGGTTGGCGCTGGCGATGCCGAAATCGGCGATCTTCACGACGCCGTCGAACGAGATCAGGAGGTTCTGCGGCGAGACGTCGCGGTGCACGATCGCGAGCGGGACGCCCCCCTCGTCCTTGCGCTCGTGGGCGTAATGCAGCCCCTTCGCGGCCTCGGCGACGATGAACGCGGAGACGAGCGGCGGGATGCGCGCGCCCTTCTGCTTCGCCGCGGTCATGAGCTTGCCGAGGTCGAAGCCCTCGACGTACTCCATCCACAAGAGGAGCCCGTCGTCGCCGTGGTCCGAGAACTCGTAGACCTGGACGATGTTCGGGTGGTTCAGCCGGGTCGCGAGGTGGGCCTCCTCGACGAACATGGCGCGGAAGCGCCTGGACGCGCCGTGGGCCGGCAGGATGCGCTTGACGACGAGCAGCTTGTACGTGCCCTCGGCGCCCCGCTTCTTCGCGAGGAAGACCTCCGCCATGCCGCCCGCGCCGAGGCGGCGGATGATCTCGAGGTCTGCGAGCTGGGCGGGGTGCTTGGCCATGCAACAGGCGCGCGTCGTCGCGGGGACGGCCGGTCCCTCTCTGTCCGAATGGATGCAGGGACGGACAGCGGGCCCGCATGGTAGCGTCCCGCCGCCACCCTCGGGGAGATCCGCATGCCCGATCGCCGAATCTTTTCCATCTGGTCCGTCGCAGCCGTCCTCGCCGCATCGCTCGCCGCCGCGCCCGCGGCCGCCCAGCCCGCGCCGCCCGCCCAGCCCGCGCCGCCCGAGGGGACCGATCCCGCGGCCGAGCCGGCGCCCCCGCCTGCGGAGCCCTCACCCGAGGCGCCGCCGCCGCTGCCGCCCGCGCCCGAGGGCACGTGGGGCGTGGGCGGCAAGGATCCGGAGGAGGGCCGGTTCGCGCCGAAGGGCAAGACGGGCGTGCTCAAGGAGCAGGAGGAGGAGGCGCGCGAGGAGGCGGAGGAGAAGGCCGCCGGTCCGGTGGATCTGGGCCCGCCCGGCGAGGCCTCGCTCGACACGGTGATCGGCTTCGGCGACATCATCGACGTGACGACGGACGCCGGGCCGAGCTCGGTGACGGTCCTGTCGTTCGTGCCGGCGCTCCGCTACCGCTTCGCGGAGATCTGGACGGTGGGCCTGCGGCTGCCGTTCACGAAGGCGTCGATCACCGGCGCCCAGGAGGGCGGGATCGACGATTACGACACGTGGGCGGCCGGCAACCTCGAGATCTCGGTGAGCCCGTCGTTCCAGCTCACGCGAAGGCTGCGGCTGCCGGTGTCGCTGTCGTTCTACGCGCCGACGGCGCCGGGCGATCCGCTCGCCGGCCCGGGCGACAACGTGGCCCGCGCCGAGGCGCTGGTGGGCCAGGCTGCGGCGGCGGTGCGGGGCTGGGAGGAGATCGCGCTCTTCGCGCCGAGCCGGGTGGGGTTCGCGCCCGAGGTCGGCCTGACGTACGACAACAAGGCGCTGCACGGGGCGCTCTGGACCAGGCTGGAGATCATGGGCAAATCCGGCGGCCAGGAGGTCGGCGCGGTGGAGGGGCAGCCGACGGGCGCGGAGATCCGCGATCCGGCGACGAGCTGGGTGACGGGCGGGTCGCTGGCCTACGATTTCCTGGACGGCAAGCTGACGCCGGGGCTGCGGGCCTGGCTGGCAGTGGTATCGACGCCGCTGACGGTGATGACGCGCGACTACTCGGGCGCGCAATTCGTGGTGGAGCCGGAGGCGTCGACGAGGCTGCCGATCTCGGCGTCGATGGCGGTGCGCGCGGGCGCGGGCGTGCTGATCCCGATCGGCGGGCACCTCGGGGGCAAGGACGACGCGTCGGTGAACGGGGTGCGCATCAAGGCGGCGCTGCTGTTCTGAGACGGCCCCGAGGGGCGTCCCAGGTTGCAGCGCGGGTCCTGGCGACGACGCCGGCCCCGGGGCTCGAGGGTGCCCTGCACGCGGGTCCTGGCGACGACGCCGGTCCCGGGGCTCGAGGGTGCCCTGCAGCGCGGGTCCTGGCGACGACGCCGGCCCCGGGGCTCGAGGGTGCCCTCACCTCCCGGGGCAGGGACTCCGGCGGGCCCCTGTCGTGGCCCGCCTACGACCCTGCCCCTCCGGTGAGGACCCCCTCGAGCCCCGGGGCCTCCTGCCGGGTGAGAGGGCGGTGGGGGAGAAGTCTCGGAATTTTTTCGATCTCCCCGCCTCCTTGTGATCCCTCTCTTCTCTCTCAAGCGGCGTTAGAGATCGAGCAGCTTGACCGCGAGCAGGACCGCGCCGACGAGCGCGCCGGCGCGCCACGCGCGGGCGAGCCACCACTGCACCTCGGAATGGGTGGACCACGGGAGGACGGGCGGCGGGGCGGGCAGGATCGAGGCGCAGACGAGGACGCGCTCGCGCGGGGCGGCGTCGCGGTAGCCGCCCTCGGCCTCGCCGCGGAGGCGCTCCTCGACGCCGAGCCGGGCGATGACCTCGGGGCGGCCCGGGCCGAGGGCCTCGAGGGCGTCGAGCGCCTCGGGGGAGGCGGGGACGCCGAGGGTCCGGAAGCCGGCGCGCAGGCGGAGGGCGCCGTCGGGCATGCGCTCGGCGCGGGCGCGGATCCAGCCGCCGGCCACCTCGCCGGAGAGGACGCGGCGGAGCGGGGTGAGCGCGGGCTCGGGGCGAGGCGCGCGCTCGCCCGGGAGGAGATACGAGGCGGCGATCCAGGCGAGGATCGGCACGAGGCCGACGGCGGGGGTGAGGGCGCCGAGGTTGGCAATGCCCGCGACGCCGGCGAGGACGGGGAGGGTGAGGACGCCTGCGCCGGAGACGAGCCCGAGCGAGATGGTGGCGCCGAAGCCCGCGGCGATCCCGAGGCCGACGTTGCCGATCGCGATGACGCCGACCGCGACGTTGCCGACCGCGATGAAGCCCCGGGCGACATTGCCGATCGCGATGACGCCCGTGACGACGTTGCCGATCGCGATGAAGCCGGTGGCGATGTTGCCAAAGGCGATCCAGCGGGGGCGCGGCTCGGTCATGCAGGGAGGATAGCCCGGCCGTGCGGGGGTACGGGCACGGAAACGGGCACGGGCGCGGACACGGAAACGGGCGCGGGCACGGAAACGGGCACGGGCGCGGGCACGGAAACGGGCACGGGCGCGGACACGGAAACGGGCACGGGCGCGGACACGGAAACGGGCGCGGGCACGGGAAACGCGGATCCGCGGTTCGGGGGACATGCCCCGGAGCGGACCTGGATCTTCCAGCCGAACGACGGGGCACCCGTCTCCCCGGACGCCCACCCTCGTCCCGGGGGACGGGGCCCCCGTCGCCGGGGACATGGACCTTCCTCCCGCTCGACGGGGCTCCCCATCCCGCGGACAACCCTGTAACCTCCGGCCTGCCGAGGGCGGGGAGGGGGGCGGCGCCCTCATGGAGGGAGACCATGAGCACGAATCGCACGAAGACGGGTGGGAAGGCGGCGAAGCGGGCGGGGGCGCGCGCGAACGCGGCGCCGGCGAAGGCGGCGAAGCCCGCCCCGGAGCCCGCGGCGAAGCGCAAAGCGGAGGCGCCCGACGCCGGCGCGATCATCGCGGCGGCCCGGGCGGCGGCGTTCACGGACGAGGCGCCGGCGCGGGCGTTCAAGCATTTCCGGCCGCTGGCGGAGCAGGAGCCCACGGCGGACCTCCCGGTCTTCACGGGGCAGGCGCTGATCATGCGGGCGAACATCCGGGCCGCGCTCGCGGCCATCGACCCGCACCTGCCGGCCGCGATCGCGGCGCTGCGCGAGCCGCGGCTGGAGGAGGTATTCGAGCTGCCGGCGCTGGTGATGGCGCTCGATTTCGCGGCGGCGCGCGTGCCGGTCGCCAGGCTGAGCGCGGGCGATATCGAGAAGATGCTCAAGGAGGGGGCGCCGTGGCGGGACCTGATGCTCACCTATCTCGAGGTCGTGTCCCACCCGCTGATCGGCCTCGTGCCGCGCGAGCGGGTCGCCGCGGTGCGCGCGGGCAAGGGCAAGCTGGATATGGCGCAGGACTTCGTGGCCCTCCCGGGGCTCTTCGCGGAGTTCCGGCAGCCGCTGGAGGGCAAGCACCCGTTCCCGGAGGACAGGATCGATCTGCTCGAGCAGCTCGGCGGCGCGCTGGTGCAGGAGGTGCGGCCCGGCGGCGCGAAGGTGGACGTGCCGAAGCGGTCGGCGGAGTCCATTCTCCGGGATCAATTCGCGGCGCTGGTGACCGAGCGCTATGACCGGCTCCAGGTGCTCGCCGCGGTCGCGCTGGGCAAGCGGAGGGCGGACGAGCTCCTGCCGGCCCTGCGATCGGCGGCGCCGGGCCGCCCGGCGGCCGCCCCCGCCGAGGCCGCCGAGCCGGGCGCGGAGAACGGGGCCGCGCCGGCGGCGGGCTGAGCGAGGGCTGAGCGAGCCTCGGGCCCGGCTCAGCGGCTCTGGCCGAGCAGCCGCCACGCGGCGATCGCGAGCCCGACGAGGACCAGCGCGGCGGCCACCCAGAGCAGGCGGATCGGGCCGAGGCCAATGCGATCGCCGTGGAAAACGAAGGTCGCGAGGGCCTGATCCACGAGCGAGACCGCGACGCCCGCGCCGGCGAGGCGCAGCGGGAGGCCGAACACCGCCTTCAGCTCCGCGGCCGGCGCCGGCCGGGGCGGCGCGACGCGCACGTGCGGGGTGACGGGGCGGTGCGGCGACTGGTCATGGCGATGCGCCTCCAGCTCGGGATCCCAGTCGAGCTCCATCCGCCGAGGCAGGCCGACCGGGCGCGGGCTCGCAGCGGCCGGGCGGCTCGGCTGCGGCGGGCGGGGCCGGCTCGGCTGCGGCGGGCGAGGGCGGGCCGGGCCCGGCGGGCGGGCCTGGTTCGAGGGGAGCGTGTTCGGGCCCGTGGCGCCGGCCGGCTTCGGGCCCGCGGCGCCGGCAGGCTTCGGGGGCGCGGGGGGCGGAGCGTCGAGCAGCGTGGCGCTGCCTTCGGACACGAGATCGACGATGCGGGCGGCGGGCGGGGGCGG
>CAYQYG010000502.1:0-6325 GCA_964421485.1 uncultured Polyangiaceae bacterium | reverse complement strand
GATCGAGGCGCTGCGTCTCCGCGGGCGTGCCGCGGACGCCGGCGTCGTCCTGATCACTGCAACCATGTGCCGGAGGACAGGGCGGCGGAGAGACGCGGGGCCACGTCTGCGCCTCCGGCTGTCACCTGGGGTCGCGGCGATGCTCCCTCACGCCCGTCGGGGATCGTCCCTGTCGCGATGCGGCCACCCCTGTGTGCCGGGAGGTCGCGTAGGACATCGATGACTGTGCCCCTGTGCCCATGGTTGTGCCCCTGTGTGCCAGGAGCATCCTGGGGGAGCTCATCGGACGATGGAGGAGGAGCCCGTCCTGTGTGTGCGACCTTGGCCGCGCCCGGCGATCAGGATCCGACGCACGGTTCGCACTGCTTCACCGCCGGCGCGATCGTCTGCTCCCACGGAGCCTGAGCGTGCCGGCGTTCGGCTCGTAAAGGTCCGAGTTCCGCTCTCCGATGATGGAGATCAGCTCGTCGAAGACCTGCTCCAGCGGGACCTCGTGGTCGGGATCGCCGGCCGCGAAGACCCTGGCAGCCGGTGACGTTGGATCCGCGTTGTGGAGCACCACATAGAATCGCTCGAACTGCTCCTCGGGGCCGGATGGACCTGTTCGGTTCGTGAAGAGCCGGAACGCGTCGTGAGCGTTCCGGAATGTGGACTTCCTGGTCCCCGTGTCGTCGGTCGCGGCCCTGTCGTCGAAGAAGAAGAAGCCGGCGAGGACGGCGTAGGGAAACCGCCGGTGCAGCGTCACCGCCTCGAAGAGCATGTCTCCGCGGCGGTTCGTGAGGTTCTTCTGGAAGTTCCTCGACGCCTCGTCGGCGAAGTTGATTGATTTGATCGAGATCGCAACGAGGAGTCCGGACTCCTCGGTAGCATAGGTCACGTCGACCTTCTTCGCCCCGATTCCGCCGGCCATGCGCCGCTCCGCTCCGGATCTCCCTATGTCGCCAGGCAGCGCGGGGCGCGTGCCTTCGAGCCCCCGGAGGCGCAGCTCCTCCGCGAATGCATGCGCGACGCGTTCCGAGAGCCGCTCGGAATACCTCTTCTTGTCGGACTGCTTTGCCGACTCGCCCGGCCTGGGACCAAGCTGCTTGAGCCCTTCGGCGAGCAGATCCCACGCGCGGCTCATCGCGGCTTGCCCGAGCGGGCAGCTCGCCTCGAGGCCATCGCGTCGCGCGCCTCCCGCAGCGATCGGATGTCGGAGTCGCTCAGGCCGAGGTGCCCGGCCAGGAGGACCTCGTCGACGGCCTGGACGACGCTCGCGAGCCGGCTGTTCCGGAGGTGCTTCGCGAGCTGGGGGCGGAGGTTCTTGAGCCTCGCGGCCGTGTCGCGGAGCGCCGCCGGCGACGGCATCGGCAGTCGATCGGCCTCCTTGGGCTCGATCTTGAGCACGCCGCCGCCGTATGACCTGCCGACCAGCTCGGCGCCCAGCATGGTCAGGCTGTTCAGCATCGCGAGCGGCAGGAGATCGAGCCCGAGGTCGCGGTGCTCCGGCTTCAGAGTGACCCCGTGAATGGAGTTCAGATGTGCGGCCCGGGCCCGGTTGCTGACCAGACGGGGCACGTCCTGGTTCATGTAGGTGAGGAAGAGGTCAGGGATCCGCACGGTCGGGACGCGCCACCACGGCGAGCGCACCGCGCACTTGTATGCCTCGTGGACACCCTGGTCCTCGCCGAGCGCGATGTATTGCGCCGCCGCCCTGGAGGGGTTGTCCTTGTCCGGATAGAACAGGTACACGCGGCTCCCGGATCGGGCCATCTCTTCGAATGTGCGATCGCTGAACGTGAGCCCGCGCAGATGGCGCGAACCAGGCGGGGAGATGCGGAGGAGCTCTCCGTTCGACAAGCCTCGATGGGCGGCCTCCGCAGCGGTCAAGGTGAAGAAATGGTTGTTCCCGGTGACCATCCCAAGGTCGGTCTCTCCCCAGGCCGCGAGGTTCACGAAGCGGGCATCCGCGGCGAGCTCGGCGTAGATCCGGCTTGCATCCGGCGGGAGCAGGGCCTCGGTCCACTTGTCGTCGGCATCCGTGGGCGTCCACTGGCGCGCCGACGCGGTGGAGAGACCGTCGAGATCCTGAAGCCCCTGGACATCCCTGAGCTGGAAGAGATCGAATCGAGGCGTCGGCCCGCGCCCCTCCGCGAGCAGGAGCACGACCTCCTCGAGGACCTCCGGAAAGACGCGCTCCTCGAACAGGACGAGCTTCACGGAGCGGAACCGCTTCAACAAAAAGCGCCGTACAGGGGCCGCGTAGTTCACGGAGAGCAGCGCCGCCGGCAGGACCAAGGCGAGCCGCCCATTCTCCTTCAGGAACCTGGAGGCGTGCACCACGAATGCCGCCCATGCGTTCGCGAGCCCGCTCAGCCGCACTCCCTGCGTGAGCGACGCCTGCTGGGCCTTCGCTCGGTCCCTGCCGGAGAACGTCTGATATCGAATGTAGGGGGGGTTGCCGATGACCGCGTCGAACGGGCGATCTGGGACCTCGTCGAAGAAGTCGGCGACACGCAGCTCCGCTTTCAGCCCCTCGGCTTTGAGGAGGTCACGAGCGGCGTCGATGGACGGCGCGTGGACGTCGAGCCCGTGCAGCTTGCCTCGGCCCCCGAGGACCCGCAGCCGGCGGCCGGCCGCGGAGAGCAGCGACGCCTCGCCGCACGAGGGCTCCAGGACGCGGTCCCTCGGCGTCCGGATGGCCCATGTGGCAAGGAACTCCGCGAGCTCCGGCGGCGTGAAGAAGGCGCCGCGGGCCTTCCTCTCGTCGCTGCTGTCGAACGCGAGGGAGAGCTGAACGACCACGCGCGGCATCTTATCAGCGGGTAGCGCGGTCGCTCACGCAATTCAGGGGCTCCATGCGCCGTGGCGCACCACCCACCATGAAAATTCATCCACGAGCCGTCGGGGCCGGGGGCCGAGAAGTCGCGATGGGCCGATCTCGACCGCCGCGCTGATCTCCGAGGGCGATCTCCTGGGCGAGCGTGTTGCGGTGGTCGAGTAGGTGGGACCCGTCGCGACCCCTCGGCCCCCGGCCCCGACGGCGCCGATGAAGCTTGAAGACCTGAAGGCGCCCTCAGCCGCGCCGCCGGTAGGGCGCGCGTCCGGCGTAGATCTGGCCGTCCCCGAGCGCGTAGCCGATCCGGAGCAGCTGGTTGTACTTGGCGATGCGGTCGGAGCGCGACGCCGAGCCGGTCTTGATCTGCCCCGCGTTGGTGGCCACCGCGAGGTCGGCGATGAAGGTGTCCTCGGTCTCGCCGGAGCGGTGCGAGATGATCGAGCGGTAGCCGCCTTCGGTCGCGAGCCGGATGCACTCCAGCGTCTCCGTGACCGTCCCGACCTGGTTCAGCTTGATCAGGATCGCGTTCGCGATGCCGTCGCCCATGCCCTTCACGAGCCGCGCGGGGTTGGTCACGAAGAGGTCGTCGCCGACGAGCTGGATCTTCCTGCCGAGGCGCTCCGTGAGCAGCCGCCAGCCCTTCTCGTCGTCCTCGGCGCAGCCGTCCTCGATCGACACGATCGGGAACGCGGCCGTGAGCTCCTCGTAGATCGCGACGATCTCCTCGCGCGTGCGCGGGGCCTTGTCGAACGTGTAGCGCTCGGCCTCGGCGTCGTAGAACTCGCTCAGCGCCGCGTCGAGCGCGAGGCCGACGTCCTCGCCGGGGCGGTAGCCGGCCGCCTCGATCGCGCGCACGATCTGCTCGAGCGCGGAGCGATTCGACGCGAGCCGCGGCGCGAAGCCGCCCTCGTCGCCCACCGCCGTGACCATGCCCTCCTTCTTGAGGATGCCCTTCAGCGTGTGGAAGACCTCCGCGCCGACGCGCAGCGCGTCCGCGAACGTGGGCGCGGCGTAGGGCACGATCATGAACTCCTGCACCTCGAGGCCGTTGTCGGCGTGCATGCCGCCGTTCAGGATGTTCATCATCGGCGTGGGCAGGACGCGCGCGGCGGCGCCGCCGAGGTAGCGCCAGAGCGGGAGCTCGACGGTGTCGGCGGCGGCGCGCGCGGTCGCCATCGAGACCGCGAGGATCGCGTTCGCGCCGAGCTTCGACTTGTTGGGCGTGCCGTCGGCGTCGATGAGGATCTTGTCGACCGCGGCCTGATCGAGCGCGTCCATGCCGAGGATCGCGGGGCCGAGGACGGTCTCGACGTTGCGCACCGCCTGGAGCACCCCCTTGCCGAGGTAGCGGGCCTTGTCGCCGTCGCGCAGCTCGACGGCCTCGTGCTCGCCGGTGGACGCGCCGCTCGGCACCGCGGCGCGGCCGGTGCCGCTCAGCGTGGTGACCTCGGCCTCGACCGTCGGGTTGCCCCGCGAGTCGACGATTTCCCGCGCGATGACGCTCTGGATCTCGGACATGTTGCTTACCTCGGGTTCTGGTCCTCGAAACGCGCGGGAGCATAGGCGCGCCCCCCCCGTCATGTCGACGGGGCACGGCCGGAGCCGGCCGCCGGCGGAGCAGGGCCTGTCCGGACCGCGGGGGACGACCGGGGCGCGCCGGGGGGAGGCCGTCCCTGTCGACTGTGGACAGCGCGCTATCGTAAGCTCCGGGGCCCGTGGAAACCTCGATCGGCGTCTTCGGCGAGGAGATGCTCCTCTGGATCGCCATGCTGCGACAGTCGCCCCGGCGGCCGCAGCCGGACCACGTCTACCATCAGGCGAACTTGCTGCTGAACGAGCTCAAGTCCTCGAAGATCGCGCAGGAGCTGCCGGTGCAGTCCGTGGACGACGGCATGTTCGCGATCGCGGCGCTGCTCGACGAGGTCGCGATGTCGCTGCCCGACCTGAGGCCGCTCTGGGCGCAGCAGCCGCTCCAGGCGACGCGGTGGATGACGCACAACGCGGGCGTCGAGGTCTTCGAGCGGCTCGCGCGCGTGCGCGAGGGGCCGCGGAGCGTGATCGCGACCTACGCGGTCGTGCTCGGGATAGGCTTCCTGGGCCGCTGGGGCCTGCCGGGGCAGAACCCGTACGCCGTCGTCCAGTTCCGCCGCGAGCTCGCGATCCAGCTGGGCGTGGATCCGGATCGCGACTGGATGGGCGGCGTGCTCAAGCAGATCCGGCCCGAGGAGGCCGAGGCGCTCGCGCCCAAGGAGCCGTGGTGGCGGAGCCTGCTCTTCGGCCGGATCCTCGCGGGCCTCGCGCTGCTCGTCGGCGCGCTCGCGCTGATCCTCGCGATCTACGGGAGGGTCGCCGGGTGAGCGGGCCGTTCGTCTACGAGATCGCGAGCGTGCACGCCGAGATCGAGCGCGCGAACCCGGGCGGCGGGATCTACGCGGTGCCGGTCTACCTCGTGATCGGCGAGCCGGGCACCGGGCGCTCCACCGCGGTCCGCTCGATGGATCTCACGTGGAGCGGCGAGGGCCAGATCCGCATCGGCGCGCCGCAGCAGCAGTGCACGTACTGGATGGCGAAGGAGGCGGTGTTCATCGAGCCGGAGGGCGGCGTGATCGGCCGGCAGCGATCCGCGGGCATGCTCGAGGAGCTGTGCGCGGAGCTCAGGCGCTCGCGCCCGCGCGAGCCGATCGACGGCATCCTGCTCGTGCTCAACGTCGCCGAGCTCGTCGATCTCGACGAGCGCGCCCTCGACGAGTACGCGAACCGGATCCGCAAGTACCTCGTCGAGGCGGCGCAGGCGCTGCACGCCGACGTGCCGACGTACGCGGTGCTCACGCGCTACGACACGCTCTGGGGCTTCGCCGAGGTCTTCCAGTGGAGCCAGGACCGGCGCCGCGAGGAGCCCTGGGGGTTCGCGCTGCCGTTCGACACCGACAGCCAGAGCTCGGTGCCGCGCATCAAGGAGGCCCTCGAGGGGCTCAAGGCGCGGTTCGAGGCGTTCTGCCTGTTCAAGCTGCTCTCGGAGGACCCGCCCGAGCAGCGGTCGCGCGCGTTCCAGCACCTCGCGGAGATGCGGGCGCTGATGGAGAAGCTCAACCAGCTCTTCAGCGTGCTGGCGGCGGCGAGCTCGTACGAGCGCGCGCCGTGGATCCGCGCCGCGGCGATCGGCTGCGCCGTGCCGGGCACGGGCGACCGGCTGCGCGCCGGCGTCACCCGCTTCATCAACATGGGCCTCGCTCAGCCCCCGCCCGCCGCGGCCGGGCGCCCCGGCGGCCTGCCCATCTTCCATTTCATGAAGACGGTGGTCCTGCCCGAGCGCGACCTCGTCCCGCTCCGCGCCCGCTGGCGGGAGGACACGCTGTTCCTCGCCTTCCTCGGGATCGGGATCCTGCTCCTCGTCGCCACCGGGATCACGGAGCTCATCCTGTCGCTCCTCCAGTGACGCGCCGGCTCACGGCGCGGCGGGCGCCGGCGCCGCGTCGCCCGCGGGCGCCGCTCCGGGCGCGGGCGCGG
>CAYQYG010000501.1:0-6336 GCA_964421485.1 uncultured Polyangiaceae bacterium | reverse complement strand
TCGGGTTCCGCTACGCCTACGACGAGCGCACCGACCAGTACGCCCACCCCGCCGCATCCGCGCCGATCTCGATTTCATCGACATGGACGGCCGCCCCGTGCGCCTCGCCGACTACCTCGACGGCCAGCGGCCGCTCGTGCTCTCCCTCGCCTATTACCGCTGCCCGATGCTCTGCGGCCTCGTCCTCCGCGGCCTCGCGGACGGCCTCGCCGCGCAGGGCCTGAGCCTCGGCGATCAGTACCGCGCGCTCACCGTCAGCTTCGATCCGCGCGACACGCCGGAGGCCGCGGCGGACCGGCGGAGGACCGTGCTCGCCGCCCTCGGCCCCTCGGCCCCGGCGGGCGCCTGGCCATTCCTCGTGGGCCGCGAGGCCGAATCCAGCGCGCTCGCCGACGACCTCGGGTTCCGCTACGCCTACGACGAGCGCACCGACCAGTACGCCCACCCCGCCGCCGTCTTCGTGCTGACGCCCGACGGCCGGATCTCCCGCTATCTCTACGGCGCCGCGCCGGCGCCGCTCGACCTCCGCCTGGCCCTGATCGAGGCCGGCGGCGGCCGGATCGGCACGATCGCGGACAGGGTCATCGTGACCTGCTACCGCTATGACCCGGCGACCCGGCGCTACGCCCCCTTCCTGCGGGGCTTCTTCCGGATCGGCGGCGCCCTGATCCTGGCCACGGTGGCCGCGCTGCTCGGCGCGCTGTTCGTGCGCGAGCGGCGCGCCAGGCACGAAGAGCGCGCCGGCCAGGACCGCGCCGCGCGGGGAGGCGGCCGATGAACGAATTCCTGCGCCGCATCCTGTTCCTGCCCGAGCAGCGCTCCACGATCGCGTTCGAGCTCGACGCCCTCCATTACGCCGTGATCCTGATCACGATGGCCGGCGCCACGCTCATCACGCTGATCGGCGGCTATTTCCTGATCCGGTACCGCCGCCGCCCGCTGGACGACGTCCGGCCGAACCCCGGCGCGCGCTCGCGGCCGCCGCTCAGGCTCGAGGCCGCCGCGCTGGTCTTCCTCGGCGTGCTCTTCCTGGCGTTCTGGTACGTCGGCGTCCGGCAGTTCCTCCGCATCCGCGTCGCGCCCGAGGGCGCGCTCGACGTCTACGTCACCGGCAAGCAGTGGATGTGGAAGTTCGCCTATCCCGAGGGCCCCTCGTCGATCTCCACGCTCTACGTGCCCGCCGGCCGCCCGGTCCGGCTGATCCTGACCTCGCGGGACGTGGTCCACAGCTTCTTCGTCCCCGATTTCCGGATCAAGTACGACGCCGTCCCCGGCCGCATCACGACCGCCTGGTTCGAGGCCACCCGTCCGGGCGCGTACGAGATCCTCTGCGCCGAGTACTGCGGCCTGGAGCACTCGATGATGCGCGGCGAGGTGATCGCCCTCCCGCAGGCGGATTTCGAGCGCTGGCTCGCCGGCGCGCCGGAGGGGGCCTCGCCGCCGCCCGCGGCCGAGGCGGTCCCGCGCAGCACGGACGAGCCCTCCATGGCCTTCCGGGGCCAGCGCGCGGCCGCCGAGAACGGCTGCCTGCGCTGCCACACGCTCGACGGCACCCCCCACATCGGCCCGACCTGGGCCGGCCTCTACGGATCGAGGATCCCCGTCGCGGCGGGCGGCGACGTCCTCGCCGACGAGGCTTACATCACGGCTTCCATGATGGATCCGATGGCCCAGATCCACCGCGGCTTCCAGCCGGTCATGCCCTCGTACCTGGGCCGGATCTCGCCCGCGGACACCGCGGCGATCGTCGAGCTCATCAAATCGCTCCGCGACGTCCAGCCGCAGCAGGGCGCCGCGACGGGCCCGCCCGATTTCGAGATCCGACCCGGGGCCTCCGTCGCGCCCACCCCGCCGCCCGCGCCCCAGGAGAAGCAGCCATGACCGATGCAAAGCACGCGCACGAGGAGCTCGATTACCTCCGCGCCGACCGGGGCGTGCGCTCCTGGCTGCTCACGAAGGATCACAAGCGCATCGCGCTGATGTTCTACGTGGTGGTCGTGGTCGCGCTCGTGATCGGCGGCGTGTTCGCGCTCGCCATCCGGGTCGAGCTCCTCACGCCGGGGCCGACGGTGATGGAGGCGGACACGTACAACCGCATGTTCACGCTGCACGGCGCGATCATGACGTTCCTCTTCATGATCCCGGGCATACCGGCCGTGTTCGGAAACTTCGCGCTCCCCCTCATGCTCGGCGCCAAGGACCTCGCGTTCCCCCGCCTGAACCTGGCGAGCTTCTACACGTTCGTCACCGGCGTCGTCGTGACGCTGGTCGCCCTGGCCCTCGGGGGGGTCGACACGGGCTGGACGTTCTATCCCCCGTACAGCACGAGATCGCCGACCGCGGTCTTCCCCACCCTGATCGGCGTCTTCATCGTGGGCATGTCGTCCATCATGACGGGGCTGAACTTCGTCGTCACGACCCACACCATGCGGGCGCGCGGGATGACGCTCCGGCGCGTGCCGCTCTTCGTGTGGTCCATGTACGCGACGAGCGTCATCATCCTCTTCGCGACCCCGGTGCTCGGGATGGCGGTGCTCCTCATCGCGGCGGATCACGTCTATCAGATCGGCCTGTTCGACCCGAGCCTCGGCGGCGATCCGGTGCTCTTCCAGCACCTCTTCTGGTTCTACTCCCACCCGGCCGTCTACATCATGGTCCTGCCCGCGATGGCGATCATGAGCGAGGTGGTCTGCACCTTCTCGCACAAGCACCCCGCCTCCTACATGGCGATCGCGATCTCGTCGCTCGGCATCGCCTTCGTCGGCTTCTTCGTCTGGGGCCACCACCTCTTCGTGGCCGGCATGAGCGAGCTCGACGCCGGGGTGTTCGGCTCGCTGTCGATGTTCGTCGCGATCTTCTCCGCGATCAAGGTGTTCACCTGGGTCGCGACCATGCACAAGGGATCGATCAGCTTCAACACCCCGCTGCTCTATTTCCTCTGGTTCCTGTTCCTGTTCGTGTTCGGCGGGATGACCGGCGTCGGCGTGGCCACGCAGTCGCTCGACGTCCACTGGCACGACACCTACTTCGTGGTCGCCCATTTCCACTTCATCATGGTGGGCGGCACGCTGACCGCGTTCCTCGCGGCCGCGCACTACTGGTTCCCCAAGATGTTCGGCCGGATGTACTCGGAGCGGATGGGCCTGCTCACGTCGGCCGTGGTGTTCGCGGGGTTCGTGCTCACGTTCCTGCCCCAGTTCCTGCTCGGGAACGCGGGCATGCCGCGCCGCTACTTCACCTACCCGGCGCGGTTCCAGTGGCTCAACGTGCTCTCGACCGGCGGCGCCTTCCTGATCGCCGGGGGGCTCGTGCTCGTGCTCGTCAACCTGCTCGCCGCGCTCCGCTGGGGGCGCCGCGCGCCCGCGAACCCCTGGCGGTCGCGCTCCTTCGAATGGGAGACGCCGCCCATGCCCCCGAAGCACAACTTCCCCATCACGCCCGAGATCCGCCGGGGGCCCTACGATTACGAGCTGACGGAGGAGGAGGCCCATGCCCGCGCCTCGGCTGGTTGAGCATTTCGAGGACATCGAGAAGCAGAGCGACGCCGCGCGGCTCGGCGTCTGGGTGTTCCTCGCGAGCGAGACGCTGCTGTTCGGGGCGCTGCTCGCGCTCTACGCGAGCTACCGCGTGATGTACCCGGCCGACTTCCTCGCGGCGGCCGCCCACAACAACGTGGCCATCGGGACGACGAACACGCTCGTGCTCATCACGAGCAGCCTGACCGTCGCGCTCGCGGTGAACGCCCTCCGCCGCGACCTCCCCCGCCTCGCCGGCTGGCTGCTCGCCGCGAGCGTCGCGCTCGGCGCGGCGTTCCTCGTGCTGAAGGGCTTCGAGTACGCCGAGCACGCGCGCGAGGGCATCGTGCCCGGCCGCGCCTACCGTTTCGCCGAGATGCCCTCGGCCGGCGCCTCCCTCTTCTTCACGCTCTATTACTGCCTCACGGCCCTGCACGGGCTGCACGTGGCCGGCGGCATGCTGCTCCTCGCCTACTTCGCGAGGGGCTGCTTCCGGGGGCGCTACGACGCGGAGGGCCAGCTCCACGTCGAGCTCGGGGGGCTCTACTGGCACCTCGTCGACATCGTCTGGATCTTCCTCTGGCCGCTGCTCTACCTCTCGCACACAAGGTGAACGGGGGCAATCCATGGCCGCACGCGCGCACGCCGCAAGCACCGCCCATTACCTCATCATCTACGCCGCGCTCGTCGCGCTGACGCTGCTCTCGTTCGGGATCTCGCGGCTCGACCTCGGCGCGGCCGATTTCGTGCTCGCGCTCGTGATCGCCTCCGCGAAGACCATGCTCGTGCTGCTCTTCTTCATGCACCTCACCGAGCAGCGCGCCACGCCCGCCTTCGTCATGGCCTCCGCCGCGTTCTTCGTCGTCCTGATCGTCGCGCTCACCGCCGCCGACGTCGCCACGCGGCGGACGTTCCCGCCCGCCCCCGCCCCGCCCGCCGCGCGGGGCGGCGCCCCCGCCGTCCCCGCGCTCGGGCGCTGAGCGCGCTCCCCGGACATTCCCTGTCAATGCCGCGACGGCGGGATCTCCCGCCGCGATCGCGCGCGCCGCCGCGGCGCCCTGGCGCGGACATTCTCCGTCCGAAAGCCCCCGCCGTGACAGGCGATCTGACATTGTCTGTCCCCATAACCCCTTTTCGCGCGGGTCGAACCTGGGTATGAATGGATGGCGCTGGCGACGCGAGGGCGACGGGATCGCCCGGGGGGGACGAGCAGCGCGCCGCCCGACTCGAATTCGGAGGGAGACCCAATGGACAAGATCTCGCTGACCTACTTCGTTGACTTCGTGCTCAAGGCCGGGACTCCCAAGCTGGCCGGCGTGCGGGAGTTCAAGGAGCGCAAGGACGAGCTGTACACCGATTTCTATCGCCAGGTCCGCGAGGCGATCGTCGACATGCACCGGACCGGCAAGCCCGAGAAGGTCCTCGACGATTTCGTCGCGGCGCAGCGCGACGAGCGCCGACGCCGGATCTACCCGTCGATCGTCAATGGCTACCGCAAGCTGCTCTCGTCCGCGAAGGTGTCGTGGTTCGATCCGCCGGCGGGCACCTACCGCATCGGCGAGATCGAGGTCAACGTGAACCCGGAGCTCGGGCTCGTGATCGACGGCAAGCCGCACGTGCTCAAGATGTACTTCCGCGGCGAGCCGCTGTCGGCCAAGCGCACGGCCGTGATCCTGAACCTGCTCACGAACGGGCTGGAGGGCGCGGCGGCGCCCGGCACGGTGTTCGGGGTGCTCGACGTGCGCAATGCCAGGATCCACGCGTTCAAGGCGCCGAGCCCGCGGCTGTCCATCCTGCTCCGCGGCGAGGCCGCCTCGTTCGCCACCATCTACTCGGCGCTCTGACGCCCAGTCAGGCAGACCCCATGCGCCGGGGCGCACCACCACGGCAGGAAGAATGCCGTGGTGGATCCGAGGTCGCGCCGGGCGACGGCGTCCGGCCCCGGGGCGGGGGCTCCGGCGGGCGCCCGGGGGCGCGCTCGGGTACGCGAGCGCCGGCGCCGCCGCGGCCAGAGGGGGCGCGGCGAGCGACGGTCATCGCGCCCACTCTACAGAGGACGCACGGCATCCGTCATGACCCGCGATGCAAGGTGATGTCGGACGCGCACGGCGATCCGCATCACGTGGCGCGAGACCTCGCGCGATCGCCGGATCCTCCGTCCGAGGCGCGTCGATATTATGTCAATTGCGCGCCGATCACGCGTCGCGCCGGGGGTCGGAGAATGACCCACCGCCGCGCGAGCCGCGTGGTATCGGCCGCGATCATCGGATACTCTTGCAGTTCCCATGGCTCGCCCGTCGCAGATCACCTCGACCCCGATCCACGTGCCCTGCGTGCTGGTCGTGATGGATGCCGTCTGGCCCGAGCTCTTCGCCCGGTGCCTCGTGGCCGCGACGCGCAGCGGGGTGCTCGTGCATCGCTGCGAGCTGCAGGCTGCCGCTACGTTCGCAGCGGAGAAGCGGCCGGTGGCGATCGCGCTGTCCAACGCGGTCTACTCGCTCGATCCGGTGGAGATCGACGCGCTCGCGCGCGACGTGCACGCGACGCTGCTCAAGGTCGACGAGGAGGTGACCGAGCGCGAGCTCGAGGCGATGTTCTCGGGCGCGCTGCGCGAGCGCGAGCGGCGCGAGGACGGCGGGCGCTACGCGATCATCCGGCAGACGCAGTCCGAGACGCCGATGCCGCGGAGCACGCAGGCGCCGCCGTCGATGCGCCTCGGCGGACCGAGCTCGTCGCGGACCATGCCGCCGGCGTCCGTACGTCCGGGCGGTCCGGCCTCGGCGCGCACGATGCCGCCCGCGTCGCACCGGGCGGGCGCGGC
>CAYQYG010000500.1:0-6364 GCA_964421485.1 uncultured Polyangiaceae bacterium | reverse complement strand
GCCGCCGCCGCTCGCGCCGCCGCCGGTCGCGCCGCCGCCGATCGCGCCGCCGCCCGCGATCGCGGCCCCGCCGCCCGTCGTACCGCCGCCGCGCCCCTCGTCCCCCGGGGTCATGGGCGCCGCCGCCCCACCCGGCTTCGCGCCGCCGCCGCCGATCGTCCGCCCGCAGGGCCCGCGCACGATCGGCGAGGCCGCGGCCGGCTCGCCCTCGCCGCTCTTCCCCTCGGAGGGCCCGGGCGCCTCGTCCGGGGCGCTCGGCGCGTCGAACGCGGCCGCCGCCGCGAGCGCGCCGTGGTCCATCCCGCGGCCCACCCCCGGCTCGAACGCCCCGATGATCTCCGCCGGCGCCGCGAAGACCGCGGCGGGCGGCCGCGAGGTGCTTCAGATCCTCTGGTTCGATCCGGAGAGCTCCCCCCGCTTCCGCCGGCAGCCCGCGTGGCAGAAGATCCTCGACGAGCTCGAGAAGAAGCCCCTCGACAAGGAGCACGAGGACCCCGCGCTGGCGCGCGAGCCCGCCGAGATCGAGGATCGCCGCGAGGTCTTCGAGATCCTGGTGCGCGGCACGTCGACCGACGCCGAGGGCCTGGACGAGGCCCTCGCCGGCGCGATCCGCGACGACGGCAAGCTGGTGCCCCCCCTCCGCATCATCGCCGGCGACCTGATCTTCCCCTTCGACGAGGTGGACGCGCTCAAGGCGACCATTGCGGCGGTCTCCCCCTTCGTGGGCCAGGACGAGAACCTGCGCGCGTCGATCACGAACGCCCAGGATTTCCTGAAAGCGGATCTCCGCAGCGCCCCTGCCGTCGCGGAGGGCCTCCGCGCGAAGGTGGCCGAGGCCTGGGTCGCGGGCAAGCGCCCGACGCCGCAGGGCTATCTGGAGTCGACGACGGAGCGCGCGCTCCTGGAGGGGCGCTGCTATCAGCGCCAGAAGCTCTTCGGGGGCAAGCAGCTCCGCGCCCTGGCGCAGACGGCCGGCTCCCAGACGCTCTTGCCCGCCTACCTGCCCGACGCGCTCGCGGACCAGCTCCCCCTCTACCAGCGGTTTCGCGTGCGCGCGATCGTGGAGGTCCACCCGCAGGTCGACCAGTACGAGTCCCAGCCCCTCGGCCTCCGCGTGCTCGCGCTGGCCCGCGTCGCGCCCGCGGGCCGGAAGGAACGGTGAGACCGGCGAGGGCCGCGGCCGTGATCGGCTCCGCTGGATCCGTCACCGGGCGGGGGCCGCTGCGCGCCTCACCGGGATCAAGCCGGCCGCGGCGCAGGCGCTCGTCGATCTCGGGCGGACCGCGACGCTCGGGACGCTGAAGGGCGACATCGCTTACGCCATCGCGCGGACGCGGAGGAACCCCTCGAGCGCCCCGTACGAGACGACCTCGCAGACGTCCTCCACGAAGCGGATCCGGTCCGCGTTCGGGCTGGCGAGGCCGCCGCGGAGCAGGGCAGGGGAGTAGCCCCGCTCGCGCGCGCCGCGGAACGTGTCGAGCACGCAATTCTCGGCGCAGAAGCCGCTCACGATCACGACGTCCACCGAGCGCGCGCGGAGGAGGTCGTCGAGCTCGGTCTGCCAGAAGGCGTTGCCGAATCGCTTGTGCACGCGCGGGTCGCCGGCCTCGGCCTGGAGGCTCGGGTGCAGGGCGAAGCCCTCGCGGCCGGGGACGCGGTCGGGCTCCTCGATGTCGTGCACGACGACGACCGGCGCGGAGATCCGGCGGAAGAGCTGGATGGCGGCGTTGATGTGCTCGACCGCGGAGACGAGCGAGGCCCGCGCCGGGGAGCCCTCGGCGAAGAACTCGTTCTGCATGTCGACGACCAGGAGGGCGGGGCTCATGCCGGCATCATCGGCGCCGGCCGCGCGCGGGTCAATGCGGCGCGCAGGCGCCGCCGGGGCTCACTGCCCGAGGTAGGCGGCGACGTCGGCCTGGCGCTGGCTCGCGTGGGCGATCAGCGCGTCGAGCGCGCTCTCGAAGTCCGCCGGCGACGAGAGGAAGGTGTGGCCCGCGATCTCGCCCTCGGGGCCGGCGACGTAGGGGGCGATCAGGTCGTGGGCGGCGGTGAAGCGCGCGGCGGCGGCGGCCGGCTCGTATTCGGTCTCCGCGGCCTGCGCCACGTGGCCGCGGTAGACGTCGAGGTAGACCGGATCGTCGAGCAGGTATCGAATGAGCGGCCACGCGTCGGTCACCTCGGCCATCGAGAGGGAGAGCGGGCCCATCGACGGCGAGAACGCGAAGCTGTGATCCCACGGGATCCACCGGAAGCGGCCGCCCTCGGACGGCTCGGAGTAGAGATAGTAGTTGTGCGGCATCAGGCCGTAGGTGTCCCAGTCCTGGATCACCGTGTTGAGCGCCAGCCAGCGCAGGAAGCCGTCCACGTCGAGGCGGGCCTCGAGCCCGGCGCGCCAGGCGGCCGCGTCGGTGCGGTCCGCGTGCAGCGCGTCGAAGAGCGCCTGCGCGTCCGAGAAGTCCGCCTCGGACTCGTGGTTCTCCTTGCCGAGCGTGTCCGGATCCCACGTCGCCCAGCGCGCGCCCTCGCCGTCGGGCTTGTAGAGGTTGCCGTCGTGGCCGCCGAAATGGGTGTCCATGAACGAGCTGTCGGACGGGATCTCGATGCCGGTGTACAGGCCGAAATAGGTGGGGCCGTCGCCGTGATCGATGAAGACCCGGTAGAACGCGGTCGCGGGCGCCGGGATCCCCGCGCTCACGAACACCTCGGTGCCGATCTTGTCGCGCAGGAGCGACGGGTCGTTCGCGCCGTTGGACAGGCCGAGCGCCTTGAAGCCGTGGAAGCGCTGGTCCTGGATCTCCGGGTAGGTGTCCTCGAATTCGTCGAAATTGAGGCGCAGCGGGAGCTTCCAGACGCCCTGCATCCAGGGCATGGCCAGGCTCGAGTTGCCCTTGAAGCGGACGCCGACGTGGCGCCACGTCCGGTCCTCGGTCGCGACGTCGCACTCCACGTAGATCGGGGTGCGCGGGATCAGGTCGACGCCGTCGCCGCCCGGGCCGCCGGCCGGCATGCAGAAGACGCCGTCGGGCGAGTCGGCGCAGGCGCCCTCGATCACGTCGCCCGTGGGCGTCGTCACGGCGCACGGATCGCCCGCGACGAGGCCGGCGCACGCTTCGAAGGCCTCCGGGGGGATCCCCGGGCCGCCCGGACCGCCGCCGCCGCCGCCCGGGGGCGGACCGCCGGGGATCCCGGAGCCCTCGCCGAACTCGCCGAGCATGTCGGTCATGTCGTCGAGCATCGCCTGCCAGCGATCGGGCGCGATGGTGATGTCGAGGCGCGCCACCCGGTCCTGCGGGAACGCGAGATCGTAGTCGGGCGCCTCCTGGCCCCCGGTCCCGCCGCCCCCGCCGCCGGCGGCGCCCGCCCCCGCGCCGGAAGGGGGGGACGACTCCGAGCAGCCGAAGAACGGCGTGGCCGCAAGCGCCGCGGCCGACATCATCCAGCACAACCATCGAGCTCTCATGCGTTTCGCTCCAGGGCCAGGGATCACCGAGGAGATCATAGGCGGCGCTGTTGCGTCCGGATGACCGATCCGTGTTGAAATGTTTCGGTGCGGGCGCGATCCGGTCGCCGCACGTCCTGCTTGCCCCGCCCGGCCGGCTGCGCGAGCCTCGGCGCATGCCCATCACCCGCACCGCCGACGGCGAGGTCGCCGTCCTCGCCCTCGAGCTCGGCCGCGGCAACGCGATCGACCACGCCTTCATCGACGCGATGAACGGCGCGCTCGACGCCGTGCTCGCCGACCGCGGCGTCCGCGCCGTCGTGATCACCGGCCAGGGCCGCACCTTCTGCGGCGGCCTCGATCTCCTCCAGAGCTTCGAATTCGATCGCGCCGCCACGGGGCGCTTCGTCGACGCCTTCGACGGGCTCTTCGTCCGCATCGCCGCCGCGCCGAAGCCCCTCGTGGCCGCCGTCAACGGCCACGCGCTCGCGGGCGGCGCCATCCTCGCGATGGCCTGCGACCACCGCGTCCTCTCGCCCGGCCCGTTCCTCTTCGGCGTGAACGAGGTCCTGCTCGGCATCCCGTTCCCCGCGGGCGCGTTCGAGATCGCGCGCCGCGCCGTCCCCGCGGCCGCGCGCGCCGAGGCCCTGCTCGCGGGCCGCCGTTACTCCCCCGAGGAGGCCCTCGCCGCCGGCCTCGTCCACGGCCTCGCGGGGGAGCGCGGCGTGGTCGCGGACGCCGTCGACAAGGCCCGCCTCTTCTGCGCGGGCGCGCCCGACGCGGTGCGCGTGACCAAGGCCGATCTCGTCGCGCCGCTGCTCGCGCGCGTCGAGGCGACCCGGGCCGAGCGCCGCGAGCGCTTCCTCGACGCCTGGTTCGCGCCCGAGGCCCGCGCGCGGATTGGCCAGCTCCGCGACGAGCTCCGCCGCAAGGGCGGATCGAGGCCCGCGAGCTGAAGCCCCGCCGGCATGCCCTGGCCGGGGCGAAGCGCGGCGCGCCGCGCGCGGCCGGGCCGCGCCTGCGAGGCGCGGGATCACGCCGGCCGATGCACGACGTTGCCCCCGAGGGGCGAGTTCCCGTACAGTGGTCGCACCCTCGTGATCGGCTCCACCATCGACGGCAAGTACCACATCTCGAAGCTCCTTGGAGAAGGGGCCATGGGCGCCGTGTACGAGGCCGAGCACACGGCCACCGGCCGGCGCGTCGCGGTCAAGGTCATCAGCTCGGCGGACCTGACCAAGGACCCCAAGGTCGTCAGCCGCTTCCAGCGCGAGGCGCGGGCCGCGGGCGCGATCGACACCCAGCACATCACCCAGGTGCTCGACGCGGGCGTCGATCGCGAGAGCGGCCTGCCGTTCCTCGCCATGGAGTTCATGTCCGGCGAGGACCTGATGGCGCTCATCAAGCGCGTCGGCCCCATCGCGCCGGACATCGCGCTCCGCATCGTCGCGCAGGCCTGCCTCGGCCTCCAGAAGGCCCACGACGCGGGCGTCGTGCACCGCGACATCAAGCCGCACAACCTCTTCCTCGCGCGGCGCGACGCGGGCGAGGTGATCGTCAAGCTGCTCGATTTCGGCATCGCCAAGGTCAAGATGGACCAGGAGCACTCCACCGAGGGCGCGGAGCTCACGCGCACGGGGAACCTGCTCGGCTCGCCGCTCTACATGTCGCCCGAGCAGGCGCGCGGCCAGAAGGACATCGACCTCCGCACCGACATCTGGTCGCTCGGCGCGGTCCTCTACCAGGCGCTCACCGGCCGCACGCCGTACCACCACATCACCGCGCTCGGGCAGCTCATCATCGCGATCTGCTCCGAGGCGCCGCCCTCGGTGCAGGAGTTCGCGCCGTGGGTCTCGCCCGAGGTCGCGGCCATCGTGCACCGCTGCCTCCAGCAGGACCCCGCGCGCCGCTTCCAGACCGCGGCCCAGATGTTCGAGGCGATCCGCCCGCTCATCCCCTACGGCTGGGGCATCCATCAGGATCAGCTCGTGTCGCTGCAGGACAGCGTCCGCATGCAATCCGCGCCGCGCATGCCGATGAGCGTCCCGCCCCCGGGCATGTTGACGGGCAGCTTCGGCCAGATGGCCGGCACCGCGGCGCCCGCGGCGACGCACCAGAGCGCGAGCACGACCGCGGCGCTGTCCAACTCGCAGTCGCAGGCGGTGCAGCCGGCGGCGCCGTCGTCGAAGCTCCCCCTGGCGCTCGGCGCCGCGCTGCTCATCGCGGCCGCGGGCGGCGGCATCTTTTTCTTCACGCGCCCGCCGCCGCCGCCGCCCGTGGCCGCGCAGCCGCCCGTCCAGGAGACGGCCGCGCCGACGGCCGTGGTCACCGCCGCGCCCACGGTGGCGCCCAGCGCGACCGCGCCGGTGGAGGAGAAGCTCGTCCGCGCGAAGGTCGTCATCCTGCCCGCGGACGCGCTCGCCGCGATCCTGCCCGCCGACGGCGGCGAGGAGCAGAAGGTGCCGCTCAAGGACGGCCTCCTCGAGATCAGCGGCCAGCTCGGCTCGGTCCACAAGGTCCGCGTCTGGAAGGCCACCGGCGAGGTGATCGCCGACGTGGTCATCACCGAGGCCGGCGCGCTCCCGCCGAAGATCGAGGTCAAGATCGGCCAGAAGCTGAAGGTCAGCGGCAGCTCGACCGGCGAGCCCGCGTCTCCCACCGCGCCCACCGGCGTCGCCCCCACGGCGCCGCCGAACATCAAGACCAACACCGACGAGTTCGGTAATTAGCGGACGGAACGATCACGGTGATCGATCAGCGATCCTCACGGACCACGCCGCGGCGGGGCACATCCCCGCTCACGCGGGCAGTATCGCTCGGCCTGCTCGTCGCGATGGCGCCCGGCTCCCTCGCGCTCGCGCAGCGCGCGCTCGCGCAGCCCGCGCCCGCGCCCGCGCCCGCGCCCGCAGTGGCAATGCCCAGCTC
>CAYQYG010000499.1:0-6384 GCA_964421485.1 uncultured Polyangiaceae bacterium | reverse complement strand
GCGGGAGCGGCGCGAGCGCGGCGAGCGCGGCGAGCGCGGCGAGCGCGCCGCACGCGCCCCACGCGCCGCACGTCCAGAGACCGGCACATCGGAGCCCATGGATCACCGGAGGATTCATTCGAGGTGCGCTCCTATAGCCCACGGCCGCCGTGCGGCCAGGCGGCGTGTGCGCTCCTCTGCGAGCCCGGGCACACCCATTGCAATGATTTCGCGGTGGCCGGCGGGCTCGGGCGCGGGCGGGCGGGCGCTGCATTGCATCGGGGGGCGCAGATGGAGATGGGCGGTGGGCGCGGGGGCTCGAGATCGAGGTGGCGGATCGCGGCGCTCGCCGCGGTCCTCACGGCGTCGCCGGCCGCGGGGCCGGCGGAGGAGGCCGTGGCGCTGATCCCGGAGTTCCCCCGGGCCACGGCGGGGCCGTTCCCGTTCGGGGCCCAGGACCTCTCGGTGTGGCGCGCGCGCGTGCCGCGGATCGAGGAGGTCGAGATCCCGTCGACCGCGGACGGGGCAGGGCAGAAGGCGCTGTTCTATGATCCGGGCCGCGCCGCGCCGCGCCCGCTGCTCGTGGTGCTCCATAGCTGGAGCGAGGGGTACCTCCAGAACATCGGCATCCCTTACGGGATCTTCGCGGAGCGCAATGGATGGCTGATGATCGCGCCGGACCACCGCGGCCCTTACCGCCGGCCGGAGGCCACCGCCTCGGAGCTGGCCCAGAGGGACGTGCTCGACGCGATCGAGTACGCGAAGCGGCGCGCCCGCGTCGATCCGGCGCGCGTGTACCTCGTCGGCTACTCGGGCAGCGCGATGACCGCGCTGGTGCTCGCGGCGCGGCACCCCGACGTGTTCGGCGGGGTCGTCGCGTGGGTCCCCATCCACGATCTCGTCGAATGGTACGAGGAGCTCCTGGATCGCGCCCCGGGATCGCATTATGCGCGCGACATCGCGGCGTCCTGCGGCGGCCCCCCGGTGCGCGGGAGCCGCGCGGCCGAGGAGTGCAAGAGGCGCAGCCCGAGCGCCCACCTCGCGGGCGCCCGGGGGCGCGTGAACGTGTTCCTCGGCGCAGGGATCTGGGATCAGCTCGTGCCCCCCGATCACGCGCTCCGCGCCTGGAACGAGCTCTCGGCGCCCGCGGACCGCATCGGCGAGGACGAGCTCTCGCAGCTCGCCCGGACCCGCCGGATCCCCGCGGGCCTCGCCGGATCGGGCGGGAACCCGCTGTTCGAGCAGGCCGGCGTCGAGGCCCTGCTCGAGCGGACCTCCGAGCGCGCGACGGTGGTCGTCTTCCAGGGCAGCCACGACCTCGTCTACAATGCAGGGCTCGCCTGGCTCGCGGGCAAGCGCCGCGATTGACCTCCATCGAGGCCGAGGCTCTCCAGCACCCACCGAGCCGCCGCGTCCGCGCCGCGCCCCCGGAAGTGCAGGCCGTCCGGCCGGACCGGCGCGCCGTCGCTCTCCAGGATGCAATCGCGCGGGCAGATCCGGCGATCGAGATCGAGCACGCGCGTGCCCCTCACGCGGCGCGCCACGTCCTCGAGGATCTCGTTGAAGCACGCGGTGCGCTCGTCGATCGCGGCGCTCCCCCACGGGCCGACGGGGCGAGGCGCGCGCGCGAGGACGATCCGGCCGGCGTCCACGCGGATCGCGTCGAGCCGCCGCGCGAGCTCGCGCGCGTACGCCTCGCGGAAGCCGGCGTCGCAGGCCCGGCTCCACCGCCCGCCGACGTGCGCCGACCCGAGGGCCGCGCCGCCCAGGAGGACGAGCGTGGCGCGCGGCCGCACCTCGGCGGCCTCCGCCGCCCACCGGGCTGCGCAGTTGCCGCCGCGGTTCGGCCGGTCATGCACCGAGCGGGTCGGGCGGACGCCGTCGAGCACGCTGCACTCCACGACCCCGCGCACCGTGACGCGGACGCCGGCCCGAGCGCCCTCCGCCTCCATCCGCTCGCCGAGCGTCGCCGCGACGGAGTCGCCCAGCACGAGCAGCCGCGGCGCGCCGTCGAGCGGCGGCCCGCCGCCCGCATTGGCCGCGGCCGGCCCGGCCAGGGTCCCCCGGCCCGGGAGGCTCGTGCCGGCCACGAGCACGCCCGCGGCGGCGGCAAAGGCCGCCGGGACGAGGATCCGGGGCCGGCCGATCCGCAGGCCGCGGCGGCGGATCGGGTCCTCGAGCCACCGGAGCGACGCCGCCGCCACGGCGAACGTGAGCGCGAAGCGCACGAGCGAGAGCGGCGCGCCGGCGAGGCCGAGGCGCCCCGGGGTGAGCACGATGAAGAGCGGCCAGTGCGCGAGGTAGACTCCATAGCTCACCACCCCGGCCCACACGAGCGGCCGGAACGCGAGCGCGCGCGCGATACGGCTCCCGCGCGGCTGCGACGCGCACGCGACGAGCGCGAGGCACGAGAGCTCCGAGAGCCACAGGCCGCCCCGGTACAGGAAGGGATCCGCTCCGTCGAGCCGCGCCCACGCGAGCGCGAGCCCCAGGAGGCCGGCGCCGCCCGCGAGGTCGAGCCAGCGCGCGGCGCGCGGCGCGAGGGGCGCGCGCCCGTGCAGCGCGCACGCGAGCGCCGCGCCCGACAGCATCCCGGCCGCCCGCGTGTCGGTGCCGAGGTATGCGCGCGGGCTGCCGGCCCATTCGAATGCGCACGCCAGCGCGAGCGCGGACGCGAGCGTGAGCGCGCCCGCGACGAGCCCCAGGCCTAACCGGGGCCTCCGCGCGCGCAGCGCGAGCCACGCGATGAGGGGCCAGAGCACGTAGAACTGCTCCTCGATGGCCAGGCTCCAGGTGTGCTCGAAGGGCGACGGGGCGGCGAAGAGGTCCCAGTAGCTCCGGCCCGCGGACAGGGCGTGCCAGTTCGCGACGTACCCCAGCGCGGCGAGGCCGTCGCTCCGGACGCGCGCGCGCTCGACCGCCGAGCTCATGAGCGGCGCCGCCGCGCCCACGGCGAGCACGAGCGCGAGCAGCGCGGGGAAGAGCCTGCGCGCGCGCCGCGCCCAGAACGCGCGCAGGCCGATGGATCCGGTGCTCGCGCGCTCGGCGAGCAGGTTGGCGGTGATCAGGAACCCGGAGAGCACGAAGAAGAGGTCGACGCCGAGATAGCCGCCGGCGAGCCGCCCGTCGTGGAAGAGCAGCACGCCGAGGACCGCCAGCCCGCGCAGCCCGTCGAGCGCAGGCATGTGCGGGAGCGTCGCGCGCGTGGGAGCTCGTCCGGTCGGACTCATGCGTGGATCTCCGGCCACACTCCTCGCCGGCGGCACCGGCGAGTTAGCAAGCTCCGGGCCGTTCAGGCCCGGACGCACGCCAGGCGCCGCGCCCGCGGCACCCTCCGCAGCGCGTCCGCCCGGAGCCGCTGCGCGGCCTCGCCGTTCCAGATTTCCAGGAACGGGCGCTCCATCAGGCTCCCGAGCGGCGGGTGCTCGTAGTCGACGGCGTGCACGGTCCCGTCCGGGTCCACCGCGGCCTGCTCCCAGGCCATCCGGCAGGGATTGAACCGCGCCCGGTTCGCGTAATCGTCCGCCTCGCGGAAGGCCCGGAGCTCGGGGCGCGCCACGGCCTCGCAGGCGCAGCCCGCGGGCGGGGCGCGGTGGTCCACCAGCACCACGGCCGAGCCATTCAATACCTCCCGCAGCGCCGCCATGCCGTCCTCCACCTCGGGCGCCCGCGGGGCGACGAGCTCGTGGCAGGCGAACGGCGTGGTGGGCACCATCTCCTCGATCTTCAGCCAGTCCACGCCGAGCTCCGCCGCGAGCCGGCCCATGGCGGGCAGCTCGCGGGCGGCGCTCCGCCCGACGACCATCGAGACGCCCACCCGCAGATCGGCGCCGAGGGCGCGGCGCGCGGAGAGCACCTCCCGGAGGTGACCCACGACGACCTCGAAGCGGCCCCCGGCCCGGATCGCGTCGTTCGTCGCCGCCGTCGCGCCGTCGAGCGAGAAGGCCACGCTGGTCAGGCCGAGCGGGACGAGCCGCCGCGCGGCCTCGCCGTCCATCAGCATGCCATTGGTGAGCAGGTGGACGTCGTGCGGGCGGCCGCCGCGCGCGCGCTGGACGGCGCGGAGGACGTCCGGGAAGATCGGCGCGGTGAGGGCCTCGCCGCCGTGCACGAAGCCGACGTGCTCGGCGGCCGCGAAGGCCTCCGCCAGCGCGTCGAGGAGCCAGGGCCGGAGCGCGCGCGCGGTGCCCTCCTGCGTCCTCCGGGGCGCGGCGGTGATGCAATGGCGGCAGCGGAGGTTGCAGCGCTCGGTGACCGTCAGATAGAGGTGCGCCGGCAATGCGAGCGGCGCGAGATCGCCCCGGCGGAACGCGTCCAGGGCGAGGCCCCGGCTCGCGGCGAGCACCTCGCCGGCGGCGGCGGCGACCTCGGGCGGGAGCGCGCGGCGGAGCACGGCGGCCGATCGGGGGCCGAGCGCGATCACCGCGCGGTCCGCGTCGACGCGGGCCTCGCCGAGCGAGAGGAGGAGCTCCGCCCCCGAGGGCGCGCCCGCCGGCAGGAGCGCCTCGCACGGCGCCGCCCCGGCGTTGAGGAGGACGTCGACGATCTCCGCGCCGGCCACGCGGCGCAGCGCGAGGAGGTCGCCCGCGGCGGCGCCGCCCTCCGGGCGCTCCACCGGCGGGAACAGCTCGTCGCCCTCGCGGAGCGCCCGGACCTCGCGGCGGAGGCGAATCGCGCGGCGGAAGAGGTCGAGGGTCGCCTCGTCCCACTCCGCCCGATCCCAGGGCATCGGGCGTCGATCGGGCCACGCGTCCTCGAATGATCGCTCGCCGGCCGGGCCGATGAGGCCCACCTCGTCGCCGTAATAGATCGCCGGCACCGCCGCGCGCATCAGCACGAGGAGGTGCCCGAGCCGCGCGGCGGCGGGATCGCGGAGCCTCGTCAGGAGCCGCGGCTGATCGTGCGTGGCCGTGAACGCGATGGTGGTGTGCCCGGGGCCGCCGCGCGCGAAGCGGCGCCGGAGCAGGGCCGCGCGCGCCCGGGCCGCGCCGCGGCCGCGCACGAGCCAGTCGTCGAGCGCCTCCTGCGCGCCGAAATCGGTGGCGGCGTCGAGCAGGCCGCCGGTGTAGCGGTGCACGTTGCCCGGGATCACCTCGCCGAAGAGCGCGGCGCCCGGGCGGGCGGCGCGGACCGCGCGGGCGATGGCGCGGATCGCGGCCAGCGGGAGGTCGGCCGCCGCGTCGATCCGGAGCCCGTCGGCGCCGAGCGACGCCCAGCGCGCAGAGCACGCGGCGAGGTGCTCGACGACCTCCTCGTGCCCGGTGTCGAGCAATGGCTGGTCCCAGGCCCCCTTCTGGTAATGCTCGTAGCCGGGGTCCAGCCCCTCCACGAAGGGCCAGCGGCGGGCGAGGAACCAGCGCCAGTACGGCGACCCGGGGCCGCGCCGGCGGACGTCCTGGAACGGGGCGAAATCCCTGTGCACCATGGTGAGGCCGAGGTCGAGCAGGACCTTGAGGCCGCGGCGCTGCGCCTCGTCCAGGAGGCGCCGGAGCGCGGGCTCGCCCCCGAGCGCGGGATCCACGGCGCGCGGGTCGATCGAGTCATAGCGGTGCGCGGAGGGCGCGACGGCGATCGGGGTGAGGTGCAGGGCGGTGACGCCGAGGTCGATCAGGTGATCGAGCGCCTCGACGACGCCCTCCAGATCGCCCCCGGCGCGGGCGCGCTCGGGCCGCGCGGCGAGGTCGCCGGGCCAGCGGCCGCCCGCGCGGCCGCGGCGGAAGCGATCGACGAAGATCGTATAGAGAACGGCGTCGCGCCACCAGGCGGGCGGGGCCGCGGCGAGCGCGCGCGGCTCCACGCGGAACGCCTGGCCGGCGCCGCCCTCGCGGCCGACGCAGCGCCGGTCCTCGAGGACGAACGCGTAGTCCAGCGCGCGGGCCGAGGCGGGGAGGTGCGCCTCGAAGAGCAGGTGCTCGTCCTCCTCGGCGGCCGGGGCCATCGAGCTCAGGCGCGCGCCCTCGCCCTCATCCCAGCGGACGGCGAGGCCCTCGCCGTGGCCGCGCCGGAGGCCGGCGCGCACGCAGAGCCGGCCGTCGTCCTCGAGGGAGATCCACGGCCGCGCCGGCGCGTGCAGCACGGGCTCCGCGGCGCCGCCGACGGACAGGACGCTGTTCCGGTCGCCGTCCACGCCGCGGGTGCGGGGGTTCTCGGCGTCGAGCGCCCACGCCCCGTCGATGTGGCGGAACTTGTACGCATAGACGCCCGCGCCGAGCCGCACGGCGGCCTCGAAGAGGCCTCCGCCCGCCGGGCGCATCGGCTCGGGGTGGTACCAGTGCACGAGGTCCCCGCGGAGATCGACCGCGTGGACCGGAGAGGAGGGGCGGTGCTGGAAGATCACCTGCGCCGTGGCACTCTCCGGGGTAGCGCCCCCCGAGGGGCGCGTAGGGGGCGCAGCCCCCTCATCGG
>CAYQYG010000498.1:2814-6396 GCA_964421485.1 uncultured Polyangiaceae bacterium | reverse complement strand
CAATCCAGGCTGGACACCAAGGCGATTTGGGTCACGCTCGCCGGCCATGTCCGCCCCCCCGCCGCCCCCCGCGCAGAGCGATCTCCCAGCCGCGGTCATCCGGCGGGCCCCCGAGGACTTCGTCGTGGAGGAGCTCCCGGCCTACTCCTTCAGCGGGCGCGGCGAGCACGTCATCGTCACCTTCCGGAAGACGGGGCGCACCACGCCGGACGCCGTCCGCGCCCTCGCCCTCGCCCTCGGCTCCGACCCGCGCGCCGCGGGCTTCGCCGGCATGAAGGACCGCCACGCGGTCACCACCCAGGCCGCCTCGTTCCACGTCCCGCTCGGCCGCGACCCCGAGCCGCTGCTCCAGGCCGCGGCGATCCCGGGCCTCGAGGTCCTCGCCGTCACCCGCCACGACAACAAGCTCAAGCCGGGGCACCTCGCGGGCAACCGCTTCCGCATCACCCTGCGCGACGTCGATCCCACGGCGCTCCTCGGCAGCGAGGCCGCGCGCGAGCGCCTCGAGCGCTCGGGGCGCGAGGGGGTGCCGAACGCGTTCGGGCCGCAGCGGTTCGGGCGCGACGGGCAGAACCCCGCGCGGGCGATCGCCTGGATCGAGGGGCGCGAGCGCGGACCGCGCGACCGGCGCGAGCAGCGGCTGATCTTCTCGGCCCTCCAGTCCCTCTGGTTCAACGAGGTCCTCGCCGCGCGCGAGCGGGACGGGACCTGGGCGACGGCGCTGCCGGGGGACCTCGCCAAGCGGCATGACTCCGGAGGGCTCTTCCAGGTCCCGCTCGAGGGGCCCGACGTGGACGAGGCCCGGGCGCGCGCCGCGGCGCTCGAGATCTCCGCGACCGGGCCGATGTTCGGCAGGAAGATGCGCTGGCCGCTCGGGGAGCCCGCGGCGCTGGAGCGCGCCGTGATCGAGCGCGCCATCGGCGATCCCCGCCGCCTGGACGCGCTCGCGCACGCCGGCGAGGGGACGCGGCGACCCCTCCGCCTCGAGGTCCGCGACATGGCGGTGACGTTCGGGGCTCCGGGTCGCCATGCGGCGCCCTCCGCCCCGAGCCCCGTGCTCCCCGGCGACGACGAGCGCGCCATCGTCGTGTCGTTTGTGCTACCGAAGGGGGGCTACGCGACCACCCTCCTCGGCCGCTCCTTCCGCCTCATCGACGCCTCCGCCCGCGGCGCGGCGGCGTCGAGCCCCGAGCCGGAGGCGCAGGAAGAGGAGGAGGGCCCCGCAGGTTCTCCCTCGCCCGTCGATGCTTGACGCTTATCCGCTCACCGCGGCGACGGGCTCTCCCCTTCGCCCCCCATCCCCCCAAAGCAGGCAACCAAGGTAGAAGATGAATCTCGTCGAGTGGCTGCAGCGCATCATGGTCGGCTTCGGCGCCGCGTGGGTCATGTGGCTGATGATCTTCCTCAGCGTGATCTCCGTGGCGATCATCCTGGAGCGCGCCTGGTTCTTCTGGTCCCTCCGCGACGACCTCGCCGTGCTCGCGCGTGACCTCCGCGCCTCCCTCGACGACTCGATCGAGGCGGCGCGCAAGCGGATGGAGGCCTCCCCGTCGGCCGAGGCGGCGGTCGTCGCGGCCGGGCTCGCGGTGGCCCACAAGGGGCCGGAGGCCGCGGAGGAGGCGATGAACGGCGCGGCGGCGCTGCAGCGGATGAAGCTCGAGCGGCGGCTCGCGTACCTCGGCACGCTGGGCAACAACGCGCCGTTCATCGGCCTCTTCGGCACGGTCATCGGCGTCGTGATGGCCTTCGACGCGCTCGGCCAGGCGGCGAAGGCGCCGGCGGCGCAGGCCGCCGCGCAGTCGATGGCGCCGCAGGCGGTCATGTCGAGCATCGCCGAGGCGCTCGTGGCCACGGCCGTCGGCCTCGCGGTCGCCATCCCCGCGGTCGCGTTCAACAACCTGTTCCAGCGCATGATCAAGTCCACGCTGGCGAACACCGAGGCGCTCACGCGCGTCCTCCTCGCGCACCTCAAGGCCGATCCGGACTACGTGCTCGCCGGCGGCGAGCCCGCGCCGGAGCCGAAGCCGAGGGCGTCGGCGAAGCCCGCGAAGGGCGGGGCCAGGGCGGAGGAGCCCAGGAAGAAGCGCGCGTCCGACGACGAGGAGGGCTGATGGCCGCCTCCAGCAACAACGACGACGACGGCGTCATCGCGGGCATCAACGTCACGCCGCTCGTCGACATCACGCTGGTGCTGCTCATCATCTTCATGGTGACGGCGCGCATCATCGTCTCGCAGTCGCTCCCGCTCGACCTGCCCAAGGCCGCGCAGGGGCAGGACGTGCAGCTCGTCTTCGGCGTCGAGCTGCACGCGAACGGCGACACCTACGTCGACGGCAAGAAGCTTCCGGGCGAGGACTCGATCCTGCCGCTCGCGCGCGAGGCGCAGGCGAAGAACTCGGAGCTGCGCGCGGTGATCCGCGCCGACACGACGGTGCCGCACGGCCGGGTGATCCGCGCGCTCGACCTGCTCAAGCAGGCCGGCGTGTCCAAGATCGCCTTCGGCGTGACGCCCGTCTCGGCCGAGCCGGGCGCGGCCCCGGCGGGCGCGGGCGCCGCTGCTCCCGGCGCGGGCGCGGCCCCGGCGCCGGCTCCGCAGAACCCGAGCGCCCCGAAGTAGGACCTCATGACCGAGGCCTTGAGCGAGCGAGCCATGGAGACGCGGGGCGCGGTTCGGTTGCGCGAGGTGGCCTCGGTCCGCGAGCGGCGGGGCGAGGATCCGCTGGCCGCGGTGATGGGCCTCGGCGAGCGCGCGGCCCGGGTGGGCGCCGCGATCGGCCTCTGCCTGGCCCTCACGAGCCACGGCGCCGTCTCGGTCAAGGCGATCGCGTCGGGCGCGCTCCGCGAGGTGCGCGACGTGAGCCGGCAGATGCGCGCGGAGATCCACGATTTCCTCTGGGCGACGTACGAGGTCGAGGTCCCGCCCCAGAAGGCGCCCGAGCCGGAGAAGCCGAAGGAGCCCGAGCCGGAGCCCGCGCCCGAGCCGGAGCCCGCGCCGCGCCTCGCGCCCGCGCCCACCAACGCGCCGCCGCCCAAGGACGAGCCGTACGATCCGCCGCCGGCGGCCGCGGAGGCCGCGAAGATCCTGACGCGCGATCCGGATCCGAACGAGATCATGGACATGACCGATCGCGGGATCGCGAGCGGAGAGGGCTCGGGCGTCGGCTACGGCCAGGTCGCCGGGGCGGGCACGGCCAAGGCGGCGACGTTCGATCCCAACGCGAAGGTGGGCGGCGTGCCGGGCGGCAAGGGCACCGGGGCGCCGCAGGCCCCGCCGCCCCCGCCGCCGCCCGGGCCCGATATGTCGCGCCCTGCCGGCATCGTCGGCAGCACGTCCTGGAGCTGCCCGTTCCCCCCCGAGGCCGACGCGGACCAGATCGACCAGGCCCGCGCGGTCATCTCGGTCACCGTGCGCCCGGACGGGACCGCGCTCTCGGTGAAGATCGTCACTGACCCAGGCCACGGGTTCGGCCGCGCCGCGCGGATCTGCGCGCTGAGCAAGCGGTACACGCCGGCGCTCGACCGGACCGGGGCCCCGATCACCTCGACGACGCCCCCGATCACGGTGCGGTTCACCCGCTAGCG
>CAYQYG010000498.1:0-2714 GCA_964421485.1 uncultured Polyangiaceae bacterium | reverse complement strand
ACCTCGACTATCCTCGCGCTCCGCCGTGGATATCGAGCAGCGCATCGAACAGCTCTCGAGGGTCCCCCTGTTCAAGGGGCTGACGCCGGTCGCGCTCGAGCTCATCTCCCGGGTCGCCAGCGAGGAGTCGCACGCGCTCGGTACGAAGATCTTCCAGCACGGCGATCCGGGCGACAAGCTCTACATCATCATCGAGGGCCGCGTCCGGATCAGCCGTGACATCCCCGGCATGGGGGAAGAGGCGCTCGCAGTGCTCGGCCCCGGCGCCGTCTTCGGCGAGATGGCCCTGCTCGACGAGGCGCCCCGCTCCGCCGACGCCCGCGTCCACGAGCGCTGCCGCCTGCTCACCGTCTCGAAGGACGCGTTCGAGGACCTGCTGTTCCTGCACAAGGAACTCGCGTACGAGGTGCTCTGGAGCGTCGTCCGGATGCTCGCCCAGCGCCTCCGCGAGACGACCGACAAGCTCACGTTCCTCTCCGTCACAGGCAAGTTCGAGTAGAGTGCCCGGCGACACACCTCGGAGGACACTGGCTTCTATGCTCAAGCATGCAGCGCTCGCTCTCGTGATCATGATGGGGACCCTCGCCGGCGCCTGCGGCCCTGCGCCGCAGCCCGAGGCCCCGCCCAGCGGCGGGGTGATGCCCGTGGACGGAGCCGCGACGCCCCCGACCGAGGCCAAGCCCGCCGAAGGCACGCCGCCCGCCGACGCGAAGCCGGAAGCGATGCCGGAGGAAGCCCCCGCGGCGCCCGCGGCCGCGGGTCCGGCCCAGTCGACGCCGATCTCGGCCTCGGCGATGGAGGAGGACCTCAAGAAGATCGGGATCGATCTCAAGAAGATCCCGGAGCTCGGGAAGCTCTCGCCCGCGCAGAAGAAGAAGGTGATGCCGCTCCTCCAGAAGTCGCTCGGCATGGACGCGTGCACCGGCTGCCACGTCGAGGGCGACTTCAAGAAGGAGACGCGGAACCTCAAGATCGCCCGCGAGATGTGGAATCACTTCGTGGTCCCGCTCCGCTCCGAGAAGGGCGGGGTGCTCTTCTGCGACAGCTGCCACGGGGGCAACAAGCACGTCCTGAACCGCGCCGACAAGAAGGCGGTCGAGAAGTTCATGGATGAGGAGTACGAGCACAAGACGACCCTCGCGGCCAAGGGCGAGGTCGAGTGCTCGACCTGCCACGGCGACGCGATGGAGCCGAAGATCATCGAGAAGCTCTGGAAGATCGCGAACTAGCGTCGCGCGCCGTCCGCGCGAGGCCGGCGAGGAGGGGCCCGGCGAGGCGCTCCGGATTTGCCAGGCGCGGCCGGAGCTGGTTACGTGGCAGGGACCTCGGCCCCGAGTCCAGCCGGGGCGCAGCACCCATGAGGCCGTCGCTCCTGCCCCGCACCCCCTCGTTCTGGATCGTGGCCGCCGCGGGCCTCCTGATCCTCGGGCTGCCCAGCCCGCGCGGGGCGGCGGCGAAGCCCAAGGGGTGCCCGAAGGGCATGGCGCCGGTGCAGGGGCGGTACTGCATCGACAGGTACGAGGCCTCGACGGTCGAGATCCTCGGCAAGGGGAAGACGCGGCCGCACTCGCCCTACCTGCCGGTCGACGGGCTCAAGGTGAAGGCCGTCAGCAAGGGCGGGGTCAAGCCGCAGGCCTACATCAGCCGCGACCAGGCGGAGGAGGCTTGCAAGAACGCGGGCAAGCGGCTCTGCACCGACGAGGAGTGGGTGACCGCCTGCAAGGGCAAGCGGCCGACGACTTTTCCATACGGCGACGACAGGAAGGCCGGCGCCTGCAACGACGCGGGGGTCTCGTCGTTCAACCACTACTACGGCGACGGGGGCGCGGAGCCGCCGCAGGCGCAGTACACGTGGGACAACATGAACGACAGCCGCCTCAACCAGATGAAGGGCACGCTGGCGCCGACAGGTAAGTTCAAGAAGTGCAAGAGCAGCTACGGCACGTACGACATGGTCGGCAACCTGCACGAGTGGACGAGCGCGCCGGGCGGCACGTTCCGCGGCGGCTACTACCTCGACACGGCGCTGAACGGCGACGGCTGCGAGTACAAGACGACCGCGCACGTCGCGAGCTACCACGACTACTCGACCGGCTTCCGCTGCTGCAAGTGAGCGCCGCGAGGCGCCGCGCGGGGCTCAGAGGGAAGCCTCGACCGCGGCCGGCGTGAGCCCGCGGGCGCGGGCCAGGTAGTCCACGATCGCGGCGCGCTCGGCGGGGGCGGCGCGGCCGAGCGCGAGGTAGCGCGCGTAGCGCTCGGACGCCTCGTCGACCACCCCGGCGGCCTGCTCGCGCTGCGCGCTCGTCAGGTGCTCGCGGCGGTAGCGATCGTAGGCGAAGAGGATCTTGTCCCGCACGCCGGCGGTCGCCTGCGTGAGCAGGGCGTGCTTGAGCTCGAGCTCCGAGGGCAGCTCCAGCGGATCGCCGCCCGCGACCTCCGCGCAGCGCCCGGGCTGCGCCGGGAACGCCTCGTCGCGGCCGCGCTCCTCGCAGAGGAGCGGCTCCCGATCGAAGATCTTCGCGCCGTCCGCGAGGCCGTCGCCCGAGACCGTCACCGTCACGACCGCGGCGACGGCGTGCGCCGCGACCGCGTAGCCGTGGCTGCACCGCCGCTCGACCTCGATCGTGCGCGGCGTCCCCGCGAGCCGCCGCGCCGCGCGGGCGCGCGCGCGCCGCGCCTCCTCGCGCCGGTCCTCGGCGACCGCGAGCCGCGCG
>CAYQYG010000497.1:0-6411 GCA_964421485.1 uncultured Polyangiaceae bacterium | reverse complement strand
GGCGCGGGCGGCGCCGGCGGCGGCAGCGGCACCGGCGGCAGCGGCGGCAGCGGCGCAGGCGGCGCAGGCGGCGGCGGCGCGACCGGAGGGAGCGTGACCTGGTCGCACGCGATCATCGCGCCGAGCGCGCGGGGCTCCTACGCCTACTACATCGTCGTCGCGAGCCAGGCCGGCGTCACCTCCGCGCCGCTCATCGGAACGCTGGTCGTCGAGTAGCCGCGCGACGCGGCCCCCGTGCGCTACCCGCAGCGCCGCCGCCGGCGAGGCCGCAGCGCGCGCCGGAGCGGCGCGATCAGCAGGAGCGCACCGAGCATCAGCGGCGAGAGCCTCACGCGCACCGCGCGGTGCTTCGGAGCGCGCACCGAGCACTTGCACCCGCTTCCGTCGCCGCTGCTGCCGCCGCCGCTCGTATCCGTCGTGTCGCTCCCGCAGCCGTCGCTGGAGCCTGAGCTGTCCCCACCTGACCCGCCGGAGCTGCTCGAGCCCGTGTCGCTCGTGTCACCGCTGCACCCGTCGTCCTCGGACGAGTCGGTCCCGCCCGCGCCCGAGTCGCTCGAGTCGCTCGAGTCGCTCGAGTCGCCGCTGCACCCGCCGTCGTCCGGGTCCCCCGAGTCGCTCGAGTACGTATCGGCCGTGTCCCCCTCGCAGTCCTCCTCCTCGTAGTACGACTCGGGCGGCTCCTCGTCGCTGTCGGTGATCACCACGTCGATCACGCCGACCACCACGGTGTCCTCGGTCCCCGAGCACCCGCACCCCGACGACGGCACGCGGCGCACCGGCACCTCGCACGCGAGCCCCGTCGCCTGCATCAGCGGGCTCACCTCCGCCCCCCCCGGCAAGCTCACCCCCGAGCGCGTCCCGACGCCGTTCGCCGGGATGATCATGCTCTGCCGCGTGATCCACCCCAGGATCGGCGAGATCCCCGAGAGCGCGACCGCGAGGTCGTCCGCGCCCGCACCGCACCGGAGCAGCTCCGGATCCGCCTCCCCCGCGCCCACCGACTCCGTGCACCCCGCCGCGCCGTCCACCACGCCGAGCGCCTCGCGCGGGCAGCTCGCCGCGACGCGCGCCGCCCCCGAGAGCACGCCCTCTGCCTGCGTCACGCACGCGGCCGCCCCCGCGAGCCCGTCACCGTACGCCGCCGCGCGCTCGAAGTACGACCCCACGAGCGCCGGGATCCCGTCGGTGAGCCCCGGGATCGGCGTCTCGCTCACGAAGAGCCCGTGCCCCGCCGCCTCGATCAGCGCCGACCCCGGCCCCGCCGCGCGCAGCGCGCTCTCCCGCGCCTCCGCGTAGGCGCTCTTCCCGCTCGCCGCATCGAACGTGAGCTCCGACCGGTTGATCGCCGCCACCGCCGCCCCGTCGATGTGCGCGCGCCCCTCGCCGATCACCCACGTGGTCACGAGCAGCGGCTCCGCCCCTGCGCGCGTCAGCACGAGCGGCAGCTCCGGCAGCGGCGAAGGCGACACGATCCGCAGCGTCGGCGTCAGCGTCGTCCCTCCCGGAGCGTCGAACCGCGCCGCCACGAACCGCATCCCCGCGAGCGCCCCGAGCGCCCCCGCGAGCCCCTCCGGCACCGCGAGCCCGTTCTGCGCCGCCCACGCGGTCACCGCGGCCGCATCGGCCAGCACCGTCACCTGCCCCCCCGGCAGCGGCACCTCGTGCCCCGTCTCCCCCGCCACGTCGAGCGGCGCCGCCGGCGCCGCGCCGCGGCAGTCGAGCGAGGGCGCCCTGATCCGGGGCGCCGTCGCGTCCTCGAGCGCTTCGAACCATGCCGAAGAGCTCCAGTCGAGCGAGGCCCCCGGCAGCGCCGGCGCGATGATCGCGACGGCCCCGCCCGGCGCGTCGACCCGCACGCTGGTCCACAGCGTCGTCCGATCCGGCCCCACTGCGAGCGCCACGCGCTGCTCGAGCGGCGCCTCGCCGCCGCTCGACAGCGTCCCCACGGCCCCGACCGGGCGGCTCGCCAGCGCCCCGCCGGCGATCACCGCCGCCACCCAAGCTCGCCTGCACCAGCTCAAGAAGACTCCCTCGCGCCGTCCGCCGCGCGCGATCGCGGGCGTTCCACACCCCCAGGGTACCGGCCCTCGCGGAGCGAAGACAGCACCAACCGAGTCGCGCTCCCGGACGGCACCGGCGCGGCACGGCGATGAGCGCATCACCGTATCCGCATCCGCTGCCCGCATCCGTGTTCGTGTCCGCTTCCGTTACCGCCTCCGTGTCCGTTTCCGTTACCGCCTCCGTGCCCGTGTCCGCCGCCGCTCCCGTTTCCTGCTCCCGCCCCCGGATCCGCGCGCCGGCGTGATACTCGTGGAAGCCTCCTTTTGAGGCCGAGATGAAGCCACGGGCCCTCCTCCTCTTCGCCTGCCTCCTCGCCTCCACCGCCGCCGCCTGCGGCGGCCGCGGCGCTCCCGCCTCGGCGCCCGCGACCGCCGCCGCAGACGATCCCGTCATGCCCCCGGACGCCGCGGCCCGGATCATGAAAGCCTGCTTCGTCGAGAGCGAGGCCATGGCGTGCACCATGCTCGGCGCATTCTTCCACGAGGGCGCGCTCGGCTACGAAAAGGACACTGCCAGGGCGGACCAGCTCTTCGCGCGCGCCGGCGCGATCATGAGCGCCCGGTGCGAGGCCGGCGACACCGAGCAGTGCGCCCTGCTCGGCGGCCTCATGACGATCCGCCTCACCAAGCTCGAGGAGGGCGACCCCGAGCGGGAGGACATCGCCCGGCGCGCCGCGCCGCTGCTCGATCGCGGCTGCCGCGGCGGCAGCTCCATGGCCTGCGACGCCCTCGGCGAGATGTACGAAAAGGGCCTCGGCCTCCCGCGCGATCCCGTCCGGGCGGAGGCCCTCTACGCGGCCGGCTGCGACCTCGCCGGGACCCGGGCCTGCGCCATGCTCGCCGAGATCCGGCGCGCGCGCGACGACTCGAGCGGCGCGTTCGCCGCCTACGCGGCGGGCTGCGACGCCGGTGTGGCCGAGGAGGCGGCCAAGGCGAAGGCCGAGCGCGAGGAAGCTCTCGAGGAGCAGCGGCGCGGAACCCTCGAGGGCGAGCGCGGCGTCCCGCCGCCCACCGGCCCCGACCCGACCCGGAAGCAAGACGCACGAGCCCCGCCGAGCTCCGCCCCGAGCCCCTGGTGGGTCGAGCTCTGCCACATGGCCGGCTACCAGCTCGCGATCGGGCAGGGCGCCGCCGCCGACGAGCGCCGCAGCGCCCGCTATTACGAGCGCGCCTGCGCGCGCGGCAGCGCCGGCGCCTGCTCCGGCCTCGGCGTCCTCCACGCGCGCGGCGTCATCGGCCCCGCCGATCCCGCGCGCGCCGCCCGCCTCTTCCGCAAGGCGTGCGACGCCGGCGAGCCCTCGGGCTGCGCCCTGCTCGGCCACCTCCACGACATCGGCGAGGGCGTACCGAAGGACCCGGCCCGCGCGCGCGAGCTCTTCAAGAAGGGCTGCGACGGCGGCGACGAGCGCGCCTGCCAGGAGCTCGTGCGCGCGGGCGGCCCGAACCGCCTGATCCTCTCACCCGGCGCGTTCTGAGCCGCGGCTTGATTCGACCCCCGCGACCGTGGAGTTCCTCGAGGACGCGGGATAGCATCCACGCCCATGAAAAACCGAGATTACCGGAACATCGGCTTCGGGGCGGTGGTGGCGGCCATGGCGGCGGGCTGCGGCCCGGGCGCGGCGGCGGAGGCGATCCGGCCGACAGATCCGTCGGCGGCGGGCGCGCTCTCCGAGGGGGGCGGCGACTGTCATGACGTGGGCAGCGCGAGCGAGCCGCTCATCGTCGACTGGAAGCCGGATCAGCGCGGCGACCTCGAGATCGCGATGCGCGAGGGCGTCGCGGTCGTGTCCTACAGCTGCGAGGGGATGAAGCTGCTCAAGGACTGCCGCATCGAGGGCAACTACGGCTACATGGGCATGACCCGCAAGGAGCAGATGGTCCGGCTCCAGAACTCCGACGAGGTCAAGGCCAACCTCCCCCTCTCGGGCGCGACCATCGGCGGCGAGCTCTCGCGCGGCTCGACCATCGACATCGCCCTCGTGATGGTCGGCAAATCGAAGACCACCTGGACGACCCCGACCAAGGACGATCTCAAGGGCGAGTGCGGCGGCGCGACGCATTTCGTGCGCGGGGCGACGCTCGGCGCGTTCGCGATGGACACCGGGACGAGCGCGAAGGTGCGCGCGACGGCCGAGATGTTCGGCGCGTCCGCGGGCGCGGGCTCGGCGAGCGACAAGCAGGTGAAGAACCGCGAGGGCGACCTCTCCGACTGCGCGAAGGCGACGCCGACCTCCGAGGCCCCGCCCGCGCAGTGCGGGTCGCCGATCCGCCTGGTCCTGACGCCGATCGCGAAGCAGGCCCCCGAGACCCCGGCCGACGCCAAGCCCGCCGAGGCGGGCCCGGCGATCGACGTCGCGGACAAGGCCTGCCCGAAGGGCCTCGTCCTCGCCGAGGGCAAGTGCACCTCGCCCGCGAGCGCGCCTGCGTTCCAGTGCGACCCCGACAGCGTGGAGGAGTGCACGGCCCAGTGCGACAAGGGGCACCCCGGGAGCTGCGGCGCGCTCGGCGCGCTCTACGCGAGCGGCCGCTCGGTGAGCCGGGATCACAAGAAGGGCGCGGAGCTGCTCAAGAAGGGCTGCGACGGCGGAGACGCGAAGAGCTGCGTGAACCTCGGCTCCCTGACGGCCGACGGCCTCGGCGTATCGCAGGACGCGGCCGCCGCGGCGACGCTGTTCGAGAAGGGCTGCAATGACGGCGAGGCGTTCGGCTGCGGCCTGCTCGGGCGCGCGTACCTGGCCGGCAAGGGCGTGAGCGCGGATCCCAAGCGCGCCGCCGAGCTGCTCGACAAGGCCTGCGACGGCGGCGACGACAAGGCCTGCGGGGCGGTCGCGGCGCTCTACGCGGAGGGCAAGGGCGTGTCGCAGGACGGCAAGCGCGCCGCGGAGCTCTACAAGCGGGCCTGCGACGGCTCGGACGGGGCGAGCTGCAACGAGCTCGGCAAGCTCTACGAGACCGGCGCGGCCGGCCGCAAGGACAACATCGTGGCCGGCATGATGTACATGCGCGGCTGCTTCCGCGCGAGCGGCGACGCGTGCACCAACATGGCGCGCCTCGAGATGGCCAAGCCCGGCGGCGGCAACGCGGACGAGGCGAAGCGCTCGTTCCAGCGCGGGTGCACCTGGCGCTCCGAGGTGGGCTGCGCGGCCCTGAAGGCGCTGTACGGGGAGAACCGCGTGGTGATCCCGAACGTGCAGAACACGATGCAGTGGCGGAAGAGCTGCGACGCCGGCAACACGCGTGACTGCGCGACGCTGGGCCTCGTGACCGTGGCCGGCGGCAACAAGCAGATGGGCCTGTCGGACCTCGACCGCGCCTGCATGCGCGGGGACGCGTTCGCCTGCGCGGCGGCCAAGAAGCTCAAGTAAAGCGACGTCCTCTCTGCTGGGCGCCTTGCCCGGTGATCCAGCCCGGCCCCCGGGCATCCTTCACCATCTCCTCACCCCATCCAGCTCGTGCGGGCGAACGACGGGCCCGGCGCGGCGCCGCACGCCCCGCCTCGCCCGCAGCTCGTCGATGTGTCGAGAGGAACGCGGACCGTTGTGGACGGCAATTGTTTGGCTATGACTGCATACGTCTAGAACAGTCATCATAGCACCTGGAGACCACATCGGAGCTGGCCGACGAGTGGCAAGTAATGACAGGGATCCGGAATGCGTTAGTTGCTTGAAAATCGAGGCCTGAGGCCGTATTTGCCGGTGTCATCCGGCGGACCATCGGCTAATGATGCGTGGGGAGGCGCCGGGGCGGGTCGCCATGGGACGACGCGGCATCGCCGGCGAGTGAGCCCATGCATCGATTGTCCCGGTGTGCTCATGGGGTGAGCCTGGGCCGCACGGATGCGCGCGAGTGGGTCGGCGGCATCCTGCGCATCTCCGGCGAGGATCGCGATCTGATCGTCTGGTGGTCCGAGGGGGCCGTGCTCGGGGCGGCGCGGCTCGCCAGGGCGCCGGCGGATGCGCAGGTGGTGCTCAGCCTGATCGACACGCTCCGAGCGCCGCTCGCCGGGCCGCCGCGCCGGCCGCGGAGCCTGCGCGTGGCGACCATCGAGATCGCGGTCCCTCTGCGCGCGCGCTTCGGAGCCAGGATGGATGTCCGCGTCGCGCCCACGCCGGAGCTCGACGCGCTCGCCGGCGAGGTCGAGAGGGCTTTGAGCCTGCTCGGACGCGCCCGCTGAGGGAACGCCGCCGGGGTCCGAATCCGAATCCGTTGCCGCTTCCGTTACCGGATCCGTTCCCGCTTCCGTTCCCGTCTCCGCTCCCGCTTCCGTCAGCGCCGCGCCCGCGGTCGCCGCCGGAGCCTCCGGGTCGCCGCCGCCGCGGCCGCGAGGCCCGCGACCGAGGTCGCCCACAGC
>CAYQYG010000496.1:2138-6434 GCA_964421485.1 uncultured Polyangiaceae bacterium | reverse complement strand
GCGCGGCGGCGAAGCCGGGCGCGGCGGCGAAGCCGGCGGCGCCGGGCGCGGCGCCGGTCGTGCCTCGCAAGGGGGACGGCGAGTACGGGGTCACGAAGCGGCGCGGGGAGGGGACGTACAAGCTCCGCGACGTGCCGTACATCCAGTACTTCGCGAGCGGGTACGCGCTGCACGCGGCCTACTGGCACGACGTCTTCGGCACGCCGCGCAGCCACGGGTGCGTCAACCTGTCGCCGATCGACGCGCACCGCGTCTTCCTCTGGACCGAGCCCGCAGTGCCCGAGGGGTGGCACGCGATCAACACGGGCGAGGAGCTGGGGGAGGGGACCACCGTGATCGTCCACGAGTGATGTCGCGGCTGCTCGACCGCATGCATCGACCGCCCGATCCGGGCTAAGGTGCGCCCCTCATGCTGACCCTGCACCGCTATCAGGTGTTCCCCTCGCTGCCCGAGCCCCTCCGACCCCTCCTCGACCTGGGGCGGAACCTCTGGTGGTCCTGGCACGCCGAGCCACGCGAGCTCTTCCGCCGCATCGACCCCGCGCTGCACCGTGAGGTCGCGGAGAACCCCATCGCGCTGCTCGCGCAGGCGCCCCAGGAGCGGCTCGATCAGCTCGCGCGCGACGAGGCGTACCTCGCCTCGCTCGCCCGCGCGCAGCGCGCGCTCGCCGACTACCTCGGCCGCGAGACGTGGTTTGACCGGACGTACCGCGCCCGGGGCGCGGCGCCGGCGACCGCGTCCTCGCGGATCGCGTACTTCTCGATGGAGTTCGGGATCCACGAGTGCCTGCCGGTGTACTCGGGCGGCCTCGGCGTGCTCGCGGGCGACCACCTGAAGAGCGCGAGCGACCTCGGCCTGCCGCTCGTGGGCGTGGGGATCGCGTTCTCGCAGGGCTACTTCCGGCAGCGGCTCGACGAGGACGGGTGGCAGGGGGAGCGCTACCCGCCGAACGACTGGCACGATCTGCCGGTCACGCCCGTCACGGGGGCGCACGACCACCGCGTGCTGGTGAAGGTCGCGCTGCCGGCGGCGCACCACGGCCGGGGCACGCGGGACGTGCTGCTCCAGGCCTGGCGCGTGGACGTGGGGCGGGTGCCGCTCTTCCTGCTCGACGCGAACCTGGACCTCAACGCGCCGGAGGACCGCGCGCTCACGAACACGCTCTACGGCGGGGACAGGGCGCACCGGATCCGGCAGGAGATCCTGCTCGGCGTGGGCGGGCTCCGGCTCCTCCACGCGATCGGGCGCTCGCCGGCGCTCTGCCACATGAACGAGGGGCACTCGGCGTTCCTGGCGCTGGAGCGGGTGCGGGAGCTCATGGCGGAGCGCGGCGTGTCGGTGCAGGTCGCGCGCGAGGTCGCGGCCGCGGGGCACGTCTTCACGACGCACACGCCGGTGCCGGCGGGCAACGACGGCTTCTCGACCGAGCTCATCGCGCCGTACGCGGAGCTGCTCGGCTCCGGGATCGGCCTGAGCGGCGCGGAGACCACGCGGATCGGGCGCGTGCACCCGGGCGATCCGGCGGGGGAGTTCTCGATGCCGGTGCTCGCGATCCGGCTCGCCGATCGGTTCAACGGGGTGAGCGTGCTGCACGGGCGCGAGGCGCGGCGGATGTGGAAGGTGCTCTGGCCCGGGCTGCCGGAGCACGAGGTGCCGATCGGCTCGATCACGAACGGCGTGCACCTCGCGACGTGGATCGCGGGCGAGCTCGCCGAGCTCTACGCGACGCACCTCGGGCCGTCGTACCGGGACGGCGATCCGGCGGCCTGGGCGAAGGTCGCGGGGATCCCGGACGCGGACCTCTGGCACGCGCACGAGCGCTGCCGGGCCCGCCTCGTCGCGGAGGTGCGGCACCACCTGAAGCGCATGACGCTGCTCAAGGGGCGCGCGGCGGACGCCGCGCGGATCGACGAGCTGCTCGACCCGCGGGCGCTCACGATCGGCTTCGCGCGGCGGTTCGCGACGTACAAGCGGGGGACCCTGCTGCTGCGCGACCTCGCGCGGCTCGAGCGGCTCCTGCACCAGCCGGGGCGGCCGGTGCAGCTCCTGTTCTCGGGCAAGGCGCACCCGCAGGACTGGGGCGGCAAGGAGCTCATCCGCGACATCGCCCGCGCGTCGCGCAGCGACGCGTTCCGCGGCCGGATCGTGTTCGTGGAGGACTACGACATGGAGGTCGCGCGCGCGCTCGTGTCGGGCGTCGACGTGTGGCTGAACACGCCGCGCAGGCCGCTCGAGGCGAGCGGGACCAGCGGCATGAAGGCCGCGCTGAACGGCGCGCTCAACGCGAGCGTGCTCGACGGGTGGTGGGCCGAGGCGTACGCGGGCGACAACGGGTTCGCGATCGGGCACGGCGAGGAGCACGCGGACGCGGAGTACGGCGATCGCGTCGAGGCCCAGGCGCTCTACCGGCTGCTCGAGGAGGAGGTCATCCCGCAGTTCTTCGACCGCGATCCGCGCGGGATCCCGCACCGCTGGGTCGGGCGGATGAAGCGCAGCATCCAGTCGATCGCGCCCGTGTTCAACACGCACCGCATGGTCAAGGAGTACGCGGAGACGCTGTACCGGCCTGCCGCGGAGCGGGTGGGCCGCATGCTCGAGGCCGACCTCGCGGAGGCGCGCGCCATGGCGGCCTTCCGCGCGCGGGTCGAGGCGGCGTGGCCGATCGTGCGGATCGAGGGCGTGGGGGAGCCGGGGCTCACGCGGGTCCCGGCGGGGGCCGAGATCCGGGTGACGGCGGACGTGCACCTCGGGGGGCTCGGGCCCGCGGAGGTCGCCGTGGAGGCGTACCACGGCAAGCTGCACGGCGAGCACGCGCTGCCCGAGGGCGAGGCCGCGCCGATGCGCTGCGTGGAGGAGCTCGGCGGCGGACGCTACCGCTTCGAGGGGAGGATCCCGGCCCGCGGCAACGGGGAGCACGCGTTCGCGGTGCGCGTCCTGCCGTACCGCGACGGGATGGCGAACCGCTTCGCGGCCCATCTCTTGACCTGGCACTGACGACCTGGCATCGGAGGGCACCCCCCGATGCCCTTGCCGATCCCGCGCGCGCACCTCTTCGAGTGGAACGATCTCCCCTGGGCCCCCGCGGCGCTGCGCGACACCATCGTCGAGTCGCTGAGCCGGACGCTGCGCTGGGGCCGGATGCTCCAGGGCCTCGTGCCGCCGTTCCAGCGGTTCCTGGCCGAGTCCGGCGCGGCCGAGGTGCTCGACCTCTGCGCCGGCGCGGCGGGGCCGGCGCGCATCCTCGCCGGCGAGATCCGCGGCGCGGGGGCCACGCCGCCGCGCTTCCTGCTGACCGACCTCTTCCCGCGCCCCGACGCCTGGGCCGCCGCCCGCGCGGAGCTGCCCGGCGTGATCGATTTCGAGCCCGCTCCGGTCGACGCGACCGCGATCCCGGCCGCGCTGTCCAGCGGTCGGGCGCGGGTGATCATCAACGCGTTCCACCATTTCCCGCCCCGCCTGGCGCGTGCGATCCTGGCGGACGCGGTGCGCGGATCCGCCGGGATCTTCATCTCCGAGCCATTCGACCGGAACCCGCTGAGGTTCCTCTCCTTCGTGCCCGTCGGGGTCGCCGCGCTCGCGGCGAACCCCGCCTTGACGGCCGAGGATCGGCTCGAGAAGGCCCTGCTCACGTGGGCGACGCCGGCGGCGCTCGCGGCGTCCGGGTGGGACGGGTTCGTGAGCACGCTGCGGGTGTACACCGAGCGGGAGCTCTGGGAGATGGTGGCGCCGCTCGGCGACGGGTTCCGCTGGGAGCACGGGACGTACACCTATTCGCCGATGGGGCGCGGGTATTATTTCTATGGTGTCCCGCGATGAGCTGACGAGCTCTGCGGCGCGCCGGCCCTTCTCTCTCGAATTCGCTCCGCGATAATCCATCCTCTGACGGCATCGGACGAGCGCACCGGGCAATGAGGTGTCCCGGTTTGTCACGCGGGGCGCCGTTCGTGCGCCCTCGCCGCTCGGCGCGGCCGCCGCGCTGATCACGGCCGCGCCGGATCGGGTCGGGGCAGCCTTCTTGCTCGGCGGGGAGCGAGCCGCAGGCCGCGGGCGCGGCCGGGGGAGGACTGATGCGAGCGCGATCTGCGTTTCGTGGCCGCACCGCGCTGTACGCGGCGGCCCTCGCGATGTCGTGCAGCGGCGCGCTGCTCGGCGTCGCGCTGAGCGGGGCGGTGCGCCGCGTCCCGCTCGCGACGCCGGAGGCCATGGCGGCGGCGCTGCCGCTGCCGTCGCCGCTGCCGCTGCCGCTGCGGTCGCCGGAGCCGGAGCCGGCCGCGTCGCCGCTGCGGTCGCCGGAG
>CAYQYG010000496.1:0-2038 GCA_964421485.1 uncultured Polyangiaceae bacterium | reverse complement strand
GCTGCGGTCGCCGGAGCCGGAGCCGGCCGCGTCGCCGCTGCGGTCGCCGGAGCCGCCGCTGGCCCGTCCGTTCCGGGATCCGCCGTGGAGCGGCGCGATCGCGGCGGGGCACCAGACGCTGCTCCAGAAGGGGGGATCGGACCTCTTCCTCTGGGTCCACATCGGCTCGACGCTCATCAAGGAGCACGTCGCGGAGACCACGGGGGACGCGGTCGCGACGGAGTTCTGGGGGATCGGCACGAACGCGTACCGGCCGCTCTTGCTGGGGTACGGCGGGTTCGGGGGCTGGGTCGACGGGATCGCGCGGCGGTCGGGGAGGCGCGAGGGGTTCAGGCGCACCTGCTTGACCACGTGGAGCGCGGGATCGCAGGTGCTCAAGGACGTGTGCAGCGGGGCGGACTGGCCGGACGCGATCGTCTCGCTCGACGGGCTCTACGGGGAGAAGCCGGCGGGGGCGCGGCCAGGGGACGGGCGGGTCGTCTGGGACGCCGGGCTCGAAGGGGTCACGCGCTGCGCCGTCGCGGCGGCGCGGGGGGAGCGGATCTTCGTGCTCCTTCACTCGAGCATCCAGACGCCGTTCGCCAGCTCGCGCGAGGTCGCGGAGGAGCTCCGGCGGCGCGTGGAGCTCGAGGTCGGCGCGAGCATGCACGACGACGCCACCCTCGGGCCCGAGGACCTCGACGGGCACGCGTTCGAGCGCGCGCTCGAGCTCGGTGACCTGCACATCATCTCGTTCCCGGGGGACGACAGGCGCGAGCACGTCGTCCAGGCGCACCTCTACGACGAGGTCTGGCGCCGCTGGATCCCCTGGACCCAGGACGACGAAGCCCCGTCCGCCGGCGCCCTCCGCCCCGAACCCCCGGCCCTCGCGCAACGGCGCTGACATGGATCCACCTGGATCCACCCCTCGGGCATGGCGGGGGGGTGCCTGAGCGTCTCTTGCTCGTCCTTCGCGGCAGACGATAGGCTCGTGTGACGATGCACACGGGCGACCCGTTCGGCTGGGTGGGGTCGATCATCGACGGCCAGTTCGCCGTCGAGGAGCCCGCGGGGGAGGGGGCGTTCGGCATCGTCTACCGCGGGCGGCACCTCGGGTTCGACGTGCCGATCGCGATCAAGTGCCTCAAGATCCCGGCGGATCTGAGCCCCGAGCAGCGGGCCGACTTCCTCGCGAAGTTCCGCGAGGAGGCGCGGCTGCTCCACCGGCTCTCGCGGCGCACGATGGGCATCGTGCAGGCGCTCGACATCGGCGCCGCCGCGGCGCCCTCGGGGCAGTGGGCGCCGTACATCGTGATGGAGTGGCTCGAGGGCGAGACGCTCGAGCAGGACCTGCGCAGGCGGCGGGAGGAGGAGCGGCCGCCGCGCAGCCTCGAGGAGGCCATGGCGCTGCTCGCGCCGGTCGCCTCCGCGCTCGCGATCGCGCACGAGGAGAACGTCTCGCACCGCGACGTGAAGCCGGCGAACCTCTTCCTCGCGCGCGAGCGCGACGACGCGCGGGGAGCGCGGCTCGGCCGCGCGGAGCCCCCGAGCGTGGACCGCGTGAAGGTCCTCGATTTCGGCCTCGCGAAGGTGTTCGCGGAGACGCCGACCGTGACCGAGGCGCTCGCGCAGACGGGGCGCACGTTCCGCGCGTTCACGCCGCAGTACGGGGCGCCGGAGCAGTTCAGCCCGCGCTACGGCGCGACGGGGCCCTGGACCGACGTGTACGCGATGGCGCTGATCCTGATCGAGGTCGCGGCGGGGCAGCCCGCGCTCGCGGGCAACGACGTGATCCAGCTCTTCGTCGCGTCGAGCGACGAGGCGCACCGGCCCACGCTGCGCGGCCTCGGCGTCGAGGCGAGCGACGAGGTCGAGGAGGTCATCGCGCGCGCGCTCGCCGTGAACCCCGCGAGCCGCTTCACGAGCCTCGGCGAGATGTGGGCCGCGCTGATCGGGGCGCACCGCCAGGCGATCCTCGACAGGCTCCCTCCGGCGCCGCCGCCGCCGCCGCCGCGCGAGACGCTGCGGGTGCCCGCGCCGCCGCCGGCCGTCGCGCCCC
>CAYQYG010000495.1:0-6450 GCA_964421485.1 uncultured Polyangiaceae bacterium | reverse complement strand
GCGATCCTCGATCAGCTCGAGCACGCGCCCGAGGCGGCGCTCCGGCGGCAGCATGTAGTGCTCGCCCGGAATGCAGGGGCCGGCGACGTTGAACGAGGGCCTCACGGGCGAGAGGGTAGCCGCTGGCTCACCGGCATCCAGAGGCTCCAGAGCCTCCAGACGGTGTTCCGCCACGCCGCGGATCCGGCTGCGGCGGTGCCGCCGTCGCGGTCCGAGCAGCGCGCGGGCGCGAGGGAGAGGAGCACCGCCGGCAGGGCGCGCATCGCGATCTTTCACAGGAGGCCCCGGAAACCGGAATTTTTGTTCTCTCCGAGGCGTGCTACTAGGGTGATCCCTGCCGCGAGCCCCTCATGCCCCGAGCCCGACCCACCCGCCCGTCATCGCGCCGCCGCCGAAGGCCCGGCGGAGGAGGCCGCCCGTGAGCCAGGACGCGCCGCTCGCGGGCGGCGCCGTCGGCGCCCTGGCGCAGGCGCGGGCGCGGTCGCTCGTCGGCCGCACCGTCAAGGACCGGTACGTCATCGAGGAGCTCGTCGCCATGGGCGGCATCGCCGCCGTCTTCCGCGCCCGGAAGACCGCCACGGGCGAGCACGTCGCCATCAAGGTGCTGCACCCGGACGCCGAGGAGCTCCCCGAGCTCATCCAGCGCTTCCAGCGCGAGGCCGTCGCCGGCCGCCACATCTATCACCCCAACGTCGCCGCGGTGTACGAGGCCGACCAGCTCGAGGACGGCTCCTGGTACATGGTGATGGAGTTCATCCGCGGCGTCACCCTCCGGGACCTCGTCGACCGGGGCCCCGTCCCGCCCGCGCGCGCGGCCCGCATCGCCCGCCAGCTCGCGGCCGCCCTCAACGCCGCGCACGACATGGGCATCGTCCACCGCGACCTCAAGCCGCTCAACGTCATGATCCTGGACGGCCCCGACGATCGCGTCCAGCTCATCGATTTTGGTCTCGCCAGGGTCCCCGTCGAGGAGCTCGCCATCGCCGACGAGAGCGCGCGCCGCTCGCTCACGAACGCGGGCGTCGTCTTCGGCACCGTCGCGTACATGGCGCCCGAGGCCGCGCTCGGCATGCGCTCCGTCGACAAGCGGTCCGACCTCTATGCGCTCGGCGTCATCCTCTACGAGATGCTCGCCGGCCTCCACCCCTTCAGCGCCACACAGCCCGCCGCCCTCTTCGCGCAGCACCGGAACGACACCCCGCCCCCGATCGCCGAGCGATCGCCGGGCGTCGCCGTGCCCTCCGCGCTCGAGGCCGTCGTCCGGCGCCTGCTCGCGAAGGACCCCGCCGAGCGCTTCCAGCACGCGCGCGCGCTCATGGTCGCCCTCGACGCCCTCCAGCCGGAGCTCGACGCCGGGCCCGCCGCGGGCGGCGCGCGCCGCCGCAGGATCCTCCTCGCCGCCGCCGCGCTCGCGGCCCTCGCGCTCGTCTCCCTGCTCCTCTGGCTCGCGCTCCGGACGTCGAGCCGGGGCTGAGCCCCTGTTTGTTGGCCGGCCCGCGGCGCGCCAAATACCCTTCGGTTTCAGGAGGATCATCATGGAAATGCTGCTTGTGAACGACCGCGGCGCCGCGCGCCGCGCCGTCTCCGTCGAGTGCCACGTCGTCCGCGAGAGGGACTTCGTCCTCCTGGGCGAGCGCGCGGTGGACCTCTCCACCGACGGCATGCTCCTCCTCTCGGAGGTCCCGGTGCTCACGGGCGAGGACGTCATCGTGGCGCTGCGCTTGCCCGGCACCGACACCTGGATCGACGCGCTCGCCACCGTCACGCGCACCGTGCACGGCCGCCGCCGCACCGACCGGGGCCGGGCCATCGGCCTCCGGTTCGCGCCGCTCGATACCGAGTCGCACCTCCTCGTGCGCTGCGCGCTCCGCCGCTTCCCGCCGACCGTCCCGGTCCGCGCGCCGCGCATCGATTACGCGGCGACCGCCTGCATGATAGCGCTGACCTGACCCCCCTCGCTCCTCCCCGCCGCCGCCGCCGCCACGCGCTCCGTGATCTCCGCGACCTCCCGCGCCGCGCCACGCCACCCGCATGGACGGCCGCCGCCGTCGCCGCCGCCGCTGCGCGGCCGTCCGGCCGGGCGGCACGGTTCTGTCAATGACGCAGCACGCGCGGCGCATGACGCGGCGCGGCCGTCCGCGGTCAATCCCTGTTTCATTGAATGGTCGCGCTTGTGATCACGGCGCGGGCGTGGGACCCTGACCTGTTCCACGCGCCCCCTTTGCGGCCCGGGATCCGGTAGAGTGCTGCGCAGGGGCGGGCCATCGGAGGCCCGCCGGCGGAGAGGAGCGCGGGGAGGACGTGATGACGAAGATTGCGACGGCGATGGCGGGGGGCAGCGCGGCCGAGGCGGCCGAGGCGCTGGGGCGGGGCCTCGAGGACCGCCTCGGCGGCGAGGATCCCGCGCTGCTCGTGGCGCTCTGCTCGACCGAGCAGCCGCTCGGCGAGGTGGCGCGGCGCCTGTCCGCGCGCTTCCCCCGCGCGACCCTCATCGGCGCGTCGACCGCGGGCGAGTTCACCGAGGCGCGCCACACGAAGGGCGCGTCCGCGGTCTTCGCGCTCGCGGGCGACCACCGCGTGTTCGCCGGCATCGGCATCGGCCTCAAGGCCGACGCGGAGGCCGCCGTCGCGCAGGCCGTCGAGGGGCTCCCGCGCGCGCTGCACGGCTACCCCGGAAAGACCGCGCTCCTGCTGCTCGATCCCCTGGCCGGCAACGGCGAGGAGGCCTCGCTGATCGCCGCGTCCATGCTCGGCGCCGACGTCCGCCTCGCCGGCGGCGCGGCCGGCGACGACCTCAAGATGCGCGAGACGCACGTCGCGTGCGGCCCGCGGGCCTCGAGCGACGCGGTCGTCGTCGCGCTGATCTTCTCGAAGGAGCCCCCCGCGGTCGGCGTCTGCCACGGCCACCGCCCCCTCTCGCGCCCGCTCCGCGTGACCCGCGCCGAGGGCAACGTGGTGATGGAGCTGGAGGGCCGCCCGGCCTGGGACGTCTGGCTGGAGCTCACCCGCGAGCGCGCGCGCTCCCTGGGCGTGGACGTCGACCGCCTCCCCCGCGAGGACGAGGGCGCCTACCTGCTCCACTACGAGGCGGGCCTGGCGAGCGGCAGCGAGTACAAGATACGCGCCCCCCTGTCGCGCGCGGAGGACGGCTCGATCAGCTTCGCCTGCGGCGTCGCCGAGGGCGCGGTCATCCGCATCACGGAGAGCGAGCCCGAGTGGCAGGTGGACAGCGCGCGTGAGGCCGCGCGGCGCGCCCGCGCCCAGCTCGGCGGCCGCCCCGTGGCCGGGGCGCTGGTCTTCGACTGCATCTGCCGGAACCTCATCCTCCGCGAGGATTTCATGCGCGCCGTCCGCGCGATCTCGCAGGAGCTCGGCGAGGTCCCCCTGGCCGGCTTCGAGACCTACGGGGAGATCGCGCTCGACGCCGGCGACATGAGCGGCTTCCATAACACGACGAGCGTGGTGCTCGCGTTCCCGGGTGGAGGCTAGATGTCGCCTCCGGGCCCGACGCCGCGCGCGTTCTCCGCGAAGGATCTCGTCGCGCTCCTCGCCCCCACGATCGGGCAGGAGAAGAGCCGCGACGCGGTCCTCGCCGCCGCGCGCGCGCTGGGCCTGGAGGGCGACGCGCTGGCCTTCGCCGACGCGCTGTCGATCCTGGAGAGCCTGTCCGTGGGCGGCGGCATCCTCGCGGTCGCCGCCCGCTTCGCCCGCGAGCGGATCGCCTCGAAGCCGGCCCGCCCCGCCCCCGGCAGCGGGTCCGAGCCGCAGCCCGGCGCCCGCCCCTCCGCGTCGATCCGGCCGCCGAGCGTCCTGCCCCCGCCGCCCGGCTGCGTGACCGCGGCGAAGCTGAAGGCGCATCTGGCCCCCGCGCTGGGCCTGGAGAAGAGCGAGCAGCTCGTGGCGGAGGCAATGCACCACCTGGGCCTGGACAGCGCGGAGCTCACCGCGGAGCAGGCAATGGCCATCCTGGATCACCTGGCCGCCGTCCCGGGTCTGATCGGCGTCACCGCCCGGTTCGCGCGGGCGAGGTTCCCGCGCGTGCTCGGCAACTGAGCTCCGGCGGGGAGCTAGTACACCTTGCAGCGGAGCCCTTGCCCTGCCCGCGCGTAGGGCACCTTGGCCGTCCTGCCCTTGATGTAAATGGCGCCCCCCTGGGCCGGCTTCGGAATGACGGCGCCCGTGGCGAGCGGTCGCCCGGGCGGCAGCTCCTCGACCTCCACGATCACGTCATTGCCCTCCTGATCGACCGCCGAGATCGACGGCCGCCGCTTCTCCTCGTCCGGATCGCCGCCGGGGCAGGGCACGCCGCGCGCGCTGAGCGCGACCGCGACCGCCTCGCCCCCGATGTCGGGCGCCCCCGCCGCCCACTGGAAGCGCGGGTCGGCGGCCGGCCCGACCTCGACCGCCAGGCAGGAGCAGGCCTCCTTGCGCGCCGGCGACGGCGCGAGCGACAGGTCGTGGCGGACCCCGACCCACGACGACAGCGGCGAGCTCGTGGTGAGCGGCGTCGGCGGCGGCGCGCTGTCCGTGAGCGACTGGGTCTCGCGGAGCGGCTTCGTGCCCTCGTCGTGCGGCTCGGAGCTCCAGTAAGAGTCGGCGGTGTTGTGCTTGCTGCCGCCGCACGACGCGGCCGCGAGGGCGAGGGCGGCGGCGAGCGCGGCGAGGGGGCCCTTCTTGAGCATGCGCCGGGATCTTGGCACCCCTCCGGACCCCGGTACAAGTATCCCTCCGGCGTCCGACACCCCCGCGCGGACCTCGCCGAGACCTGCGCGTGCCTGCGCGCGGGCGCGGAAATGGGCGCGGGAGCGGACGCGGGCGCGGGAGCGGACGCGGGAGCGGACGCGGGCGCGGGAGCGGGCGCGGGCGCGGGCGCGGAAACGGGCGTGGGCGCGGGCGCGGAAACGGGCGCGGGCGCGGGCGCGGAAACGGATGGTCGGGGAGGGGGAGGCGGGGATCAGGCGGTGGGCGGCGCGGCCGGCGCCGGCTCCGACGCGTCCTTCGGCGCCGCCTCCCGTTTCGCGGCCGGCAGCCGTGTCATGAGCGGCGGCACCTTCTCCGGCCACCCCTCGCCCTCGAAGTAATGGGCCACCGCCTGCAGCTTCTCGTACCGATTCACCAGCAGCGTCGCCATCCGGTTCCGGATCTCCACCGCCTCCGGCCGCGGCGCCCGCTCCCCCCGCGCGGCGGAGTGCTTCATGTTGGCGAGCAGCCACGACCCTACGAACGCCGCCCGATCCACCTGCTCCGTCGAGATCGGATGCTTCCCCGCCAGCGCCGCCGCGCCGTCCCGGAACACCAGCGCCGCCCCCACGCAGTCCTCGGCCATGTCCCGCACCCCGCGCCCGCGAGCGAGCCTGTCGTACGTCGCCTGCGGCACGAGCCCGGCCGCCGCCAGCGCTTTCAGCGCCGGCAGGAGCTTCGCCCGGAGCTCCCACCCTTCGCTGATCACCTGGTGGATCTCGCTCTCGGAGGGCCCCGCCCCCTCGGCCAGCATGGCCGCGTACTTCACCCCGAGCGCCAGCCGCCCGATCCCGTCGAAGTGGGCGATGTCGACCTTGGGGAGGTGCTCGAGGATGTCGCCCCGCCGCTCGGCCACGTACCGCTCGGCGCTCTTGATGTTCGCGAGCGCGAGGTCCGGGACGATCCGGTAGGGCACGACGACCTCGACGCTCTGCGCCGCGGCCAGGTGCTCCTGGTAAGCGGCGGCCGCGTCGGCGGCCTGGTCAGGGTTGCTCTGGGAAGCCCGCGCGTCGATCGGTTGCTGCGGCATTGGACTCCTTCTGTCAGGTGATGGGTCCAGCATCGATGGATCAATGCCTCGTCGTCGAACACAAGAGATCTCTCATGGCCGCCGTCACTTTGCTCGCATCTCCTCGTACCTCGCCCTCTCACGTGGGCGCTCATCGGACAGCAGGGCGTCGAGGGTGTCCGCGCGTCGGTCCAGACCAGCACGGCGACCACGGAGCACTGGTTCCGCGCGCAGGTCGTCGAGCAGGCGAAGCGACACGGGTACTGGGCAAACCTCCGCGAGATGCGCCGCTGGGTCCGGCTGCAGCTCCGCGACGGCGGGGTCACCGACGTCGTGATCGTGTGGCACTTCATCGGGAATCCATCGCCCGGGAGCGCGGTAGCGGTCGTGTTCGTCCAGCACCGGACATCGAATGTGAGCGACGAGGACGGGGCGACCAGCCCGACCACGATTCCCCTCGATGTCGACCCATTGACGCTCTTCCCGGACGAGGAGGAGGCAGCGCAGCAGCAGCGCTTCAAGGACTGGCTGCTCTCCGCCTTGAAGCGCGCGCTGGAGGTCTGGGTCCGATTGCTGTAGGGCGCGCGCGAGCGGGACCTGCTCGGAGAAAATGAGAGATGCACAGGGAGGCGGGGAGGCGAGAGAAAAATCAGAAAATTCTCGCCTCCCCGCCTCCCCGCCTCCCTGTGAATCTCTCTCTC
>CAYQYG010000494.1:0-6466 GCA_964421485.1 uncultured Polyangiaceae bacterium | reverse complement strand
GGGGCGCCGAAGCGCGCGTCCAAGCGCCCCGCGCCGCCCCCGGCGCCCGAGGCGTCGGCCGAGGCGCGCGAGCTCGCGCTGGCGCTGGCCGCGGCCGGGCTCGACAAGAAGGCGATCGGGATCGAGATCCTCGAGGTGACCGGGCGCGTGGACTACGCGGACTACCTGGTGATCATGACGGGCCGCTCGGACCGGCACGTGCACGCGATCGCGACGGGCATCGAGGAGGCGATGCGCCGCAAGAAGGCCGCGCCGCTCTCGATCGAGGGCCTGACCGCGGCGACCTGGGTGCTCATCGATTTCGGCGACGTGGTGGTGCACGTGTTCCAGGAGGACGCGCGGCGCCTCTACGACATCGAGGGCCTCTGGATCGACGCGAGCCGCGTGCCCGTGCCCGAGTCGGAGGGGGCAGGGGAGCGCCCCCCCGGCGCGGCCACGGTGACCCGGGTGCTCCCGGGCTGATCGCGCGGCGATGCGGATCGTGATCGTGGCGGTCGGGCGGGTGAAGGACCGGCCGCTGCGCGCGGCGCTCGACGAGTACCTGGGCCGCGTGCGCCGCTACGTGGCCTGCGACGAGGTGGAGATCCCCGACGGCCCGGCCGCGAAGGTCGGCCCCGCGCTCGCGAAGGCCGCGGCCGGCGCGAGCGCGGTGGCGCTCGAGGTGACGGGCAAGCCGCTCGGGAGCGAGGCGTTCGCGCGCGGGGTCGAGCGCTTCGGGGCGCGGGGGAAGGGGGTGGTGGCCTTCCTGATCGGCGGGGCGGACGGGCTGCCGCGCGACGTGTCGGCGGCGGCGGACGATCGGTGGAGCCTGTCGCCGCTGACGTTCCCGCACCGGCTCGCGCGGCTGGTGCTGGCGGAGCAGATCTACCGGGCGATGACGATCCTGCGCGGCGAGCCGTACGCGCACTGACCGGCGCCGTTCCCGCTTCCGTTTCCGGCCCCCGTTTCCGTTTCCGTATCCACTTCTGTATCCGTTCCCGATCCTCACTCCGGGAACAGCATCTCCACCGTGAGCGCCGGCGTGCCGTCGGGGTGCGCGCCGCCCAGGAGCATCAGCGTCCCGTTCGGCGCGGGCGTCACGGTCGCCCCTGCGCGCGGCTCGCGGAGCGGCAGCTCCGTTGCAGTCGCGGCGCCGGCGTCCACCACGAAGGTCCGGTTCAGCCCGGAGGGCGCGGGCTCCGCGCCGGCGGCGATCACGCGCCCGCCGGGCAGGGCGAACGCCGCCACCGCCTCGAGGGCCGGCAGCGCCGCCCCGTCCACCGCGGCCGCGGCGCAGCTCGACGAGCAGCCCGGATCCAGCCGCCGCGTCGGCGCCGGCGCGCCGGCGACCACCCCGCCGGCCAGCACCACCTCGCCCAGGCCCGTCGTCGCGGCGCCCGCGCCCTGCGCCGGATCGGGCGGGAACGGGCGCGTCGCGAACGCGGCCGCGCCCTCGGCCAGCACCTCGACGCCGGGCGCCGTCTCGCTCCCGCCGGCCACGACGAGGCCGATCCCCTCGACCCACGCGGCCGCGGCGCCCGCGCGCGCCGCGGTGAGCTCCAGGCCTTTCAGCGTGCCGTCCGCCTCCACCACGAGCACCCCGGCCGTCGCGTCCACGGCCGCGCGGGTCGCGCCCACCACGAACGACCGGCCATCGGGCGCCTCGACGGTCCGGCCGCCCGCCACGTCCGCGAACGACCCGAGCCCGGTCGGCAGCGAGGCATCGAGCGTGTCGCCGGCCGCGAAATCGACCCAGGTCGCGCCCGCGCCGTCGACGAGCAGCAGCGCCTCGCCCCGCCCCACGATCGATCGCGCCGCCCGCGGCAGCGCCGCCGCCGAGCTGCCGCCCCAGGCGAGCAGGTCGTACGCGTCCACGGCCGCGGGATCCCCACCGCCGCTCGCCTCGCCGCCGGTGAGCACGACGTAGCGCTCCGCCAGCGAGGCCGCCGCCGCGCCCGCGCGCGCCGCCGCGAGCTCGCCCGGCGGCCGGGCCCACGCGCCGAGCCGCTGCGCGAACACCGGGATCACGTCGGATCCGAGCCCGGCCGCGTAGATGCCCGAGAGCGACCGGCCGCGCACCACGACCGCGCCGGCCGCGTCGACCCCGGTGACCTCGATCTGGAGCAGGCTGTCCACGGGGATCTCCCCGAAATCCAGCTCGCCGCCCGGCGCCGCCGAGGCCGTCACCGACACGTCCCCCTGCGCCGACGTCACGGCCACATCGAACCGCGCCACCGCGGGATCGGCGTGGAACGCGTCCGCCTCGTGTCCGGGCGTGACCTCCACCGTGATCGTCCTCGGATCCGCGCCGCACCCGCCGCCCACTGCGAGCGCGAGCGCGAGCGCGATCACCGGAGCTCCCGAGGCGCGCGCCACCATCTCGGGGACGCTTGTACTCCCTGCCGCCGCGGGTCAGAAGCCCGGCGGAGCTCCCGGAAGCGAATTTTCCGGCCCCCCACGTGCACGACGGATCTCGCCGGCTCCGATCCGGCGAGGAAATTGCCACGCATCCCCTCAGCCAACCTGAAAGGGGGGATCCGTGCGCGGCTTGCTCGCCTCCGTTTCCGTTACCTTCCTCGCCGCCTGCACTGCCCCGAACGGCAACGCCGCCGGCACGGCCGGAGCGACCACCGCGGCCCCGACCGCAGAGGCGACCGGCGCCACGCCCGCCGTCGATCCCTCCGCCGGCGCCGCCGATCCCCCCGTCGAGACGCGCCCACCCCACGGCGTGAATCAGACCCCTGCCTTCCCCGGCCAGACCCGCGCGCCGCTGCGGACCGCCGGCGTGGCCTTCGAGGTCCAGACGGTGGCGCGGGGCCTCGAGCACCCGTGGGGCATCGAGGTGCTCCCCGACGGCCGCCTGCTGGTCACGGAGCGCCCCGGCCGCCTCCGGATCGTCACGCCGGACGGCAGGCTGTCCAGGCCCGCCTCCGGCCTGCCCCGGGTCGACGCCCGCGGCCAGGGCGGGCTGCTCGACGTCGCGCTCGATCCCGGCTTCGCCTCGAACCGGACCATTTACTGGAGCTACGCCGAGCCCCGCAGCGGCGGCAATGGCACGTCCCTGGCCAGGGGCCGGCTCGTCGCCGACGACCGCGCCCCGCGCGTCGAGGGCGTCCAGGTGATCTTCCGCCAGATGCCGACGATGCAATCGACCGGGCACTTCGGCTCCCGCATCGCCTTCCCGCCCGACGGCACGATCTTCCTCACCCTCGGCGAGCGCATGATCCCGCAGGGCCAGGTGCAGGCCCAGGACCTCGGCGGCCACCTGGGCAAGATCGTCCGCGTCCACAAAGATGGATCGATCCCGCGGGACAATCCCTTCGTCGGCCGCGCGGGGGCGCGCCCCGAGATCTGGTCCTATGGCCACCGCAACATCCAGGCGGCCGCCATCCACCCCGCGACGGGCGCGCTGTGGACCGTCGAGCACGGCCCCATGGGCGGCGACGAGCTGAACGCGCCCGAGGCCGGCAAGAACTACGGCTGGCCGGTCATCACGTATGGCCTCGATTACAATGGACGGCCGATGGGCGCCGGCATCACCGCCATGGCGGGAATGGAGCAGCCGCTGTATTACTGGGATCCCGTGATCGCGCCCTCGGGCATGCTGTTCTATACCGGCGGCCTCTTCCCCGCCTGGAGCGGCAGCCTGTTCATCGGCAGCCTGGTGGGCCAGCACCTCGCGCGCCTCACCCTCCAGGGCAAGCGCGTGATCGGCGAGGAGCGGCTCCTCACCGAGGTGGGCGAGCGCATCCGCGACGTGACCCAGGGCCCGGACGGCGCGATCTACGTCATCACGGACGAGCCCGCCGGGCGCATCCTGAAGGTCGTCCCCGCCAGGGCCCGCTAGAGCGACAAACAGGTTGAAACCACCTGGAAAGAGCGAGATTCGAGAGACCGCAAGGGCGCAAGGGACGCAAGGGGAAGAAGATTTTTCTCCTGCCTCCCTGTGATCCCTCTCTCATCGACCTCATCGCGTCGCGGTGATGACCTCGGAGGGGAAGGTGAGCTGCGTGAGGTCGCGCCGCGCGATCGCGCCGAAGCCTGCCCGCTCCACGTGCAACGCGAGCTCCACGCCCCGGCACCCGCCGAGCAGCTCGGGGGCCTTGCGATATGCCCACTCCCAGAGCCGCGCGGACAGCGAATCGCCGCGCGCCATGTTCACCAGCACCATCCGCCCGCCGGGGCGCAGCGCCCGGTGAAACTCGGCGAGAATGGGCGCGAAGTCGGCCTCGGGCAGGAGATCGAACATGTAATTGCTCACGAGCAGATCGAACGAGCCGTCGGCGAAATCGAGCGCGCGCGCGTCGCCGACGCGGAGCCGGTGCGCGCCGCAGAGGCCTTCGACCTTGGCCCGGGCGCGCTCGAGCATGGCGGGGGTGATGTCGATGCCCTCGGTCAGCCCCGTGGGGTTCCGGCGCACGAGCTCCGCGAACACCAGCCCCGTGCCGACCGCGACCTCCAGCACCCGGAGGCCGTCGACGTCGCCGGCGGCGTCGAGGCACGCCGTGCGGGCGCGCGCCTCGGTGAGGTGGGCCCAGACGTCGTAGATAGGGGCGATGCGCTGGTAGACGCGGGCGATGCGGCTCTGCGGGACGCGGGCGGGCTGCGGGGCGGTGGTCACGGGGCCTCCTGGACGGGACGCGGCGTCTCGCCACTCTGCTCAAGCAGGCGGCGGCGCTCAAGGCGACGCTGGAGAAATCAGATCGTCTCGCCCTTCGAGATCCGGGTCACATCGAGCAGGTCGTCGACGAGGCGCTTCGTGTGCTCGGCCTGGCGGCGGTGTGCTCCGCGCAGCCGCCGTCCGGCGCGCCCGCCAGGGCGACGCGACGGCGAGCACGCCGTGGTAGACGACGGCCGTGCTCGTCGCCCAGCAGATCGCCGCTCCGCCTGACGCCTGCGCGCTCGCCCGGCGCCTGCGGGCGGGGGGCGGCCGGCACCTCGCGCTGCTGCACGCGTCCGAGCGCGTGACCGGCGGCGCCCCCGGCTTCGCCGGCCCCTCCGGCGACCCGCTCTCGCGCTGGTCCTATGTCGCCGCGGATCCCGACCTCAGGAGCGATCGCCTGGACCCGCTGGCCGACGACCCGGACCTCGAGGCCGACCTCACCCCTGTCGCGCCCCCGGGCCTCCGCCGCTTCCCGCGCTGGATCGGCGTCCTGCCGTACGAGCACCGCCGGGACCTCGAGCGCCCCGCGTGGCGTCCGGTCGACGCGCGGCCCCCGGCGCTGCTCTCCCGCCCGATCTGGCACCGCTATCCGGCGGTCGCGGCGGTCGACCACATCGAGGGCCGCGTGCTCGTCGCAGGCCGCACCCGGGCCGACGTCGACCGGCTCGCCCATCGCCTCGGCGCCGAGCCGCCCCCGCCCGGGCCTCTCCGCCTCGAGGTCGCCGACGACGATCCGCCGCACCTGCACGTCGAACGCGTCCGCGCCGCGAAGGAGCTCATCCTCCGCGGCGACCTCTATCAGGTCAACATCGCCCGCCGCCTCCGCCTCGCCCTCCTCGAGGGGGACCCCCTGACCCTCCACGAGCGCCTCGCCCGCGCCGCCCCGACCCCGCTCGGCGCCTTCCTCGACCTCGGCGACGGCCTGACCATCGCCTCCACGTCGCCCGAGCTCTTCCTGCTCGCCGAGCCGGTGCCTCCTGCGGGTGGCAGTCCGACGATCAGTGCAATTACATACGGTTACGATCTGATCTTCACGGCTCCCATCAAGGGTACGCGCCCCCGCGGGCGAGACGCCGAGGCCGACGCGGCGCTCATGGAAGACCTCGACCAGGACCCGAAGGAGCGCGCGGAGCTCACGATGATCATTGACGTCGAGCGCAACGACCTGGGCCGCATCGCCGTGCCCGGCTCGGTGCGGCTCCTCGGGCCCCCGAGGGTGGTCACGCACAGGACGATCCACCACCGAGTCGCCTGGCTCTCGGCCCGGGTGCGCCCGGGCGTCGGCCGGGAGGCGGCGCTCGCGGCCATGCTCCCGAGCGGCAGCGTCACCGGGGCGCCGAAGGTCCGGGCGATGGAGGTCATCGCCTCGCTCGAGCCGCGGCGGCGCGGGCTCTACACGGGCGCGCTCGGCTTCGTCGCGCACGACGGCCGTATCACGCTCGCGATGGCCATCCGCACCGCGGTGCTGGCCGGCCGCGAGGGCGAGTACTTCACCGGCGGCGGGATCGTCGCGGACTCGGACCCCGAGCGAGAGCTCTCCGAGACGCGCTGGAAGGCGCTCCAGCTCGCGCTGAGCTCATCGTAGAGTCAGGCCAGGGATCACGGAGAGAGAGAAATCACAGACCCCATGCGCCGGGGCGCACCACCCGGCATGAAAATGCCGTGGTGGATCCGAGGTCGTGCCGGGCGACGACGTCCGCCCCGGTGCCCGAGGGGGCCCTCACCTCCCGGGGCCGGGACTCCGTCTTCGCTCGGGGGCTCCGCGCGCAAGCGCGCTGCGCCCCCGAACCCCCCGGGCCCCTGTCGTGGCCCGCCTACGACCCG
>CAYQYG010000493.1:0-6474 GCA_964421485.1 uncultured Polyangiaceae bacterium | reverse complement strand
AGCGGCTCGTACCCCAGCGAGAGCTTGTATTGCTGCCGGATCGAGTTCTCCCCCTCCGGATACACGTAATTCCAGAACCGGATCTCGTTCTCCCCGTCGGTCTCGGACGACGACGGCATGTGGAGCGTGGCCGTCAGCCGGAGCATGCGGCTGGGCCGCGTCGCGACGGCGAAGTAGGGCGAGAACGTGCTCTCCACCTCGATATCGGGGTTGATGAGCACGTAGCGCTGATCGCCGGCGTCTGGCACGTGCACCGCGGTCCTGGCGACGGTGCCGATGTTGATGTCGACCCCCGCGCCTATGGATAGCCAGCTCGCGACGCGGCTGCCCATCGCGACCGCGAACGTCGTGAGCGACAGGCGGTCTCCGAGCAGCTCGAAGCCCAGGCGGTTATGGAAATACTGCTCGCGCTCGTCGGCGAAGAACGCCTTCTGCTCCTGGAAGCTCCGGATCGGGAGCATCGCGTGGAAGCCGAGCACGAGGTAGTCCTCGTAGAGCGGGCGGACGACCCCGAGCGTGGCGTACGCGATGGTGTCCCGGTCCTCGGTATCGGCGCGGGCCTCGGGCACCTTCGAGGTCGGCAGCGGCCGGAGCGTGAGGCGCGAGGTCGACCCGTCCGCGTTCCGCAGCTGCGCGGTGAGCACGCCCTCGGGCACGTCGGCCGTCCTGGGCCGGGCCTCGAGCAGGATATCGCCGTGCGTCACCAGCACGAAGAGCCCAGCCTGCGTGGTCTGCGCCGCGTCGGGCAGGAGCGACGGGTTGAAGAACGCGGCCTCGGGCCCGCGCCCGAGCGCGCGCGCGTTCAGCCCGTTGGGGCTGGTCGGGGCGCCGATGATCTCCAGCGCGCCGGCCGCACGCGCCGCGCGGACCGGGATCAAGAGGGCGAGGGCGAGGGCGAGCGCTGCGTGTTGGCGTACATCCATGGATCGCCCGGGGCGGGCGGTCGCGGAGCATGCCGGGCGGCCTGCCCGGCCGTCAACTTTCGAAAAGGCGCGGCTCAGAACGCGACGCCTGCCCCCACGGTGGCGCCGCGCTCACCGAAGGGCGCGCCCTCTGCGAACAGATCGAAGCCGCGCGGCAGCGAGGCTGCGACGCCGAACGCGATCTGGTAGTGGTGCCGGTCCACGCCTGTCACGTCCTCGCCGCGGAGCTGCCAGAGGATCGGGCCACCGAAGGCGCGGATTCCCAGGTAGGCGCTGAGGGCGTCGTAGAAGGTCTTGCCCGCGGTGAGCCCGAAGCGAACGTCGAACGCCGAGTAAGGGGCCGTGGCGTCGGCGCCGTACTGGCGCGTGCTCGCGCCCGAGGCCCCGAGGCTGGCGTTGAGCAGCACGAATGGCCCCTCGCCGCCGCGGAGGACGCGGTACGCCCCGCTGACCGTGGCGACCCACCCGGGGAGGATCTCGTGGTGGACGTCATCGACGATGAGCCGCCCCCCGTGCCCCACGCCGCCGCCGGCCTGGAGCGTCAGATCCTCGGTGGCCCGCCACTCGAGCGAGGCGGCGGCCGCGCGCCGATCGATGAAGGCCTTGACGTCCCCGAAGGCGATGTCCGACCCGAAGGCGCCGTAGGTCAGCCGCGCCGCGTAGCGGCCGGGGACGGGGGCGCCCTCCTGCTCGTTGCCGTAGCAGATGCCCGTCGGACCGACGGGCGGCGCGAAGCCTCAGGCGTAAGCGTCGTCGGGCGCGAGCGCGACGACGCCGAGGGCGGCGACCGGGACCAGGGCCAGCGTGCGAAGGAAGGGGCGCATGCGGGGCGGAAAATATCACATGCCCTGGGCGCGTGGGGAAGGAGTCCGCTCCGGGCGCGAGCCGGCGAGGTGGACCGCCGTGGGGTGAGGCGGGGCGTCAGGCGGCCAGGAATTCGGAAGGGTGCGGCTCTGCTGCGTCCCTGCGTTCGCCGCGAAAATCAGCCAAATTTCTCGGCGCCCCACCGACCTGAACCACGGCTCCTCGGGCAGCACGCGGAGAGAAGGAGAGAAGGAGAGAAGAGAGAGATTCACAGGGAGGCGGGGAGGCGGGGAGGAGAGATTCTTCCTGAGATTCTGATCTCCCCGCCTCCCGGCGCATCTCTCATTTTCTCCGAGCAGGTCCAGCGGCCGTCCGCTCGCACGCGACATCGCTTCTTTCAGGTCTAGCCTGGTACGGTTCTGAAGATCGCGAGTGCGCTCGCGGGGGGCACCGCCGACCGGAGAGAGCGTCCGGTTCGGGCGCGCGCCGCACCGAGGACGCGCTTCGCAAGGCGGCGCGGCCCGAGCCTCTTGACGCGCACGATATCGGCGTGGTCGTTGCGGCGGCGCGGCGGGCCGGGAAGCGGAACCGCGGCGTGCTGATCCATTTCGAGGAGAGACCCGGTCTGGAGCGCACCTCCTCGGGCCCCGGGGCCGGTCGTGCTCGCCCGGCCCGAGGTCGAGCCCCCCACATCCCCCCGCGCCTCGCCCCCTCGCGACGCCTCGGGCCCCCGGTGGTACGCTCGCCCCGCATGAGACCGGACGACATCGCGCTCCGCTCCCGCCGGGTGGGCAGGGACACGCTCGGCTCGATCTTGCTCGCGCTCATGGCCGCCGGGTATTTCGGCCTCATGGCGCTGCCCCACGGCCCGGCCGCGGCGGGCGCCACCGCGCTCATCGCCACGGCCGTGTTCGGCGGCCTCGGCGTCCGCGACACCTACCGCAAGGCCCGGGCGCTCGCCGTCCAGGCGCTCAACACCTCGTTCAACCTCATCTCGCTCGGCAAGCTCCTCGAGGCCGAGGCGATCCTGCGCGCCCTCGACAGCTCGCCGCGATTCGAATGGGCGCGCCGGCTCACCGACATCCAGCTCGCCGTCATCGCCATGCGGCGCGGCCAGCTCGAGCTCGCCGCCGGCCGCCTCGACGCCGCGATCGCCCGCCCGCTCGGCTGGACGGCCCGCGACAACTCCCTCCAGCAGATCGAGGGCGCCCATGCCCTCCGCGCCTTCGTCCGCGCCTCCCTCGGCCGCCGCGAGCCTGCCCTCGAGGATATCGCCGCCGTCCGCGGCGCCGCCTCGCCGGGCAAGGACGCGCTCGCCCGCGTCGCGCTCGCCGAGGCCATGCTCCTCGAGCGCGCGGGCCGGCGCGACGACCTCCGCGCCCTCATCGACCGCGATCGCGACCTCCTGCTCGAGCACACCCACCCGCGCGAGCGCGCCATCGTCCGCGCATACCAGCGCATGCTGCGCGCCGACACCGGATCGGTCTATCGCATGGCCGCCGCGCGCGACGAGGACCCCGCCGGCCGCGAGGAGCCCCCGCTCGCCGACTGGATCGCCAGGATCGCCCCCGGCGCCGCCCCCTTCGTCCGCGCGCCCCGGAACGCCGGCGTCGCCGCCGTCGCCGCGGCCGACACCCTCGCCGTCCCTGCCACGACCCCGGCCGGCCGCCGCGCCGCCATGGCCGCGCGCGCCGAGGCCCGCCCCAGGCGCCCGCTGCCCCTCGCCGCGCTCGGCCTCACCATTGCAATCGGCGTCGTGCTCTTCCCGCTGTGGCTCCTGATCAAGCCCGAGGCCGGCCGCGCCGGCAGCGGCGCGGGCGGCGCGATCATCACCTCGCAATGGCTCGCCGCCGGCGCCCTCGCCGTGCTCGGCGCCGGCGTGCTGGCCGCGCTCGGCGCCGCCGCATTCCTCGCGATACGCCGCGGGCGCGAGCGCGCCGGCCGCCGCATGGAGCGCGCCCCCGCGCCCGCCGCCCCCCGCGAGCCGGCCGAGCGCGACCTCCGGGCCCTCACGGAGTCTCCGAGCGACGTCGTCGCCGCCCAGGCGTGGCTCCTGCTCGCGACCGCGGCCGAGCGCCGCGGCGACATGGATATCGTCCTCGAGCACGCCGCCCGCGGCCTCGGCCGCCTCGCCGACGCGCGGAGCCGCGCGGCCGCGGACATCCTTTATCCCGATCTCATCTCCCTGCGCGCCTTCGCGCTCGCCGCCCGCGATCGATTCGAGGAGGCCGACGCCGAGCTCGCCATGCTCGGCCCCGGCTATCCGCACCACGCCCGCGCCGTCTTCCGCGTCCGCCTCGTGCAGCGCCTCCGCGCCCGCGACCTCGACGGCGCCGCCGAGTGGGCCCTGCGCAGCGAGGGCGACCTCCCCCTCAGCGTCCGCGAGGAGCTCCTCGCCGACCTCGCCGTCGCCGCGTCCGCCCCCGAGCGCGCCGGCGCCGGCGAGGCCGCCCGCCTGCGCGACGAGCTCCGCGCCGCCCCCGAGCTCCGCCTCTGGATCCTGCGCGTCGCCCCTGGCCTCCTCGAGGCATTCCACGGCGGCCGCGACCCTGCGCAGGGCGCCCGGGCTCCCGGCGCTGCCATTCGAATCGACGCCGCCCCTGCGCCTGAGCCCGACGAGGCCGCCGAGCTCGAGGCCGCCGAGGCGCTCCGCGCGATCGCGCCGCGGAGGGCGTGACACGGCGCCCCTCGCGGCCTATCCATCGGGACCTCATGACCAGGTACGACTACGACCTCTTCGTCCTCGGCGCCGGCTCCGGCGGCGTCCGCGCGGCCCGCGTATCGGGCTCCTACGGCGCCCGCGTCGCGATCGCCGAGCAGCGCCACCTCGGCGGCACGTGCGTGAACGCCGGCTGCATCCCCAAGAAGCTCTTGTATTACGCCTCCCGGTTCGCCGAGGACTTCGAGGACGCGGCGGGTTATGGCTGGACCGTCCCGCTCCCCTCGTTCCACTGGCCCACGCTGCTCCGGAACAAGGACCGGGAGATCAAGCGCCTGAACGACGTCTACCAGCGCCTGCTCCGCAACGCCGGGGTGGAGCTCCACTGGGGCCGCGCGGTCGTCGTGGATCCGCACGCGGTCGAGGTGGACGGCAGGCGGTTCACGGCGGAGCGGATCCTCGTCGCGACCGGCGGCTGGCCGAGGATCCCGGCGATCGAGGGCCGCGAGCTGGCGATCACGTCCAACGAGGCGTTCCACCTCGAGGCGCTCCCGCGCCGGGTGGTCATCGTCGGCGGCGGCTACATCGCGGTCGAGTTCGCGGGCATCTTCAATGGCCTGGGCGTGGAGGTCACGCAGGTCTACCGCGGCCTCCATTTCCTGCGCGGCTTCGACGACGACGTGCGCTCCTTCCTGGCCGACGAGATGCGCAAGAAGGGCGTCGACCTGCGCTTCAACGCCGACGTGGTCCGGATCGATCGCCGGGAGGGCGCCCTCTTCGCCGAGCTGCAGGACGGGACCGAGCTCGCCGCCGATCAGGTGCTGTTCGCGACGGGCCGCGTCCCCAACACTGCCTCGCTCGGCCTGGCCGAGGCCGGGGTGCGCCTCGACGACGAGGGCGCGGTGATCGTGAATGATTCGTTCCAGAGCTCGGTCCCCTCGATCTATGCGCTGGGCGACGTGATCGACCGCGTCCGCCTGACCCCGGTCGCGATCGCGGAGGCGATGGCGCTCTCGCGGCACCTGTTCCGCGGCGAGCCCGTGCGGATCGACTACTCGGGGATCCCGACGGCGGTCTTCAGCCAGCCCAACGTCGGCACGGTCGGCCTGACCGAGGCGCAGGCCCGCGAGAGCGTCGCCAAGGTGGACGTGTACTGCTCGACCTTCCGTCCGCTGCGCCACACCCTGGGTGATCGTGACGAGAAGACGTTGATGAAGCTGATCGTCGATCGTGCGACCGATCGGGTCCTTGGTTGCCACATGGTCGGCCCTGAGGCCGGTGAGATCCTCCAGGGCCTGGCGATCGCCTTGAAGTGCGGCGTCACGAAGGCGCAGCTCGACGCGACGGTCGGCATCCACCCCACCTCCGCCGAGGAGTTCGTGACCATGCGGGAGCCCTTGCCGGACGTGGATCGGCCTGCCTTCCGCTGACGGGGGGGCCGTCCTCTGCTATGAGGGCGCCTGATGTCGACCCGAGCTCCCTCCCCAGCCAGGCCAGCGTCCCTCCTCGACCGGACGTCGGATCGCAGTTTCTTCATCTTCAACGCCGTGCTCTCGGTCGTGGCGTTGAGCGTCCTCGCGTACCTCCTGCTCATCCGGCGCGGCGGCGGCGGCGCGGACCTCCGGTTCTTGCCGCCGGTGAACGCCGCCCTGAACGGTGCCGCGGCCTCTTTCCTGGTCGCGGGGCTCATTGCGATCAAGCGACGTGCCCTCAAGGTCCACAAGTACCTGATGGTCTCCGCGTTCGCCGCCTCGTCCCTGTTCCTCGTGTGCTATCTCGCCTACCATTTCGTCCACGGCGACACGAAATACACCGGCACCGGCCCGTTGCGGGTCGTATATTTCTTCATCCTGATCTCGCACATCGTGCTCTCGACCGGCATCGTGCCCTTGGCGCTCTCCTCGTTCTATTTCGCATTCAAGTCGAAGTTCGCGACCCACAGAAAGATCGCCAAGATCACGCTCCCGATCTGGCTCTACGTCTCGGTCACCGGCGTCCTGATCTTCTTCATGCTCCGCGGCAGCCCCCCCGCCGTGCCCTGACCCCCGGGCCCCTCGACCGGACGCTGTCGCCGCCAAAGCGTCGAAC
>CAYQYG010000492.1:0-6491 GCA_964421485.1 uncultured Polyangiaceae bacterium | reverse complement strand
GGCGCGACCGGGCGCGCCGCGCTCGGCGGGTCGGCGTCGCGGAGGACCTGCACGGCCGCCGTCACCGCGTCGGGCGAAGAGCGGCGCTCGACGCCCGAGCGCGCCCACGCCGGCGCGCGCGCGGGCGCGCCGGGCAGGTCCACGAGCTTGGCCAGCCCGAAGTCGAGCAGCTTGATCTCCCCGTCGTCCGCGAGGATCGCGTTGCCGGGCTTGATGTCGCGGTGGAGCACGCCGCGGCGGTGCGCGGCGGCGAGCCCGCGCGAGAGCCCGATCCCGAGCTCGAGCGCGCGCCGCCACGGCACCGGGGTGTCGACCTTGTCGAGGCTCTTTCCGCGCACGAACTCCGAGATCAGGAACGGGCGGCCGTCGAGCTCGCCGACGCGGTGGATCGTGACCACGTTCGGGTGCTGCAGGCGCGCCGCCGCGCGCGCCTCGACGAGGAACTGCTCGCGCGCCTCCGCCTCCGGGTGCAGGTCGCTGATGAGCTTCACGGCGACGAGCCGCTCGAGCAGGAGGTCCTGCGCGAGGTAGACCTCGCCCATGCCGCCGCGGCCGAGGAGGCGCAGCAGCCGGTACTCGTCGAACGTGCTCGGGGGGCTCCAGCCGAGGTGCGAGACCGGAATGCCGTCGGACATCGTCGCTGTCGCTCGCGAGGTCGGGCGGGGTGAGATCGCGCCCTCGGTACCGAGCATCTCACGCCGCGCGAGAGCGCCGCAACGGCGGCGAGCCGCGCCAGGTCCCTGATGGCATGCGCGCTCACGTTCAGGTCGCTCCACGGCGTGCGCCGATGTTCGGGTCACCCTCCGGACCGGCCTCGCTTGGCCGGTGCGCGGCGCTCGTGTAGCGTGCGCCGCCGCGAGGCACGCCATGAAGACGATCTGCGGGCAGCTCATCGTGGGCGGTTTCGATGGGAGCGAGCCGCCTCGGCGGTTCCTCGCCGCGCTCGCCGAGGGCCGGCGCGGCGGGGCGATCCTGTTCCGCAGGAACCTCCCCGATCCCGCCGCCTCCTGGCGCCTCTGCCGCGCGCTCGCCGCGGCCGCGCCGGCCGGCATGCCTCCCTTCATCGCCGTCGACCAGGAGGGCGGCCGCGTCACGCGCATGCCGGCGCCGTTCCTCAAGCTGCCGCCCATGCGCGCGCTCGGCGACATCGGCGACCTCGAGCTCATCCGCCGCGCCGCCCGCGCCGTCGGCGCCGAGCTCCGCGCCGCGGGCGTGAACCTCGACTTCGCGCCCGTGCTCGACGTCGATTCGAACCCGCAGAACCCCATCATCGGCGACCGCGCCTTCGGCCGGGATCCGCGCACCGTCATGCGCTGCGCGGTGGCCTTCATGCAAGGCCTCCAGGAGGAGCGCGTGCTCGCCTGCGGCAAGCACTTCCCCGGCCACGGCGACACCGACACCGACAGCCACCTCGACCTGCCCCGCATCACGCACGATCGCGCGCGCCTCGAGCAGGTCGAGCTGCCCCCGTTCCGCGCCGCATCCGGCGCGGGCATCGCCTCCATGATGACCGCGCACGTCGTCGTCGACGCCCTCGATCCCGGCGTGCCGGCCACGCTCTCGCGCGCCGTCTGCGGCAGCCTCCTCCGCGCGGAGATCGGGTTCGACGGCGTGCTCTTCTCGGACGACCTCGAGATGCGCGCCGTCGCCGCGCGCCACGCGATCGAGGACGCCGCCGTCGAGGCGATCTGGGCCGGCTGTGACGCGCTGCTCGTCTGCAGCGACGAGGACGCGCAGGACCGCGCGCACGAGGCGCTCGTGCGCCGCGCCGAGAGGGACGCGCGCTTCCGCGAGCGCTGCGTGGAGGCCTCCGAGCGCTGCCTCCGCGTCCGCCGCCTCTGCCCCCCGCGCCCCGCCGCGGAGCTCGCCGAGCTCGAGGCCGTGGCCGGCGGCCCCGCCTCGCGGGCCGTGATCGACCTCATCGCGAAGGCTCAGGCCGAGGCGCAGGCGTGAGCCCGGGCCGCTTCGCGATCGCCGCCCGCCGCCTCGTCACGTGCGACCCGGCGCGCGCCGCCGCGGAGGATCCGCTCGGCGCGATCGACGACGCCGCGCTCGTCATCGACGCCGGCGCCGTCGCCGACGTCGGCCCCCGCGACGAGGTCCTCGCCCGGAGCGGCCCGATCCGCGTCGCCTTCGAGGCCGACGGCGTCGTCACCCCCGGCCTCGTCGACGCGCACACCCACGCCCCGTGGGTCGGCTCGCGCGACGCCGAGTACGCCGTCCGCATGGCCGGCGGCGACTACGAGGCCATCGCCGCGGCGGGCGGCGGCATCGTCGCCAGCATGCGCGCCGTGCGCGCCGCCGACACCGGCGCGATCGCCGCGGCCCTCCGCGCGCGCCTCCGCCGCATGGCCCAGGCCGGCGTCACCACCGTCGAGGCCAAGAGCGGCTACGGCCTCGACGAGCCCTCCGAGCGCCGCCAGCTCGAGGCCGTCGCCGAGGCCGCGCGCGACCCTGCGCTCCCCCGCGTCGTCCCCACCTACCTCGCGCTGCACGCCCTCCCGCCCGAGGCCGGCGGTGATCGCGCCGCCTACGCCGCGCTCGTCGAGGCCCGCTGGCTCCCCGCGATCGCCGCGGCCGGCCTCGCCCGCTTCGTCGACGCCTACGTCGACCGCAGCGCCTTCTCCGTCGCCGAGGCCCGCCCTGTCCTCCGCCGCGCCCGGGAGCTCGGCCTCGGCGTGCGCCTGCACGCCGGCCAGTTCGCCGACGTCGGCGCCGCGGAGCTCGCCGCCGAGCTCGGCGCCGCCAGCGCCGACCACCTCGAGCAGCTCGGCCCCGCCGGCGCCCTTGCCCTCGCGAGCGCCGGCGTCCCCGCCGTCCTCCTCCCCGTCGCGAGCTTCACCCTCCGCCAGTCCCCGCCCCCCGTCGCGGCCCTCCGCGCGGCCGGCGTCCCCCTGATCGTCGCCAGCGACGCCAACCCCGGCACCGCCCCCACGGAGAGCCTCCCCCTCGCCCTGGCCCTCGCCGTTCGCCTCTATGGCCTCTCCGTGCCCGAGGCCCTGCTCGGCGCCACGCGCGAGGCTGCCCGCTCCCTCGGCCTCGGCGACGTGACCGGCGCCCTCCGCCCGGGCCTCCGCGCCGACGTCGTGCTCTGGGACCTCCCGCACGAGAACGCGCTCGTGCAGCCCTGGGGCGTCCCCCGCGCCCGCGCCGTGCTGCGCGACGGCGTCGCGATCGTGGCGGCCTGACGACACGCCCGCGTTGACATGCGCCGGCTCCGGTGGGACGTTCACAGGTTGTGACCTCGCTGTACCCCGCGCCCTCGAGCCGCCGCGGTGCCTGGACGCTCTTCGAGCCCGAGCACTGGAAATCCGAGAGCTGGGAGATCTTCATCTTCAACCCCGCCCCCGGCGTGCTCTACACGCGGATGATCGGCTACGCGGATCTCGCCTGCGCCCGGCACGCCATGCGCGGCTTCGATCGCATCGCCATGGCCCCCGGCCTCGTGGACGCGTTCCACGACTGGGAGCAGGTCACCGGCTACCGCACCGAGGTCCGGCAGGAATACACGGCGTGGTCGAAGGGCCACAGCGACCGCCTGAGCTCCATCCACGTGCTCCTCAAGTCCCGGATCGTGGCAATGGGCGTTTCCGTCTTCAACGCCGCGTGCGGCGGCATTGTCACTGCGCACCACAGTCGCGCGTCGTTCGAGCGGATCCGGGCGCAGGTGATCCTCCGCCGCCGGCAAGAGTCCGGGCTCCCCTGACGGCCGCCGCCGGCCGCGCCTGCTAGGCTGCGCGCCCTCGCGCGACGGGAGGGGGGGAGCCATGTCGAACGCGGTGCCGACGAAGAGCTACGCGCGCCAGTACCGGCCCATCTGGGGCGAGATCCGCCTCGCCGTCGAGCGCGCCTTCTTCGAGGACGATCCGGTGCTCGGCGGCGCGCTGGAGCGCTTCGAGCGCGCGCTCGCGGCCTACCACGGCGTGCGTACCGCGGTCGGCGTCGGCTCCGGCACCGACGCCATCGCGCTCACCCTGCGTGAGCTGGGCGTGCACGAGGGCTGCGAGGTCGTCACCTGCGCGCACACCTTCTCCGGCGTCATCTCCGCGATCCACCTCGCCGGCGCTCGCCCCGTCCTCGTCGACGCCGATCCCGAGACCGCGCTGCTCCCCCCGGCCGCCGTGGAGGCCGCGATCACGCCCTGCACGCGCGCGATCCTCGCGGTGCACCTCTATGGTCACCCCGCCGACCTGACCGCGCTGGGCGATCTCGCGCGCCGCCGCGGCGTCCACCTGATCGAGGACGCCGCCCAGGCCCACGGCGCCTGCTGGCAAGGCCGCCCCGTGGGCTCTGCCGGCGCCGCCGCCGCGACGAGCTTCCACCCCAGCAAGAACCTGGGCGCGTTCGGCGACGGGGGCGCCGTTCTCACGAGCGACGAATCCCTCGCCGCCCGCCTGCGCGTCGCGCGCAACCTGGGCAAGAATGGAAAGTACGAGATCGTCCGGATCTCTCCGAACACGAAGCTCGACACGTTGCAGGCCGCGATCCTGGAGGTGAAGCTCCGCCACCTCGACGCCTGGGTGGCCCGCCGGCGGGAGCTCGCGCGGGTGTACCTCGACGGGCTCCGCGGCGTGGGCGATCTCGTGCTCCCCGTCGAGCGCCCGGAGGCCCGGCACGCCTACCACCTCTTCGTGGTCCGCACCGGCCGCCGCGACGCCCTGCGCGAGCACCTCGCCCATTGCGGCGTGAACACCGGCCTGCATTACCCGATCGCCGCGCACCGCCAGCCCGGCCTCGCGGAGCTCTTCCGCGGGGTGAGCTTTCCGGTGGCCGAGCGGCTGGCGGAGACGGTGCTGACGCTGCCGCTGTCGCACGAGCTGGAGACGGGGGAGATCGCGCGGGTGATCGATCGGGTCCGGGCTTTTTTCGGCGATTGAGAGCGGAGGTGGAGCGGATCGTCGTGGCGGGCGGCGGGGCGTTCGCGCCGGCGCTGTGCGAGGCGCTGGCGCGCGCGCCGGGGATGCCCCCGCTCGATGTTCGCCTCGTGGCGCGCCGCGCGGGCCGGCTCGCGGTCATTGCCGCGCATGCCGCGCGCATCGTCTCGCCGATCCGGCCGGATTTCCGCGTGACGGCGGCCGCCTCGTTCGACGCGGCGCTGCCGGGCGCCGCCGCCGTGATCTTGATGATCCGCGCCCTCGGCCCGCGCGCCCGGGATCACGACGAGCGATTTCCTCGCGCATTCGGCCTGGTGGGCGACGAGGGCCTCGGCCCCGGCGGGATCGCGAACGCGTTCCGCACGCTCCCGGTGCTCGAGGGCCTGGCCGCGGCGATCCATGCGCGCGCGCCCGCGGCGCGCGTCCTGAACCTCGTCGCCCCGCTCGGGATCACGACGCGCCTCCTGCTCGACGCCGGCCTCGACGCCGCCGGCCTCTGCGAGCTGCCGCTCGTCACGCTCGAGGCGTTCGCCCGCGCGACGGCGCCGGTCAATGCAATGAGCGCCCCTGTCAGCTCTCCAGGAGACGTCGGCCTCCATTACGCGGGTCTGAATCACCTTGGATGGTTCTGGCAGGCGGGGAGGGGAACGGAACCGGACACGGAAACGGAACCGGAACCGGAATCGGAAACGGAAACGGAAACGGAATCGGAATCGGAATCGGAATCGGAAACGGAATCGGAATCGGAATCGGAATCGGAATCGGTCACGGGGACGGGCGCGATCGGGCGTCGCGTCCTCGATCGCGCCGCGCGCGCGGGGCTCGTCGACGCCGACGTGCTCGCCCGGTTCGGCGCCGCGCCGCTCCATTATTACTACGACGTCTTCGATCCTGCCGCCGCCCGCCGCCTCGGCCGCGCCCGGGACCCGGGGCGTGCCCGCCGCCTCGAAGCCCTCTCTGACCGCCTCGTCGCCCATTACGTCGAGGCCCCCGGCGCCCCCGCCCCTGCGGCCGCCGAGCGCCCCACCCCGTGGCTCGACCGCGCGCTCGCCCCGGCGCTCGCGGCCCTCCTCGCCGGCGCCCCGCACCGCGGCTTCGCCAACATCCGCAATGGAGGCCTCATCCCCGAGCTCCCCCCTGACGTCGTCGTCGAGCTCCCCGCCGAGATCGGCCCGGCCGGCTTCCGGCCGCACCGGCCCGGCGCCGCCCTCCCGCCGGCCGTCGCCCGCTTCCTCGTCGCGGCGGCGCGCGCCGAATACCTGGCTTACCGCGCCGCGCTCGCGCGCTCCCCGGCGCTCGTCGCCGGCGCCATCGCCGCCCTCCCGCTCCCCATCGCCCCCGCCGACGTGCCGGCCCTGGCCCGCCTCGCCTGCGCCCCCGTTATCGAGTAGCGGCCGCGGATCCGCAATCGGATCCGGACCCGGGCGCAGAGCCGGACCCGGATCCGGACCCGCGCGCGGACCCGGATCCGGACCCGGCCGGGGCGGGGCACCCGCGCGCCCTGGCGTGTGGTAGCGTCGCCGCGATGCCGAGCCGTCCCGTCCTTCTTCTCGTGCTCCTCGCGCTCCTCGCCGGCTGCGCCTCCCCGCCACCCGCGTCCGCGCCCGCGCCCGCGCC
>CAYQYG010000491.1:0-6492 GCA_964421485.1 uncultured Polyangiaceae bacterium | reverse complement strand
CGCGAGCGCGACGATGCCGGCCGTGCGCGCGCCGCCGTGGCCGCCCGCGTCGGGCTGCGCCGATCGCCGCGGGCCGGGCGCCGGCTCCGCCGGCGCGGCGGGGATGTCGAGGGTGACCGTGGCGCGCTGGCCCGAGGCGAGGTCCACGCTCCTCCGGATGGGCGCGGCGCCGCCATAGAAGGCCTCGATGACGTGCGGGCCGAGGTCGCGCTCGAGCTCGACCCCGACGAGCCGCGGATCCAGGGGCTTGCCGTCGATGACGAGCCGGACGCGCCCGAGCGATTCACCCCGGAGCGCGACCGTCAAGCGGCCGACCCTGGGCTCGAGGCGCGCGTAGGCCCGCTCGGCGTCCCTGTCCCAGCCGTCGTACCTGGGCTCGTTGCTCTGCAGGACGGCCCGGCGGAGGCTCCACCAGTCATTGCGCGCCGACGCGTACTGGCCGAGCTGCTCCTCGCATTCGGCGATGTTCCTGATGGATCCGAGCCCCTGCGGGTAGAGGTCGAGCGCGCGCCGGAACGCGACGATCGCCTCGGCGCACTTGCCCTCGGCCCGCAGCCTGCGGCCCTGCGCGAAGAACGTGCGCGCGTCCCCGTCGGCCGCGAGCGCGGGAATGGCGGCCGCCGTCAGCGCGGCGGCGGCGAGGAGGCGGAGGGCGAGCGAGCGGCTACTGGATGTCACTGGGATCGAAGCTCCTTGGCGGGCGCGAGGGCGCGCCGGGCGCGGATCTTGGGCGGTCCGGCGCTCCGGTCGCATTGCCGGCAGGAGGCGCCGGGACCGCGCGCTGCGAGGTGGCCTGGCCGGCGGACGCGGACACGGGAGCGGGCGCGGGATCGGAAACGGGAGCGGATACGGGCACGGACACGGGAGCGGGCGCGGAAACGGAGACGGGAGCGGGCGCGGAAACGGAGACGGGAGCGGGCGCGGAAACGGAGACGGGAGCGGATACGGGCACGGGAGCGGCCGCGGGAGCGGTGGCGACGCCTCGCGCGGCCAGCAGCGCAATGACGACCCCGCCGGCGATGATCGCCACGATACCGATCGCGGCGAACGCGGCCGCCCTGCGGCGGGGCCGGCCCTCGAGCGCCGCGCGGAACGCGGCGGCCATCTCCGGCGCAGAGGCGAAGCGGCTCGCCCGCGCGGGCTGGAGCGCCCGGGAGAACCACCGGTCGAGCGCGCGCGGCAGATCCGGGCGGATCTCCGAGGGCGGGGTGAACGCGCCCTTCGTGACGGCGGCCGCGAGGGTCACGATCGTGCCGGCGGAGAAGGGCAGGCGGCCGGTCAGGAGCTCGTAGGCGACCACGCCGAGGGCCCATAGATCGGTGCGGGCGTCGAGGTCGAGGTCGCCGAGGATCTGCTCGGGGCTCATGTAGGGCGGCGAGCCGATCAGGGAGCCTTGCCGGGTCGCCTTGGGGTCATCGAGCGGGACGTCGCAGGCGAGCGCCTTCGCGACGCCGAAATCGGCGACCTTGACCGCCGGCTGCCCGCCGGGGCCCGAGGTGAGCAGGAGGTTCGAGGGCTTGAGATCGCGGTGCAGGATGCCGAACCCGTGCGCGGCCTCGAGCGCGCCGGCGATCTGATCGAGCAGGTCCGCGACGAGCGCGGGGGACAGCGGCCCTTCGGCCTCGAGGAGCCGGCCGAGGTCCTTTCCCTGGACGAGCTCCATGACGAGATAGGGCCGCCCCTCGTGCACGTCGGCGTCGTGCACCGTGACGATGTGGCGGCTGCGGGGGCCGAGGCGCGCCGAGACCTGGGCCTCGAAGCGGAATCGCGCCGAGGCCTCCGCCACGAGCGTGGAGTCCTCGGCGAGGTCGCCGCTCAGGAACTTGACGGCGACTTCCGTCTTGAGCGGGATGTGCGTGGCCAACCATACCTCGGCCATGCCTCCTCGACCGAGGCGCCGGATGAGGTCGTATTTGCCGCCGACGAGGATCCCCGGCTCGAGCGCGCGCGGGGTCGCGGGCCCGCGACGGGCCTCGCGGGCGCGGTCCGAGAGCATCGTATCCGCGAGCTCCTGTTCTCCAGCCATGGCATCCGACCAGCGGCGCAGCTCCCGAGCGTAGCCGATCTATGCGCGAACGAGGCGCGAGGATCGGCGAGGGGTCGTGATGATTTCTGTCGGCCCTCCCGGGGCCCTGTAAAATTCGAGGTGCGGCCCGGGCTCGGGCGTCGCCGGACGGAGGGCGCCGGCGGTAGCGGTGGATCCCGGCGGCAGAGCTCCGGTACGATGGGCTCGCTCGCACGGAGGTCCCATGTCGACGCGCCGCGGTTCCTGGAGAGGCTTGACGGCCGCGCTGATCGCGCTCGCAGGTGCGGCGGGCTGCAATGCCCTGACCGGCGCGGACGATCTCGAGATCGGGAGCGGGGGCGCGGGCGGGACCGGGGCTTCGGGCACGGGCACGGGCACGGGCACAGGCACGGGCACGGGGACGGGCACGGGCACGGGGACGGGGACGGGGACGGGGACGGGGACGGGCACGGGGACGGGCACGGGGACGGGCACGGGGACGCCGGAGTGCCCGGCGCCTTGCGGGGCCAATGAATATTGCGAGCCGCAGACGCTGACGTGCGTGTGCAGCCCGGGATACGTGGAGCAAGGCGGGGCCTGCGTGGCGGCGCCTCCGGGCGATCCGATCACGCATACGCAGGCGGAGGTCTGTCAGAAATGGCAGGAGGGGCACGTCGTGACCGAGCCGGATCCGGTGGTCGCGAGCGGGGCGCAATGCGACGCGGGGAGCCTGAAGCAGGGGGCGATCGTCGATACGCTGGTGCGGATCAACATGTTCCGGTGGCTGTCGGGGCTGGGGCCCACGACCAGCGACCCGGGATACGACGCCGACGCGCAGAAGTGCGCCAACCTCGAGGCCTGGTGGGATTTCAGCCTGCCGCAGAGCCCGCACCAGCCGCCGGCGGGGGTGACGTGCTACACGCCGGAGGGGGCGGCGAGCGCGGGGCAGAGCAACATCGCCTGGGGGTCGGGGCATCCGGCGCAGGCGATTGACCAGTTCATGCAGGACAACGGCAACGCGACGACCATGGGGCACCGGCGCTGGATCGTGAACCCGCCGCTCGGGCCGGTGGGGATCGGGTACTGGGAGACCGGGGGCGCCTATGGCAACGCGGAGTGCCTCCGGGTCTTCGGCATGTCAGGCGGCGGACCGAATCCGCCGTGGGTCGCGGTGCCCAATCCGGGGTTCGTGCCGATCCAGATCGCGTCCTGGACCTGGACGTTCCACGGATCGCTGTCGGGTATTCCGAATGCGCAGATCAGCGTGCTCCGTGTGGACGACAACACGCCGCTCCAGGTGGCGGTCCAGAACCTCCAGCAGGGTTACGCGCAGGACGCGATCTCCTGGAACCCGAGCGGCTGGACCGTCGAGGCGGGGAAGACGTACCGCGTGACGGTCTCGGGGCTCGGCGGCGGGGACGTCGTGTACGACGTGAAGCCGGTGAGCTGCAACTGATCCGGCATCCACGGTCCCCCTGCGAGGCGCGCTCCACGTGGCGCGCGCCCTGCGCCCCAAACCCCCGGGCAGCCGGACGCGGTCGCCCGGCGAGAGGCGCCGAGGGCGCAGATTTCGAGCCCGGAGAACGGTCGATCCGCGGCGCGGCTTGACCCGGACCCGGCGCCGCGTTTAAGGGGGGGCGCAATGGATACGGGCCCCAGCTTCGCCGCGGCGATCCAGATCCTGGATCGGCTCCGCGGCTTCGACCTCGGCGACGACGCGCAGCAGCTCGAGGAGTGCGAGCGCCTCGCGGTCATCGACGATCTGACGGACGCGGGGTGGCAGCTCCTCGGCGTGCTCCGGTACCGCGCGGCGGCGTGGGGGGGCGCGGCGGAGGCGTTCGAGCGCGCGGGGCGCTCCGAGGAGCTCGCGACGAAGGGGCGGTTCCTCGCGGCGTGCGCGCGGCTGCGCGGGGGGGACGCGGAGGGGGCGCTCGCGGCGCTCGACGCGCTGGCGGACGAGGCGCCGGAGGACGACGACATCTCGATGCGCGAGGTGCAGATCGCGCGGGGCGACGCGCTCTGGGCGCTGGGGCGCGCGGGCGAGGCGGAGGAGGCGTACGCCGACGCGCTCGAGCGCGAGGCGTCGGCCGAGCTGTGGCTCGATCTGGCGAGGCTGCGCGCGGGGGAGGGGAGGCGCGAGGCGGCGCTGGAGGCGATCGATCGGGCGCTCGAGGTGGACTCGAGCCTGCACGCGGCGCTCTACGCGCGCGCGGCGCTGCGGGCCGAGGCGGGGGACGCGGCGGGCGCGCTCTCGGCGCTGGACGAGGCGATCGGCTGGGACCGCGCCTACGCGGCGCGCGCGCGGGAAGACACGCGCTTCGCGGGCATGCGCGGCGACCCGGAGCTCGCGCGGCGGATCGCGCCGCCGGCGCCGAAGGACCTCGGCTGGCTCGATCGGTTCGCGAAGCTCGCGGCGCTGCGCGACGACGCGGCGCTCGCCGCGGCCGGCGTCTCGTGGTGCGCCGAGGAGGAGGCGCGCGAGGGCGGCGAGGCGCTCGCGGAGCGGTACGCGGGCAACTGGCAGCTCGGCGCGCTCTGGAACGACGCGATCTGGGATGCGTGCGGGGAGCTGTCGCGCGGCAAGCTGCTCGTCGCGCGCTGCCCGGCGGTCCAGAACAGGAACGGCTCCGAGGCGCGCGGCGAGCTCTACGTCGATCCCGCGCGGCCCGAGGAGATCCTGTTCGCGCCGTCGTCCGAGGTGCCGCCGGTCCTGTGGATCCCGGTCGCCGCGGAGGCGGGCGCGCTGCGGGACGCGCTCGCGGAGCTCTACCCGTCGCGGCGCGTGCCGCGGCTCGAGCTGCCGCGGGTGAGCCGGGCGTTCATGGGCTACCTGCGCGAGCTCGGGGTGCCGAGCCCGTACTCGGGGCAGATGGAGCAGGCGGGGCCGCACGAGCTGGACCGGCACTTCGCGTTCAGCCCTTACGTGGACGCGCTGGTCTGGGGCACGGCGGCGGCGGATGATCCATGGCCGGAGCGCATCCCGCCGCAGCCGGGGTACCAGATCAAGCTGGTGGGGATGAGCCGCCGGGTGCGGGCGCAGCGCGAGGGCGGGATCTGCGGGTTCACGAGGCGGACGCTGTTCAGCCGCTCGCAGATCACGATCGAGCTGCACCAGCGGGCGCTCTACGTGTGGGAGATCCGCTACCGGCCGAGCCGGCACGCGTGCGTGATCGAGCGGTTCAACGAGCGCTTCGGGCTCCGCTTCCCGACGGACCTGCCGCTCGACGTGGTCGGGGTGCTGGTGGGCTTCGAGTTCGCGGAGGCGGAGTGGCTGGAGGCGCGGCTCGGGGAGCAGACCGACGCGGGCGCGGTCGCGGCGTACCTGCGCGTGATCGCGGCGGTGCGGCACAGCGATCTGGGCGTGCTGCGGCTGCTCCGCCGGCACCTCGATCACGAGTCGCCGGTCGTGCGCGGGACGATCGCGAACCTCTGCATGGAGTACGGCTGGGAGTCCTTGCTCGAGGACCTCGGCATGAAGGAGCAGGACGCGGAGCTCCGCGCGCTCATCGACCGCGTGCTCGACGTCGGGATCGCGGCGCCGCAGTTCGACGACATGGGCGAGCCGGTGGGGCTCTACAGCGAGGACGAGGACGAGGAAGGAGGGGAGGGCGCCGAGGGGGACGGCGAGGACGAGGACGACGAGGACGACGACGACGAGGAGGGAGAGGACGACGACGACGAGGACGACGAGGAGTACGGGGACGACGGGGAGGGCGACGAGGACGAGGACGAGGACGACGACGAGGACGAGGAGGCGTGATGGCGACGACGACTGCGCGGATCTTGCTGCGCCCCGAGGCCTCGAGGTCGGTCTTCGACGAGCGCGCGGCGGCGCTGGGCTGGGCGCTCGCGGCGGACGAGGCGCGCGCGCACGGGAGGCCTGCGCGGCGGGTATACCGGCCGGCGCCGGACAGCGAGGTCGGCTGGATCGAGGACCACGGCCTCGGCGTGGCCTACGTGGCGGTGACGGGCGCGCCCGAGCTCGAGCGGGAGCTCTCGGCCCTCCTGCCGCATTTCACGCGCGCGGAGCTCCTCGCCGAGGTGAAGGCCGCGGGCATGAAGAACCCGCGCGCCGCGCTGTCCGCGCTGCGGATGCTGACGGCCCTGGAGGCGTGGGCGCTGTCGCCCGAGCTGCGCGATCTCGTGGTGCGCTGGATGGGCCACGATAACCAGATCGTGCGGCGCGCGGTGCTGCACCTCTGCTGGGCGGGGGCGTGGAAGGAGCTCCTGCCGGAGATCGAGCGGCGCAGCGAGGCGGACGAGGATCTCGCGGACGGCTGGGAGCGGCTCGCCGAGGCGCTGCGCGATTGAGGCGCTGCGCGCCTCACGCGCGCCCGCCTGGTCGGCTGACCTCATCCCAGATTGCGGCGTCAGGACGAGCGGCCCGTCCGGCCCCGGGGCCTCCGGCCGGGTCAGAGCCGCTCGATCCAGGCGGCCAGCGCGGCGGCGCGCCGGCCGGGCGATCGAGCACGACCATCGCGACCATG